>JBIOKD010000227.1:0-5446 GCA_044451485.1 Candidatus Eiseniibacteriota bacterium | reverse complement strand
TCGGCGCTCAGCCGGCCGACCGCATCCACGAAACCGTCGAGCGTGTCGGCGATCTCGCCCATGCCATGAGTCGCGATGACCCCGTCGGGGTCCACACCGGTCACGGTCGGCAGACCGTGCGACCAGGCCTCGAGGAATACGTTCGGGAAGCCCTCGGCGGGTGAGGTATGCACCAGCATCGACGCCTCGCGGAACAGCTCGACCAGCCGGTCGTGCTCGAGGAATCCCCGCACCTCCAGATTCGGACACGTCTGCGCGGCGGCCCGCGCCGCCTCGTACACCTCGGGTCCGAGCGGCGGCTCGGGGATCACCCCGCACATCACGAAGCGCCGCGCCGGCAGACGACGCGCCATCTCGGTGAACCACTCCGGACGCTTGGGCGTCTTGTAGGTCGCAAGCCACACCACCACCCCGTCCCGACCGGCATCCACCGTGGCCCGTGGCAGCTCGACCGGGTTGCGCAACAGCACGCTGTCGAGCCCCCACTCCCGTCGCAGACTGTCACGCTGCCACTCGGTCTGCGCCAGACGCAGATCGCATCCGAGCAGGGCGCGCCGGTACCACCAGCGCTCGCGCGAGCGCCCCTGGAACGGCATCGAGCGCAGGGTGTCCCAGTCGTGCGCGGCGAGGAACACGAACGGGACCCCGCGCGCGTGGGCCACGTCGCAGGTCACCCCGGCGAGCAGCCCGGAGCCCTGCATGAAGTACACGTCCGCCGCCGTCGAGCGCAGGGCCGCCACGGTGCGGGTGAGCCGCGGGTGGAGAAAGCGCAACACCGGGAGACCGGCGTGGGGCGGGAACGAGCGCACGTAGGTGACGCCGTCCCGGGTCACGCGTGGCGGCTGCCCGTAGTCGCAGGTCACGACGCTCACCTCGAACCCCTCTCGCGCGAGACCGCGCGAGAGCAGCGCCTGCTGCACCTCGAGACCACCCGTGTAGCGCACGGCTCCACCCGACACCAGCGGGTAGAGATAGGGCACGTGGAAGCAGATCCGTCTCCTACCGGTGCTCATCGCGTCCCCCAGCGCGCGAGCACGTCCTCGAGACGCGGCTCCACCGCGTCCCACGCGTAGCGCCCCGCGGTCGCCCGGGCCGCCGTACCCAGACGCGCCGCCAGACCCGGCTCGCGGGTCAGCCGTGCGAGCGCGTCACCCATCGCGGGCACGTCGTCGGACGGGACCAGCAGACCGTCCACACCGTCCTCGACCAGCGCCGGCACACCGGTGATCCGGGTCGCGACCACCGGACAACCGTGCGCCATCGCCTCGAGCAGCACGTTCGGAAAGCCCTCGCCGAAACGCGAGCCGAGTGCCAGACACCGGGCCTCGCGATACAGCGTCTGCAGGGTCGCCCGGTCGACGCGTCCCAGAAAGCGGGCGTCGAGCCCCCGTTCGCGCGCGCGGGCTTCGAGTCGCGAACGTTCGGAGCCGTCCCCCGCCACGGTCAGCCGGCCCCCGATCGCCGCCACCGCGTCGATGACGATGTCGAATCCCTTGAACGACTCCAGACGTCCGACCGCGAGAACGCGGTCCCCACGCGCGCCCGGCTCCTGCATCGCCGGCAGCTCGATCCCGTTCGGGACCACCGCGAGCTTCGGCTCGAGCGCGGCACGGTCGGCGGCGCCCAGCTCGCCGAGCAGCGCCCCGCGCATCTCGTCGCTCTGCACCAGCACTCCCCGCGCCGCCCGCCACACCCCGCGACTGAGCAGACGCGCGCGAAGACGCGCGCCGAGACGGATCTCGTCCTCGCCACGCACCCACACCAACGCGGGGATGCCGAGACGACGCTGCACGTGCACCCCGATCCAGCCGCTCACGAAGGTCTGGAAGCACAACGCGAGGTCGGGACGCGGCACGAGCGTCCCGATCACGCGCGCCGCCGCCTCGCGATCCAGCCAGGTGCGTGCCATGGGCACACCCGAGACTGGCAGACTCACCACCTCGTACCCGTCGCGTCGCTCACGGAGCGGTCGGGTGGCCGGTCGTCGCCGGGTGATCACCGTGACCCGGTGACGGGTCGCGAGCCGCCCGGCCCAGGCCTCGGCCTGCGTCTCCGCGCCACCGAACGGTCCGGGTGGAAAGGCGCCGATCAACAGCAGGAGATTCACGCCGCGGCGGCGCGTCCCGCCACCGGCAGCGGCGTGTCGAGTGTGTCGCGCGGGCGGTCGAGATAGGTCTGCGCCCACAACTCGAGCACCACTAGCGCGAACACCTGGCGGGCGCGGCGTTCCTCACGGAGCCCTCGGTCGGTCAGCACTCGGGTCACGGCGCGCTCGTCGGTCCAGCCCCGGCCACGGGCGCGCGGGTCGAGCAGCACGTCGCGCGCCAGGGTCCCGAGGGTACCGCCGAACCAGCGGTCGATGGGCACCGCGAAGCCCTGCTTGCCACGGGCGAGTGTTTCGGGCGGGAGCAGATCGCGAACCGCCTCGCGGAGGATCCACTTCCCGACCCCGTCACGCAGCTTGAGCTCGAACGGGATGGTGGCCACGAATTCCAGCACCTGGTGATCGAGCAGCGGGACCCGCACCTCGAGCGAGTGCAGCATCGAGGTCTTGTCCACCTTGGTGAGGACGTCGTCCGCCATGTAGTTCATGGCGTCCACCACCAGCAACGCCGGCACCTCGCCGAGCGTCGCCGCGGCGCGCGCGAAGCTGTCCCGCTCGTTGGCGAACGGGTCGTGGTCGGCGCACGCCGCGGCCAGCGCCGGGCTGGCCAGACGGGCGAGCTCGGCGGGGCGGAAGAACGCCATCGCGTCGAGGTGGCGGTCGAGCACGCTCATCGGCAGCCGCCGCAGCTTGCGACCGAGCGGGTGGTCGTCGTGCATGAGACGCGCGCCGGCGCCGGCGATCGCGCGCAGCGGTCCCGGCACCCGGTCCGAGCGGGCGTACGCGAGCGCCCACGGATACGTCTCGTAGCCCCCGTAGGCCTCGTCCCCACCGTCGCCCGAGAGCGCCACCGTGACATGGCGTCGCGCCATCTCCGACACGTAGTGGGTCGGGATCATGCTCGGATCGGCGAACGGCTCGTCGAGCTGCCACACCAGCCGTGGCAGCAGCCCCAGGGCATCGGCGCGCACCACCAGCTCGCGATGGTCGGTGCCGAGATGACGCGCCACCCGGCGCGCGTGCTCGAGCTCGTCGTAGCCCTGCTCGGCGAACCCGATGCTGAAGGTCTTGACCGGTCCACCCGCGGCACGGCTCATGAGCGCCACCACCGCGCTCGAGTCGATCCCACCGGACAGGAACGCGCCCAACGGCACGTCGGCGACCAGACGCAGCCGCACCGCCTCCGCGAGCCGCTCGCGGAGCCCGGTCACGCACGTCGCGGGATCGAGCGTGGGGTCGGGGACCACCGGCAGCGACCACCAGCGCTCCACCCGCACGCCGTCGCGGTCGCACACCAGCCGGTGACCGGGGGCCAGCTTGCGCACGCCCTTCCAGATGGTCCGTGGCGACGGCACGTACTGGTGAACGAGGAAGTCGCCGAGCGCGGTCTCGTCCACCACGCGGGGCACCGACGGATCGAGCATCAGCGCCTTGAGCTCGCTCGCGAACACGATCCGTCGCCCGTCGTCGTGCCAGTAGAGCGGCTTGATGCCGAGCCGGTCACGGGCCACCAGGAGCCGTCGCCGATCACGATCGAACAGCGCGAACACGAACATCCCGCGCAGCCGGTCGAGCATGCCGTCTCCGTGCTCCTCGTACAGGTGCAGCAGGGCCTCGGTGTCGCTGGCGCCGCGGAAGCGGTGTCCCCGGGCCGCCAGCGCCACCCGCATCTCCGGCCAGCCATACAGCTCGCCGTTGTAGGTCACCCACAGCGTCCCGTCCTCGTTCGTCATCGGCTGGTGGCCACCCGGGGACAGGTCCACCACCGCGAGCCGCCGGTGTCCGAGCGCCACCGGTCCGTCGTACCACACCCCCGCGTCGTCCGGGCCGCGGTGACGCATCACCAGCGCCTGCCGCTCGATCGCCGCCGGATCGGCCGGACGGTCGTCGCGATAGTGGAACACGCCGTTGATGCCGCACATGTCAGTGGCCTCCGTCGGGGATGGGCGCCGGGACACGCGTTTCGCGCGTGCCGGATCGGGGGGTGATGCGCACCCCGGTCACCACCGGCCCCGCATAGTAGTCGTCGTCGAAGAAATAGTCGCTGAGACGGTAGTTGGGGTACGGCGCCTGCGCGATGAGCCGCACCCCCACGCGCCACTCCCCGATCGCGGCGTCGCGGGGGACGATCACCGTGAACGAATCCGCCACCACTTCGCGGGGCGACCACCGGTCGACACCGTAGTCCCCGCCCACCGGAAGGTGATCGGTGCGGAAGCGGTAGCGCTCGTGGTCGAGCCTCTCGATCAGCTTGCGCGCCGGCTTGGCGATCGAACGCGGGGGTGTGAAGCCGCCGGGCAGCGACCGGTCGAACCGCACCGAGACCAGATAGGAGCCCCGTGGCATCGGCTCCAGGGCGCGCCATCCGATCACGCCCCGCACGGTGTCCCCCGGCGCCAGCACGCGTGGACTCAGGTTCACGTATTGGAGGGCCGGGAGATGCTCTCCCATGGGCCGTGACACGCCGACCCGGCGGGGGTCATAGGCGGTGACGAACGGACGCGGGCGGGACGGGGTCGAGAGGGTGTCGAGCGACTCGCGATGGACGCGATAGACCACGAAGCCACGCTGGTCGTACACCCGTTCGAACGCCGCCGGCTCCGCGTCGAGACGGGCGCGTGCCACCACGAACCACTCGTGATGCGGCCCCCAGTAATCGAGGACCGGCCGCTCGACGAAGCGGTCGTTGAGCGCGATCACGTCGACCCCGTAGCGGCGCACCACCCGGCGCATGACCTCCCACGGGGCGTACGGGTCGAGTGCGTCGCGGGCGTCGATGATGCGGTCGACGGCGTGGGGGTCGTCGGGCGAGCTGTGCTGGTCGAGCAGCAGTGTCACGTAGTGATCGGTGAGCATCGGCACCGAGTAGGCGGTGAGCGGATCGGTCAACACCACCCGCGCGGGGGGCAGATGACCTTGCATCCACGCCAGCGCGTCGGCCCACCGCATCGGGCTCCGGTCGCGCTCGGCGGCGATGCGCGCCGGGGCGTCGAACAGCGCGCCGCCCATCGCCGCGAGACCGGGGACGCCGAGGAGCAGCACGAGGGCCAGCCCGAGACGCGCCGGCCAGGGTCTCCGGCCCCGCCGGGCGCCGTCCCACAGCGACACCAGGAGCCAGGCCAGGATGGCGGCAAGCGGCACCATCCACACGGTGCGCAGGAGCAGGTAACCCAGACGTGGCCGCAGCAACGCCACCACCGGCGGCACGAACATCAGCACCGCGACCACCATCGGCGTGGTGGCGAGATAGAGCGTCGACACCCGCTCGCGTCCTTCGCGCCACAACGCCGGCACCACGAGCGGCACCAGCACCCAACACGGACCCAGCCAGTCCCACCACGC
>JBIOKD010000226.1:0-5456 GCA_044451485.1 Candidatus Eiseniibacteriota bacterium | reverse complement strand
TGCGAGCAGCGATCGGACTCACGCAAGTGAGGGAAGCCTCTTCGTCATGGACCGCCAGAAACGTCGTCACGAGATCGGCAGACACTGCCGAGCGCCTCGCCCGCGAGGGCGTCTTCCCGGAGCGAATGGGGTAGACTCCGAGCGCTTCTGGTCACATGCAGTCGGTGATGGTTGAGCGACCGATACGATCATCTCTGACCCGGGGGGTGTGATCGGTGACGCGTGAACAGCTGAAGCAAGTACGACCTGCTGACGGGATGAGGCGGCGAGCGGCATGGCTGGGACCACTCGTCGGTCTCGCTGCCGCCATCCTCGTGATCTTGCTTCCACCCACCGCGCCAACCCGCGCGCAGGAGCAGGTCGCGACCCCGCCGCCTCGGCAGTTGAGCCTCGAGAACAAGCCCTGGACGGGCGACTTCGACTCGATGCTCACGCGGCGCGTCATTCGCGTGCTGGTGCCCTACAGCCGCACGCTGTATTTCGTGGACAAGGGGCACGAACGCGGTCTCACCGCGGACATGGCGCGCGACTTCGAGCGGTACCTCAACACGAGGTACGCCAAACAGCTCGGCAGGCGGCCATTGACGGTGATCCTGATCCCCACGACGCGCGACAAGCTGCTGTCCGGCGTGGTGGACGGACTGGGGGACATCGCAGCCGGGAACCTCACGGCGACCGACGAGCGGCGGAAGATCGTCGACTTCATTGCGCCGACGGACCAGAAGCCGATGCAGGAGCTGCTGGTGACGGGACCCAGCGCGCCGCAGATCGCGACGCTCGACGATCTGTCCGGCAAGACCCTGGACGTGCGGGTGGCGACGAGCTACCACGAGAGCGTTCAGGCCCTGAATCAGCGCTTCGCGGGGGCCGGCAGGCCACCCGCCCAGGTCGTCGACCTGCCCGCTGCGCTCGAGGACGAGGACGTGCTCGAGATGCTGAACGCGGGGCTCGTGGACATGACCGTGGTGGACGACTGGAAGGCTCGTATGTGGGCGCAGGTCCTGCCGAAGATCAAGGTTCGTGACGATCTGGTCCTGCGCACGGAAGCCTATCCCGGTTGGGCGGTGCGCAAGAACAGTCCTCGGCTGGTCGCGGTGACAACGACCTTCTACCAGATCGCCGTCAAGAAGGTGAACAGCCGTGAAGCGCGACTGGCCCAGTACTTCCGGCGCATCAAGCAGATCAGCAACAATACCCAGGGCGCCGACTACAAGCGTTTCGAGACCACGGTGAATCTGTTCGAGAAGTACGGTGCCAAATACGGCTTCGATCCGCTCATGGTGGCCGCGCAGGGATACCAGGAATCGAAGCTGCGCCAGGAGGCGCGGAGCCATATGGGCGCGATTGGCGTGATGCAGATCATGCCGGCGACGGGGGAGGAGCTCAAGGTCGGCGACATCACCCGTCTCGAACCCAACATCCACGCCGGTACGAAGTACATGAACCGGCTGATGACCCGTTACTTCCCGGATGCCGCGTTCAGCGAGACCGATCGCACGCTGTTCGCCTTCGCGTGCTACAACGCGGGTCCTGGGAACATCTCCAGGATGCGAAAATTGGCGATGAGTCGAGGGCTCGACGGCGACCAGTGGTTCAACAACGTCGAGCTCGTGGTCGCGCAGAAGATCGGGATCGAGACCACCACCTACGTGCGCAACATCTACAAGTACTACGTCGCGTACAAGCTCGTGGAGGCGTCGCAGGAGGCCGCGCGTAAGGCGAAGGAAGAGGTGCAGCGGAGACAGCCGTAGCCTCGCGGGCGGCGCGTGGTTCCGCGCCCGGCGTGTCGTCGATGCTGCGGTGGGGCTGGAGCCGAAGTGGCCGCGAGCGCTCAGTGGAGGCGCGGCGGGCTCATTACAAGCAGGCGACGGTTGGGGGCCTCATGTCTCGAAGCCTTGCTCACCGCGCCGCGAGGCGTGGGTGAACGAGCGCCACATCCAGGAACTCCTCGAAGCGCGGGCGCAGCTGCGCCCGGGCGCCACCGCGCTCGAGGCTCCGGGGCTTCCGCCACTGACCTATGCCGCGCTCGCCGCGCACGTGCGCGCCATCGTGCGGACCCTGCGCGAGGCGGGTATCGGCGAACAGGATCGGGTCGCGTACGTGCTGCCCGATGGACCCGCAGCCGCGGTCGCGTTCCTGTCCGTGTCGTCGGCCGCCACGGCCGCTCCGCTCAACCCCGCGTACGGCAGACCGGAGCTGGAGTTCTACCTCGGCGACCTGAACGCGCGCGCGGTGATCGTGCCGGAGGGCGGCTCGCTCGAGGCGCGCGCGGTGGCCCAGGAGCGCGGTATCGCGGTGCTCGAGCTGGTGCCCAGCGCGGCCGCCGCAGGCATGTTCGAGCTGCGCGGCGGTGGCGGCGCCCCGGCCGCGGCGGCTGGGAGTGCGGGCACGGCGGGGGCCCAAGCAGAGGCCCGCCCGGTCCCGGCCACCGCGGGCTCCCGCTCGCCCGATGCGACGGCACTCGTGTTGCACACCTCCGGGACCACGGCGCGGCCGAAGATCGTGCCACTGACCCACGCCAACCTGTGTCTCTCGGCCGCCAACACCACCGCCGCGCTGGCGCTGTCACCCGACGATCGCTGCTTGAATGTGATGCCCCTGTTCCATGTCCACGGGCTCATCGGGGCGTTGCTCTCGTCGCTGACCGCCGGCGCCTCGGTCATCTGCACTCCCGGCTTCCAGGCGCCGCGCTTCCTCGACTGGCTCGCGGAGCAGGCGCCGAGCTGGTACACGGCGGTGCCGACGATGCATCAGGCGATCGTGGACCGGGCCACGACGCGTGGACCGATTCCCGTGCGATCCTCGCTACGCGTGATCCGCTCGTGCTCGGCCGCGCTCCCACCATCGCTGATGGCGAACCTCGAGCGGACCTTCGCGGTGCCGGTGATCGAGGCCTACGGCATGACCGAGGCGTCCCACCAGATCGCGAGCAACCCGCTGCCCCCCGCGGTCCGCAAGCCCGGATCGATCGGTCTGCCCGCGGGCCCGGAGGTGGCGGTGCTCGGACCCGACGGCGGTGTGCTCGGCGCCGACGCCACGGGGGAGGTGGCGATTCGGGGACCGAACGTCACCCTGGGCTACGAGAACAATCCGCAGGCGAATGCAGCGACGTTCACCGACGGCTGGTTTCGCACCGGTGACCAGGGCTATCGCGACGCGGACGGCTACATCTTCCTCACCGGGCGCATCAAGGAGCTCATCAACTGTGGCGGCGAGAAGGTCTCGCCACGCGAGATCGACGAGGTGCTCCTGGCGCACGAGGCGGTGGCGCAGGCGGTGGCCTTCAGTGTGCCCGACGCGCGTCTGGGCGAGGCGGTGGCCGCGGCCGTGGTTCTGCGCCCCGGCGCGCAGCTCGACGAGAACCAGCTGCGCCAGTTCGCCGCGACGCGGATGACGTTCTTCAAGGTGCCGCGCCAGGTCGTGTTCGTGAACGAGCTGCCGAAGGGGCCCACCGGCAAGCTGCAACGGATCGGTCTGGCCGATCGTCTCGGGCTCAAGCCGCACCCGGTGAAACGCGAGCCCGCACCGGTGGTCGACGACGCGGCCCGGCGCATCGCGAGCATCGCGGCGGAGATCCTGGATTGGCCCGACCTCGATGCCACCGACAACTTCTTGGAGGCCGGTGGGGATTCGGTCACGGGCGCGATGCTCGTTTCACGGCTCAGGGAGACGTTGGGCGCCGACGTGACCCTGCTCGACCTGTTCGACGCTCATTCGCTGGCGGCGCTGTCGAAGGTGATCGCCAATCGTCGCCCCGCGGGGCCCGTGTCTGCCACGGCGGCGGCGCTTCCCCCGGCGATCGAGTCGTACCATCTCGACGGCGCGCTTCCGCCGTTCCATTTCTTCCACGCCGCAACGGAGGGCGACGCGTCCTACTGCCGGTCGTTGGCCGAGGCACTCGGTGCGGATCGACCGGTCCACGGATTCGCGCCACTCGGTCTGGATGGCACGCGTGTTCCCGAGACGGTGGAGGACATCGCGCGCGAATGCGTGCGGCGCATCCGCGAACGGCAACCCACTGGGCCGTATCGGCTCGCCGGGTACTGCATCTCGGGCCCGGCGGTGTTCGAGGCGGCGAGACAGTTGCGCGAAGCCGGTGAGACGGTCGCGTTCCTCGGCATGATCGAATCGGAATTCCGTCCGCTCGGTCCGCAGGCGCGCGTCGTGGCCGGTGTCCTCGACGCGCTGCATCCGGTCGTGTCGCGACGGCAGCGCGCGCAGGTCCTGCGCGCCGCGCGAACACTCGCCGGCCAACGGCTGCCCCCGCTCCGTGGCTCCTCGCCCGATTCGATCCGGGTCCGGTCCTCGTATCACCGAGCCATCGCCGCCTACGCGCCCAAGCCACTCGACGTGCCACTCGTGTACTTCCGCGCCCGCGAGTGCGAGACCAACGCGTACTGGCAGCGGTTGGGATCCCGCTACACGGAGATCGTCGTTCCCGGTGACCACAACTCCTGCGTCATGGTGCACTCCGCCGCCATGGCGGGCGCGTTGTCTCCCTGGCTCGCGGACTCCCCACAACGGTTGCGCGGGGACAATGGCGCGCCGCGGAGCACGTCGTGAGAGCGGCAAGGTGCGCTTCGAGCCGTCCGCGCGGCCGACGTTCAATGCCACACGCCGCGGTCCGTCCACTGCCCGGGCCCGGAATGGCTCACGTGTGGATCGCGAACGCCGGCTCGATCCGGGAGCAAGCCGCGCTCGATCGGTTGGACGCGACCGAGCGTGAGCGTGCGTGTCGCTTCCGGCGTCCCCAAGACGCGCACCGCTTCGCCGCCGGCCGCCTGCTGCTCCGGACCGCGCTCTCGGACTACCTTGGTGAGACCGGTGAGGAGTTGCGCTTCGAATCGGACACGCGTGGCAAGTTGCGCCTGACGCGACCGTGGCCCGAGCACCCCATCCACTTCAGCCTGTCTCACGCGGGGGAGGTCCTGGTAGTGGCGATCGCCAGCCGGCGCGTCGGCGTCGACGTGGAGCGCGTGCGGCCACTGCCGGGCCTGGACGCCGTGGCGCGCGTGTGCTTCACGGCAAGCGAGCTGCTCCTGCTCGGTGCCACGGAAACGGCCGAGCGCCACGAACTCTTCTTCACGATGTGGACGCGCAAGGAGGCATGGGCAAAGGCGCTGGGCGTGGGGCTGGGCGCGCCGCTGCCATCCACGACACCGGACTTCCCAGCCGGCTGGTCCGGAGCGCCGCTCGTCTGCCCCGCGGGCTACCGCGCCGCCGTGGTGGTGGAGGGCGCGCTGACCGAGGTGCAGTACGTCGGGTCGGGCTCGAACGCGTCAGCATGTGCCGCGACACATCGGTCCCCGCGACTCACACCGGACTCGATCCCCATGTGCACCGCTTTGGATCGCGGCGCGTGACGCTCGGGCCGCTCCAATCCACCGGCCACATGCCGCTGCTCTTCTCCTATGGCACGCTCCAGCAGCCATCCGTCCAGATGTCGACGTTTGGGC
>JBIOKD010000225.1:0-5496 GCA_044451485.1 Candidatus Eiseniibacteriota bacterium | reverse complement strand
CCGATCGGGCGCGGCTCGAGCCCGGCGAAGGTCTCGTTGTCGATCTTCACGCCTTCCGCGGCGGCGAGACCCGGCAGCGCGAGCAGCGCGGCCAGCGTGGCGCCGGCGGTCCATCTGCGCAGGGGATTCAGCATCGGAGACACCTCGTGGGAAGTGGCGCGGCCGTCGGACTCGGGGCCGAGTCGCGTGGATGAAGCGGGGCGTTCACGCGTCGCGTACCGGGGTCCGCGGCGGGAAGGGGGCCGCGGACCCCGAACGCGTCGGAGCTACTTCTTCTTGCCGGTCTTGGCGGCGGGCTTGGCGGTGTCGGCGGTCTTCTCCGCGGTCTTCTCCGGGGCCTTCGCGGCGGCGGAGTCGGGCGTGGCGGCGACCGGTGGCATGACGAAGCTCGAGTCGGACACGGTGACGTTCAGCTCGACCTTGTCCATCACCACCTTTTGCTGCTGCTGGTCGGTCCCGCCCTTCATGCCCGACGACACCGTGAAGGGGATGGTGAGCCCGTCGACCTCCTTGTAGTCGCTCATCTTGGCCTCGGACTCGACCTCGGTGCCGTTGATCGTGCGCTTGCTCTCGGTCTTCACCTCGAGCCCGGTCTCCTTGTCGATGTACATGTAGTCGACGTTGCCGTTCTTGCGCGTGAGCTTGAGCTTCCACGCGTCGGCGCCATCCACCGACTCGGTGTCGACCAGCTCGAGCTGGTGACCCTTGGTCTTCCAGTCCACCAGCGGACCGTCGAAATCGGCCTGCTCCTCGATCAGCTTGGTCTGCTCGGCGTTGGACTGCTCGGGGTCCTTCTTGCCGGTCTGGAACGGCATGATCTGCCACGCCGTCTTGCCGTCGAACGCCTGGGTGCCGGAGATGCCCTGGAAGGTGAAGTCCATGCGCATGCCGTCGGGGCGCTTGCTCACCCGGGTGAACGGGATCTCCATCGCGCCGCCGGCCATGACCAGCTTGCCGCTCACCTTCATGGTGCTCACACCCTTGAGCTTGTCCAGACCGCCGCGCGCCTGGATGTTCTTGGCCACGATCTCGTCGACGGTCTCGGCGTGCACGACCGGCGCGAGGATCGCCGCGAGCACGAGAGCGATCAGTGAACGACGGAACATCGGATGCCTCCTTGGGGATGGGACGCGCGGAAAGTCCGCGGCCGGGGAGCCGGTGGGTCACCGGTGCCCGGCGCGCCGGCCGCGACTCCGCACGGTTCAACGCACGGGCTCATGGGAAGGTTGCGGAGGCTAGGCTACCACGCGCCGGACCCGCCCGCGGCCGCGACCGGCGCGGCAAGCGCGGGGACGAGCGCGGGAGGGCCGGCCCTGTTGTAGAGTCCGCCGCATGCACGGGCCGTTCACCGCCGAATTCGAGCTTCCCGACCTGCGATTCGTCGAGGTCGGACTCCTCGTGCCACACGAGCAGCACGACGACCAGCGCGCGGAACCTCTGGTGCGACGGCTGCACGAGTTGGGGGTGCTCAAGAACCCGCCGATCGTGGCGCCGCTGGCGCCCGACGATCCCGCCGACACGCGCTTCGTAGTGCTCGACGGCGCCAACCGGGTGATGGCGGCGCGTCTCGCCGGTCTCCCCCACATGCTGGTGCAGGTGGTGCGCTACGACGATCCGGCGATCCATCTCACCACCTGGCACCACGCGCTGATCGGCCCCAAGCGCGCCGATCTCGAGACCATGTTCGCCGTGGTCCCGGGGCTCGAGCACGAGGACGCCGAGCCTCGTCACGCGCGCGCGGTGCTGGCGCGTCGCGAGGCGTTCGCGGTGGTGCACGCGGAAAACCAGACCATCGTGCTCCACGGCGGCGCCGACCTGCACGCGCGCAACACCCTGCTCAACGCGGTGGTCGACGGCTATCGTGGCCGCATCCCCTTCCACCGCGTCACCAGCGACTGGCTGGGCGACGCCCGGGCGCGCTTCCCCGAGGTCACCGCACTGGTGGTGTTCCCGCACTTCGAGCAGGCCGAGGTCCTCGAGCTGGCGGTGAGCGGCGAGCGCTTGCCGGCCGGCATCACGCGTCACGTCATTCCGTGGCGGGCGCTGCGGGTCAACGTGCCGCTCGACCGGCTGGCCGACACGGGGCGCACCACGGCCGAGAAGGACGCGTGGTTCCGCGAGTGGATCCAGGAGCGGGTGGTGCAGCGGCGGGTGCGCTTCTATGCCGAGAGCACGGTGTTGTTCGACGAGTGAGCCCGGGAGCGCGGTGATGGGCCGGACTCGGGTCGGGCCGGTGAGCGGACCCCCTGAGGGGCGGCACGAGCGTCACCGGCCCGGTGTGACGATCACGAGGTGAACATGCGAGCGATGGTGTTCGAGCGCGTCGGCGGACCCGAGGTGCTCGAGATGCGCGAGGTCGCCGACCCGGTATGCGCCGCCGACGAGGTGGTGGTGTCGGTGCGCGCCTGTGGCATGAATCATCTCGACCTCTGGGTGCGCTCGGGCTCGCTCGGGCTCGAGGTCGAGATGCCGCACATCCTCGGCTGCGACGTGGTGGGGGTGGCGGCCAAGGTGGGCGACGGCGTGCGCCACGTGAAGCCGGGCGACAAGGTGCTGGTGCTGCCGGTGCTGTCGTGCGGCGTGTGCCACGCTTGTCTGGCCGGCGACGACCATCTGTGCCGTCACTACGACCTGGTCGGCCGGCGGAAGAACGGCGGCTACGCCGAGCAGGTCGCGGTGCCGGGTCGCAACTGCCTCCCCTACCCCGAGCCGATGAAGTTCGAAGAGGCCGCGACGCTGCCGGTGGTGGCGCTGACCGCGTACCACATGCTGGTCACGCGCGCGGCGCTCCGACCCGGCGAGGACGTGCTGGTGATCGGCGCCGGCAGCGGCGTGGGCAGCGTCGCGGTGCAGCTCGCCCGCGCCCTGGGCGCGCGGGTCATCGCCACCGCGGGCAACGCCGCCAAGCTCGAACGCGCCCGTGAGCTGGGCGCCCACGAGGTGATCGATCACTCCACGCAGGACATCGCCACGGAGGTGCGACGCATGACCGGAAAGAAGGGAGTCGAGGTGGTGTTCGAGCACGTCGGTGGCAAGGTGTTCGAGAGCGCGATCGGGTCGCTGGCGCGCAACGGACGGCTGGTGACCTGTGGCGCCACCATCGGCAGCCAGGTGACGCTCGACATCAACGTGCTGTTCGGGCGGCATCTCACGCTGCTCGGCTCGTGGATGGGTCGCCGCAGCGAGCTGCTCGACGTGCTCGAATTCGTGAAACGCGGCGAAATCAGACCGGTGGTGGATTCGGTGCTGCCGCTGGCGAAGGCGCGTGAGGCGCACGAGCGTCTCGAGTCGGGCCGCCACTTCGGCAAGATCGTGCTCGTGCCATGAGCGACCACGCCCCGCATACGGGTCCACCGCCTTCGTCCGGCTCGCCGCAGGGCGTGCCCGCGCCGGCTTCCGCGCACGCACATCCTGCGTCCGCGCCGGCGCCCGGCCGTCCGGGCGCCGAGTCCGCCGCGCAGAGGAAGCGCCGGCTTCGCGGCTGGGAGAGCCGCCACGAGCCGCTGCTGCCGGTGCCGAAGTTCCGGCGCCGGGTGGCGCGCTCGGCGATGCTCGGGCTGACCGTGATCGGTGTGTCGCTCGCGATCGGCGTGGTGGGCTATCACCTCACCGGACCGTTCGGCTGGCTCGACGCGCTCTACAACGCCTCGATGATCCTCGGCGGGATGGGGCCCGTTGACTCGCGCCCGCTCGAACAGCAGCCGGACGCGCTCAAGATCTTCGCGTCGTGCTACGCGCTCTTCAGCGGCGTGGCGCTGCTCACCAGCGTGGGTGTGATGTTCGCGCCGGTCCTGCACCGCGTGTTGCACCGGTTCCATCTCGAGCGCGCGAACGCCGACGAGGACAGCTGAGCCGGTCGGCCTGCGCCGACGCAACGCCGTCGTACGTCGACTCGGGCCGCCGTCGCAAACGCGACGCGCGAATCGCCGCGCCTCAGCTACTCCTGGCGCCGCCAAACATCGCCGCGAACGGCCGGCCATCGAACGCCGACTCGGCGTGAACGATCTTGCCGTCGCGCAACCGGTGCCACTCCGCCACCAGCGTCGTGGCCTTGGCGGGCTCCTTGGTCTCGAGCTCGAAGAACACCGCCACCTCGTTGCCCTCGGCGATCACCGCCCGCACGTCGAGCCGCACGGTGATCTGCATGAGCCCGGCCAGGGTGGTCAGGTAGGCGTCGGCGTTCGGATAGGTCTCGAACAGACCCACGAACACCATGTCGTCGTGCAGGTACCGGCGAGCCGCCACGAAGTCCCTCTTCACCACCGCGTCGTAGAAGTTCCGCAGGACCTGCCCCGAACCCGCCATCGCGCTCCCTCCTTCCGTGCCGCGGCCATGTCGTTGCGCGCCGGCGATCCACCCGCGCGACGGGCCGAATCTACCTCAAATCGGGCCCGCCGCAACGCGCCGACGACGGGGGCGCCGATCCGCACAGACGGGCCGACCCCGTCCACCACGCGTGCTATCTTGACGATCGTGAACGCGCCCGAGACCGCACCGCAGCCTGGCACATCGGCGCCCGCCACCGGCGGCGTGTCGTGGTACGACGCCGACGACACCCCTGACCGCCGCGAGCTCGAGACCTGCATCCACTGCGGGTTGTGTCTCACCGCGTGCCCCACCTATCGCACGCTGCGCATCGAGCCCGATTCGCCACGCGGGCGTCTGTACCTCATGCGTGGGCTCGCCGAGGGCCGCATCGAGCCGAGCGCGGACCTGGTGCATCACCTCGATCAATGTCTCGACTGTCGCGCCTGCGAGACCGTGTGTCCGGCCGGTGTGCCCTATGGCCGGCTGCTCGAGCAGACCCGCGGCCAGCTCGCGCGACGCGTGCCCGAGGCGCGCAAGCTGGGCCCGATCGGCGAGTGGGTGCTGCGCCAGGTCATGCCCGACCGCGGCCGCATGCACCTGGTCGGCGACCTGTTGCGGCTCTCCCAGAGCGCGCCGATCGCGGCGCTGATGGGTCGCGCCGAGGTGCGCTCGTGGCTGCCGCCGCTCGCCGCCAAGGGCTACGCCATGACCCCGGCGGTGCCGCCACGCGACGAGCGCGCGCTCGAGCGCGTCGCGGCGCGTCTGCCGGCCGGGGCGCGGCTCGAGCGTCGCGAGGACGCGATGGTCTTCCACCCGCCGGGTGCGCCGCGTCTCCACGTCGGCTTCTTCACGAGCTGTGTCATGGAGGTGCTCTTCTCGCGCATCAACCAGGAGCTGGTGCGTCTGCTGGTGCTGGCAGGTTGCCGGGTCACGGTGCCCGAGGCGCAAACCTGTTGCGGCGCGTTGCACGCGCACGCCGGGTTGCGACACGAGGCGCGCGCCCTGGCGCGACGCAACGTGGGGGCGTTCGACGCCTCGCTCGACGCCGTGGTGACCGATTCCGCCGGGTGTGGCGCCGCGCTGCGCGAGTGCGGTCACCTGCTCGAGCAGGACCCGGTCGCCGATCAGTCGACCCGCTTCGGCGCCAAGGTCCGCGACGTCTCCGAGGTGCTCGACCAGGTCGGGTTG
>JBIOKD010000224.1:0-5506 GCA_044451485.1 Candidatus Eiseniibacteriota bacterium | reverse complement strand
GCGCTCGACGTGCTCCTGGACGCCACGCTGGGCGTCGCGGAGCAGCATCTGGGCGCGCCCGCTGATCGCCACCAGCTGGTTGCGCAGCTCGTGACCGATCTCGGCGGCCATCTCGCCCTTGGCCGCCATGCGCTCGGTGTGAATGAGCTGGTTCTGGGCGTGACGCAGCTCGAGGAAGCGCTTGTGGGTCTCGTAGGTCATCTGCAGCGGCGCGTAGAACAGCAGCAGCCCGACGTAGCCCACGGTGCCGAAGGCGAGCACCATGAGCGGCGCCAGGAAGAACAGCGCCAGGTCGTTGATCATCCGCTCGCGGTAGAACCACTCCTCACGCAGCGTGCGCAGATAGGGCCGGTCGCTCGACCAAGCCACCGCCACGCCGACCAGCGCACGGTTCACCACGGCGTAGGCCAGGAAGCCGAGCAGCATGACCAGCATCAGACGCAGCGCCCCCAGTTCGTCGAGCGAAAGGTGACCCTCGGGGCCGAGACCACGGACCGGATTGCCGAGCGCGCCCACCACCAGACCCGCCACCCACAGCGTGATCACGATCTGACCGGCGTTGAACACCGAGCGCACCCACGGCTTGCGCTGGAACAGCACCGAGGCCACGAGCGTGCTGGCGCTCGCGGCGATCATCGCCGGGCCGCTGCCCCACAGCATCAGTGTCGCCAGGTTGGCGGTCGACGCCGCGCTCACCGTGGACTCGCCGGTCAGCGTCGGCAGCCACAACAGCTCCGCCACCAGACACGCCAGCGTCCACAACACGTAGTGGACCCAGCGCTGGGCTCCGTCCGCGGGCCAGCTCAGGACCAGCAAGGCCGTCGCCGCGAGCAGGATCACGGTGACGTAGACACGCAGACGCGGGTTCATGTCACGGCTCCCGCCGGGATCACCCCGAGCCCCGGGCGCTCCGAAAGCACGATCCGGCCGAGATCACGCGGCGCGCCGTCGAACGGGTCGTGGGCGAGCAACCAGTGACCGTCCAGGTCGAGCGCGTCGGCGATCGGGGCGAGCTGCGCCGCCGCCGACAGTGCGAGACTGGTCTCCACCATCGAGCCGAGCAGCACCCTCATGCCGTGCGCGTGCGCGGCGTCGATCATGCGTCGCATCTCACGCAGTCCGCCGGTCTTCATGATCTTGAGGTTGACCCCGTCCACCCGGCCGGCGAGCAAACCGATGTCGGGGAGCCGGTGACAGCTCTCGTCGGCGTAGACCGGGATCCCCGACCGCTCGCGCACCCAGCGCAGCCCGTCGAGGTCGCCGCGGGCGACCGGCTGCTCGACCAGTTCGATGCCGAGCGGCTCGATCGCGCGCAGCACGCGCACCGCATCGGCGGCGCTCCACGCCGCGTTGGCGTCCACCTGGAGCTCTCCGCGGTAGCGGGCGCGGATACGACGCAGATTGTCCACGTCCCCGGGCGCCCCCAGCTTGACCTTGATGCGCGGAAAGTCGATCACCGTGTCGAGCTTGCGCTCCATCTCCTCGGGCTCGGCAATCCCGAGCGTCACGCACGACACCGGGGTCCGCGACGCGTCGAAACCGAATAGTCTCCACACCGGCAACCCGAGCCGTTTCCCGATCCAGTCGTGGAGCGCCATGTCGAGCGCGGCGCGGGCCGCCATCTGACCCTCGAGCGCGTCGTCGAGACGCGCGTCGATGGCGTCGAGCGCGAAGGGATCGTCCCCGAGCAGCGGCTCCCACGCCTCGAGCGCCGCCTCGACCAGTGGGCGGCTCTCGCCGTAGTAGTGCGAGGGCGCCGCCTCGCCGATCCCGGCGAGACCCAGGTGCTCGAGCCGCACCAGGGTGTTCTCGTGACCGTGGCGCGCGCCGTGGGCGATACGGAACTCGTAGCGGGTGGCGACGTCGAGACGCTCACGTGTGAGACGCATGGTCCCTCCGCTCGCGCGCCGCGGCGGCCACCGCATCGGCCAGTAGAGCGGCGTCATCACGCACCGGATCGCAGACCGGGAGCCCGGTCTCGCGGGCCGCGCGTGTCACTGCCTCGCGCGCCGCGGCCGGCTCGAGGGCGAGGGTGTTGAGCGCCACACCCACGACCCGCGCCGGATGCACCCAGCCCGCGGCCAGCTCGTAGACCCGCACCAGCTCGGGGAGCGGCGGGATCACCGGGTCACCCGGATCGCGCAGCCCACCCGGACGGCGCACGGTCTCGCGGCCGGCCTCGTGACAAAACACCATGGCCGTCGGACACGCGCCGTGCAGCAGACCGAGCGTGACCCCGGAATAGCCCGGATGGTGGAGCGAGCCCTGCCCCTCCACCACCACCACGTCGGCGTCGGCGGCCGCGGCCAGCACCATCTCCTCGGTGAATCCGGCCACGAAATCGGCGCGCACCGCGTCCACCGCGATGCCGCGATCGGCGCAGAAGATCCCGGTCTGGCCGGTGGCGACGAACGCGGCACGCGTCCCGCTCCTCTGCAACGCGCCGGTCAGCTCGAGCGCGGCCGTCATCTTGCCGACGTTGCAGTCGCTGCCCACCGTGAGCACGACCAGCGCGTCGACCTCGGCCGCGCGCCGGGTCGCGATCGGGGTGCGGTCGGGTGGCCGGCGGGCGTCGATCAGCGTGGCCCCGTGCGTGCGCGCCGCCGCCGCCAGCTCCGGATCGTCGGCCAGGAAGTCGTGCAATCCGGCCACCACGTCCCAGCCACGCCCGAGCGCCTCGAGCACCGTGTCACGCCACGCCGCCGGCAGCCGGCCGCCCTGTGGCGCCACCCCGATCATCAGCGTGTCGGCGCCGCGTGTCGCCGCCTCGGTCAAGGTCGCCACCACCGGTGTCGCGCCGCCCGTGCCGACGCACTGATGCGCCGTGCGCCCGGCTCGCGTCGAGTCCAGCACCGCCGCGACCTCCTCCGGCCGATACCGCAGCACCCCCACCGCGGTCTTGGCGTCGAGCGGCGTGAAGCGCCCCTCGGCCAGGATCACGAGACGACGCGGCCGCCCGAGCATGACTCAGCGCAGCGAGTCGTAGACGGCGATGTACCGGTCCACCATCTCGTCCACGCTGAACCGCTCCTTCGCCACGCGACGCGCCAGACGTCCCATGGAATGCCGCAGCCGGTCGTCGGTGAGCAGCTTGAGCACCGACGACACGAAACCCTGGATCTGGCCGGGGCCGTGCAGATACCCGGTGACCCCGTTTTCGACCACCTCCGGCAAACCGCCCACATCCGACGCCACCACCGGCACTTCCGCGCTCATGGCCTCGAGCGCCACGAGCCCGAAGCTCTCGGAGGAGCTCGGCAATAAGAAGACATCGGCAAGTGGCAGCAGTTCCTCCATCATGTCCTGGTTGCCGAGGAACAGGACGTCACGGGACACCCCCAGCTCGCGGGCGAGCTGCTCGGCCCCCGCCTTCTCGGGCCCGTCGCCCACCATCACCAGCTTGGCGGCCAGCTTGCGCCGGACTTCGGAGAAGATCTGAAGCACAGCCGGTATGTTCTTGACCGGACGGAAGTTAGAGGCGTGCATCACGACCTTGGTCCGGGCCGGGGCGAGACGCAGCCCGGCGCGCTTGTGGGGCGTGAACACGTGCGGGTCCACGAAGTTGTAGATCACCTCGATCGGCCGGGTGATCCCAAAGCTGGCCTCGGCCCGCTCCTTGAGGAAGCGGCTCACGGCGGTGACCCGGTCGCTCGACTCGATGCTGAACTTGGTGACCCGGAAGAACGCCGGCTCCACCCCGACCACGGTGATGTCGGTGCCATGCAGCGTGGTGACCACGCCCAGCTCACGCGGCAGCATGAGTTGCCGGGCCAGATAGGCGCTGGCGGCGAACGGCATCGCGTAGTGCACGTGCAGGAGGTCGAGCGAGTAGTTCTCGGCCACCTCGACCATCTTGGTGGTGAGCGCCAGGTTGTAGGGCACCTGGTCGAAGACCGGGTACGAGGCCGGTGTGGCCTCGTGGAAATAGACGTTGGAGGCGAACGTGCGCAGCCGGAAGGGCAGCCGGTGGGCGATGAAGTGCACGTCGTAGCCGCGGCGCGCCAGCGCCAGACCCAGCTCGGTCGCGACCACGCCGCTGCCGCCGAAATGCGAATAGCAGGTGATCCCGATGCGTCGCGGCCGGCGCGCCGGCCGGACCACGCGCTCGACCGGCGTCGCGGCCGCCGGGCGGCGACGCGTGGTCCGCTTCGCGGGAAGCGCCGGCGTGTCCCCTCCGCTCCGCCGCCGCGTCGCGCTCACGCCCCACCTCCAAGATGCGCCAGGTCGAGCAGACCGCGCGCGTCGGCGACCGCGAGCGGCCCGCGGGTACGATAGCCCTCGCCGAACCGGGCGCCGATCATGGCTCCGAAGTGACGGGCCCGGCCCTCGACCTCGGGCAGGAAATCCGGATGGGTGAGATAGGTGTCGGGCCCGCCACCGGGTGTGAGCTGGCTCGCGTGGGCGTGGAGTGCCGCCACGCGCCGCTCCCAGACCGGGCTCACGTCCACCACCAGACTCGGTGCGCGGTCGCCGCGATAGAGCGCATACAACAGACGCCGCGGGCGGAAGCGCTCACCGGGCGTCTCGAAACGAGCCAGCCCCGCGAGATAGCAGGCGCGGGTCACCAGCTCGGCTCCCTCGACGTGGTCGGGATGCGCGTCGGAGCGATCCGGGGCCACCACCAGCGCCGGGCGCTCGGCACGCAGACAGGCGACCACGGCGCGCAGCTGGCCACGGTCACGCGCGTCGAGCCCGGTGTCGGGGAGTCCGAGACTCGTGCGTCGCGTCACCCCCAGCGCGCGGGCGGCCTCCTCGGCCTCGCGCGCGCGCTCCTCGACGGTGCCACGGGAGGCGGCCTCGCCGCGGGTGAGATCGACCAGCACCACCTGGTGACCGTGGCTGGCGAGCAGCGCCGCGAGACCGCCCGAGGTGAGCTCGATGTCATCGGGATGCGCGCCGAAGAACAACGCGTCGCAGGGCATCACAGCTCCAGCAGCAGGTGGGTGGCGTGACCGGTTTCGAGGGCGGCGGCGTGCTCCTCGGCGAGGGCCGCGATCTCGGCGGCCACCGCGACCCCACGATAGGCCACCGGCTCGAACGACGACAGCCGGCGCTCCTGGAGCCGGTCTCCGGGCGCCACGTGATACCGCACCCGCGCCCATTCGGGATGCTCACGCTCGAGCCGGTGACGGGACTTGCCCACCACCCCTTCGACCAGCCGGGCGAACTGGAAGTCGACCTTGCCACGCGCCGACTCGACCATCTGGGGCAGACTCGGATCGAGCGTGCGCGACAGCTCGGACACGCGCTCGAGCCCGATGAGCGTGTCACGTCTCGCCTTCTCGAGACCGGCGGCCAGAGCCGTTGGGACACGGGTTTCCGCGACACGCTTGAGCAGCGCGTCGCTGGCGATCACCAGATCCCACGGATCCGCCTCCGCGGCCTCGAGCAGCGCCACCGCCGCCGGCGCCAGCCAGGTGGCGCCGAAACGCGGCACCGGTGCCGCCGCCCGCACCACGAGAGCCACCGCCACCGCGGGGCCCGCCAGCCCCCGCCAGGTCTCGAG
>JBIOKD010000223.1:0-5507 GCA_044451485.1 Candidatus Eiseniibacteriota bacterium | reverse complement strand
TCCCGGGTCTCACCCTCAAGTTCGACGAGGGCGACGGTGGCGGCCCGTCGCGTCTGTCGGTACGCGTGTTCGGCGATCCCGGACCGCGTCTCGACCAGGTGGCGGCCGAGGTCGCACGACGCATGACACTGGTGCCGGGGCTCACCGAGGTCCGTCCCGGGGACGAGAAGGGCGGACAGGAGGTGGAGGTGGCGGTCGACCGCGCCCGCGCCGCGGCGAGCGGGCTCGACACCCGCTCGGTGGCCGGCGCGGTACAGATGTTCTTCCGTGGCCGGCCGCTCGCCCGCTACCGGGGGCCGGACGGCGAGGTCCAGGTGGTGGCGCGGCTCGCCGCCGAGGACCGCTCGAGTCTCGATCAGCTCCGACGCATGCAGCTCGCCGGTGTGAACGGTCCGGTGCCGCTCGACGCGGTGGCGTCGTTCCGCACCGTCACCACGCCCCAGACCATCGAGCGGCACCAGCGACGCTCGGTCAAGGTGGTGAGCGCCGACATCGACCCCAAGAGCGCCGGGCAACGTCGCAAGGACGTGGAGCGCGCCATGTCGTCGATGGCGTTCCCCACCGGCTACTCGTGGTCGTTCGGCGAGGGTTTCGAGGAGGAGGACGCCACCCAGAAGGAGATGCTGGTCAACCTGCTGCTGGCGCTGGCGCTGGTGTACTTCGTGATGGCGGGATTGTTCGAATCGCTGCTCCAGCCCTTCGCGATCATGTTGGCGCTGCCGTTCGCGTTCGTGGGGATCGCGTGGATCTGTTTCCTGACCCACTCGCCCTTCAACCTGATGTCGCAGATCGGTCTGCTCATCCTGGTTGGGATCGTGGTGAACAACGGGATCGTGCTGGTCCACCACGTCCACCAGCTGCGCGGGCGTGGCATCGAGCGCGCCACGGCGGTGCTCGACGCAGCGCGGGACCGCCTGCGTCCGATCCTGATGACCACGCTCACCACCACGCTCGGTCTGCTCCCGCTGGCGTTCGGACGCAACGGGGTGGGCGACGTGCTCTACTTCCCGCTGGCACGCACCGTGATCGGTGGTCTTGCGGCCTCTACCGTGCTCACCCTGGTGCTGGTGCCCTGTCTCTACACGCTGATCGAGGACAGCTCTCGTCTGGTGGCGCGGGTGTGGCGCGAAGGTCCACGCGCGGCGTAGCGTTCGATCACTCGTCGAACACCGCCCGGATTCGGGGTCAGGGCTCGACGACCGAGCCGGCCGGCGTGACGAACAGCGTGTCCAACGCGCCGTTCGATTCGAGCATGATCCAACCGCCGCTGTCGCCCTTGCGCAGCGTCCCGCTCGAGTCGAACCACACCGTGTCGGCCGGTTGCAGGGCCAGCATCGAGAAGCGGGTTCGTGTGGGCAGCGCGCAGGCCCGGCGGGGCTCCCCGGTGTCGGGGACGCCGTTGCCGTTGCGGTCGGTGAGGATGCCGTACGACGTGGACGGGGCGGTGTCGAAGGAGACGATGACCGGCACCCGGTCGGTGAGCGCCGTCCGACGGGCGGCCTCGAGGTCCAGCTCGAGCTGCTGGCGCGCCCGCTCCACACCGGCCGAGCGCTTCATCTCGAGGAACGCGGGCAGCCCGAAGCCGAGCACCAGACCGGCGATGACGATGAGGACCATCAGCTCGACCAGTGTGAACCCGCGTCGGATCGCGACCCCGTGGCTCATGTGTCGTCCTCCGCGGGGCGCGTTCGGCGTCACCCGCGGTGGAGTTATCGGCGCCCCGGGCGTGCCACCTGAGTCCCGCCCCGATCGAGACCGCGGCGCCCCAACCGCCCCTCCCGCAAGGCGTTTCGTGATAAGTTTCCCGCCTTTGCCGGGTGAGCGCGCCTCCCGAAGCGCGGCCCCCGCATCCGAAGGGAGTCATGTCCGACCGCTTCGACTTCACGCAGCGCGCCAACGCGCCCTATATCGACGAGATGTACCGGCGCTGGCGTCAGGACCCGGCGTCGGTTCCCCCCGACTGGGCGGCGTTCTTCGCCGGTTTCGAGTTCGGTGGCGGCCTGGCCGCCGGGGAGGCGGGAGCACTCCCGGCCGCGGCTCCTCCACCGGCGCCACCCGCCGAGGGCCGGCCGGCCGGCGGGGTCTACGGACTGGTCCACGCCTACCGCGAGTTCGGGCATCTCCTCGCCGACCTGGATCCGCTCGGCGAGCCGCCGACGGGGCACCCGTTCCTGGAGATGGCCACCCTGGGGCTCGCCGACGCGGACCTCGACGCCCCGGTCGACGCGCGCGCGTTCCGGGGCGACTTCCACGGCACCCTGCGGGAGCTGATCGCCGTCCTGCGTGAGACCTACTGCGGGACCCTCGGCGTCGAGTTCGTGGACGTGCCCGATCCGGCGCAGCGCGAATGGCTGCAGGAGCGGATGGAATCGGTGCGCAATCACCCGCGTCTCTCGGACGCCGATCGCGTGCACATCCTGTCGCGGCTCAAGTCGGCGGACGCGTTCGAACAGTTCCTCCACGTCAAGTACGTCGGTCAGAAACGGTTCTCGCTCGAGGGTGCCGCCACCCTGATCCCGATGCTCGACGTGCTGATCGAGACCGCGGCCGAGGTGGGGGTCGAGCAGATCGTGCTGGGCATGCCCCATCGTGGGCGACTCAACGTGCTCGCGCACATCCTGGGCAAGCCGCTCGAGGCGATCTTCGGGGAGTTCGAGTCGGCCTTCACGCCCGCGGACGTGGTCGAGCTCGGCGACGTGAAGTACCACCTCGGCTACTCCGAGCTGCGACCCACACGCACCGGACGCACGATCCATCTCGACCTCAACTACAACCCGAGTCATCTCGAGTTCGTGAATCCCGTGGTGCTGGGCTCGATGCGCGCGCGTCAGGACCTGTCGCACGATCACGCCCGCGACCGCGGGTTCCCGGTGCTCATCCACGGCGACGCCGCCTTCGAAGGCGAGGGCATCGTCCCCGAGACGCTGGTCATGGCGCAGCTGCCCGTCTATCAGACCGGTGGGACGATCCACCTCGTGGTCAACAACCAGATCGGCTTCACCACCTCGCCGTGGCACGCGCGCGCGTCACGCTACTGCACCGACATCGCGCGGGTCATCGGTGCGCCGGTGCTGCACGTCAACGGTGACGATCCTGAGGCGGCGGTCCACGCCACCCGGCTCGCGGTCGAGTTCCGGCACGCGTTCAAGCGCGACATCCTGGTCGACCTGGTGTGCTACCGGAAGCACGGGCACAACGAGCTCGACGATCCGACCTTCACCCAGCCGGCGATGTACCAGAGGATCGCGCGTCACCTGCCGGTGTCGAAGACCTACGCCGAACGGTTGATCGGCGCGGCGGTGCTCGACGCGGCGGCGGTCGAGCGTCTCGAGCGCGATCTGGACCGCACGCTCCAGGCCGCGCATCAGCGCGTGCGTGCCACCGAGCCGGTCGACCCGGTGCGTCCTCTCGGCGGGGGCTGGAGCGGGCTCGAGTGGGCCGGCGACGACTGGAGCGCGCACACCGCCGTCGCGCGCGCGACGATCGAGCGCGTGGTCGAGGGTCTGGGGACGCTTCCGGTGGGATTCCGGCCGCATCCACGTATCGAGCGTCTGATCGGCGAGCGCCGGGCGATGCTCGGCGCGGACCGTGTCGACTGGGGGCTCGGCGAGGCGCTGGCACTCGGCAGTCTGCTGCTCGAGGGACGTCACGTGCGTCTGTCGGGTCAGGACACCGGTCGCGGCACCTTCAGCCATCGCCACGCGGTGCTGCGCGACCAGGGTGACGGCCACCGTTACATCCCGTTGCAGCACCTGGCCCCGGACCAGGGCCGTTTCGAGGTCATCGACACCCCGCTCAACGAGGCCGGCTGTCTCGGGTTCGAATACGGCTACTCGACCGCCGATCCGTTCACGCTGGTGGTCTGGGAGGCGCAGTTCGGTGACTTCGCCAACGTGGGCCAGGTGGTGATCGACCAGTTCATCGCCGCGGCCGAGGCCAAGTGGCGCCGGATGTCGGGCATCGTCCTGCTGCTGCCCCACGGCTACGAGGGACAGGGACCCGAGCATTCGAGCGCGCGGCTCGAGCGCTTCCTGGAGTTGTGCGCCAACGGCAACATGCAGGTCTGCAACCTCACCACGCCGGCCCAGTTCTTCCACGCCCTGCGCCGGCAGCTCCACCGCCGTTTCCGCAAGCCGCTCGTGGTCATGAGCCCGAAGAGCCTGCTGCGTCACAAGCACGCGGTGTCGGCGGCGGCCGCGTTCACCGACGGCGGGTTCGAGAACGTGATCGACGACGCCGCGGTGGCGGACCCGCGCGCGGTGCGGCGGGTGCTGCTCACGAGTGGCCGCTTCTACTACACCCTGCTCGAGGCACGGGACACGCGCGCGCTCGCCGACGTGGCGTTGGTGCGGCTCGAGCAGCTCTACCCGTTCCCACGCGCCGAGCTGATCGCGCTCCTGGCGCGTTATCCGGGCGCCCGCGACATCCGCTGGGTGCAGGAGGAGCCGGCGAACATGGGGGCGTGGCGCGCGCTGCGTCACCGGATCGAGGCGATCCTTCCCGACGGCGCGACGCTGAGTCTGGCCGCGCGCAAGGCCACCCCGACCCCGGCCACCGGCTACTACGCCAAGCACGTCGAGCAGGAGCAGGAGCTGCTCGACCGCGCGTTGTGCGAGGTGGGGGCGCTCAGGCCGCGACGCGCCGCCGAGCCACGCGCCGGCGCGCGGAGGCGCTGAGTCATGTCGTTCGAGGTGAAGGTCCCGCGTCTGGCCGAGTCCATATCCGAGGCGGTGCTGGTGCAGTGGCTCAAGGGCGACGGCGAGCCGGTGAAGGTCGACGAGGCGATCGCGGTGCTCGAGACCGACAAGGCCGCGGTGGAGCTTCCCGCCGAGCGCGCCGGTGTCCTCGAGCACCGGCGCAGGGTGGGGGACAAGGTGGAGGTCGGTGACGTTGTCGCCGCGATCCGCGAGGACGTGTCGGTTGGAGTGACTCCAGCGACTGCGGCCGCGACTCCGCAAGCGACTCCGGTGTCACGGTCCGGGACCGCACGCGCGGCGGAGCCCGCCGCGTCACAGTCGGCGCCCGCCTATGGCGCCGGTGAGGCCGATGCCGCCGATGGCGAGCGCGCCGCACTGTCGCCGGCGGTGCGGCGGCTGGTGGACGAGCACGGGCTCGATCCGGCGGTGATACCGGCCACCGGTCGTGGTGGGCGGCTGCTCAAGGAGGACGTCGAGCGTCATCTCCTGGCGCACCCGTCCGCTCCGGTGTCGGGAGCGGCGTCACCGGCCACCGCGACACGTACACCACCTCCGTCGGCCGCGACACCGGGCGCCGGGACGCGCACGCCACCCGCGCCCGCGGCGCCTGCGCCGACCTCACCGGTATCGGTCCCCGGTGCCCCGATCGTCCCGGCCACGCCCGCCGCGTCGACCGGTGACGGCGCCGCGGTGAGACCCGGCGGCGCGCCGGGCAGCGACTGGCGCGAGGGCGAGACCGAGCGCCAGGTGCCGATGAGCCGTGTCCGCCAGCGCATCGCCGAGCGGCTGGTCGAGGCGCAGCACACCGCC
>JBIOKD010000222.1:0-5519 GCA_044451485.1 Candidatus Eiseniibacteriota bacterium | reverse complement strand
CGCACGCCGGACGCGCCGCGACCGGCAGGTGGGTGGTGGTGACGAGGGTGGCGGCGAGAAACGCGGGTGCCATGCGCATGAGGCGGCTCCGGCGGGGACACGTGGCGGGGGCGTGGCATGCGGGCGCGCGCCCATGACGCACGCGGCGTGCCGCGTGACGTCGGGCGTCTTCGGGCGACATCTCATGCCGAAAAGCGACACGGCGCCCGTCACCGCGACGGACGCCGTGTGCACCGCGTGGACAACACACTTCCGACAGCCTGGATGAAGCGACCACGGGCCGGTCGTTCGATCCTAGCGTGCGATCACCAGTCGCCTCGTGAGGTGCCGGCCCGACGCGGACATGCGGACGAGATACAGGCCGTTCGCGACCACCACGCCCCGGGCATCGGTGAGATCCCACGCGAGCGAATGCGTCGCACCCCCGGTGTCGCCGAGGTAGAGCTGGCGGACCCGGCGGCCGCTCACGTCGAATACCTCGAGTCGCACCGGTGCTCCCGGGGGCGCGCCGAAACGCACCCACGCCACAGAGCGCGCCGGACACGGCTGGGGCTCGTCCAGCAGCGGCGCGCGCAGCGCCGCGGCGGCCCCGATACCGGTGGACGGGATGTCGTCCGGCGCGAAGCGGTCGGCGGGACTTTCGTTGCCATGGAGGTCCACCGCCGTCAACGCGTAGTAGGCGTCGCGAATCCCGGTGTCGTCGTAAAAGGTGACGGTCGGCTCGGCCACCCGATGCCCCGGGTCGAGCGGGAACCCGGACGCATCCCCCCGATACACCCGGTAGCGACTTAGGTCCGGCTCGGGATTCGTCAGCCATCTCAGGTAGGTGTTGCTCGCGTCGTGGTACCCATACGCACCCGGTGGCGCGACGGGCGCGAGGTCGTCGGCGGAGTAGCCACTCGAGACGGCGGAGACGAGCGTGAGCGTGTTCGTGGCGTCGTGCGCGATCACGCGGAACGGAGTCCGCACGTTCGCGTACGGAGTCGAATCGAGCGTGGTCGCGACCGTCCTTGCGTAGGCCCGTCGATGGATCGCGGTAACCGGTCCCGCGACCTCGATCCACGGACCCGCGGTGGTGCCCGGCACCCCGCGCTCGACGTCGTAGTGGTCGATCACCCAGCTCGAATCGAGGTAGCTCGCGGACCACACCACCGAGACCGCGCCGCCCTGGTCGAGGCGGATATCGTCGATCGCGAGCACCGCCGGCGCGGGCTCGCCGGGATAACCGCTGTCATCGACGCGCACCACGCGAACGTCCGCGCTCCCACCGAACCAGTCACCGAAGCCGACGAGGCTGCCGCCGCCCGTGGCGACCACCACCGGACCCGGAGCGGACGACATGGTCGACGAGTACCAGACCATCCGACCATCCGCGGTCCAGCCCGGACTCGGATTCGATCCGATCGGGAGGTGCTGGGCGTAGATCCCCGGGAACGCCTCGCGCAGGTCCACCCACGCGACAACCCCCTGTCCCGGTGTCGTGGCAGTGAGTGTCGGTGCCTGCTGAGTGCCGGCGCTGGCGCACGCGGCCGCCCCTTCCGCGGGCCAGGTCGGATCGAGCGACCCGTCGGCGCGGACGTGATGCGCCGCGATATCGGCGCCGGTCGACGACTGCGTGGTCTGCCACGCCAGTAGCAGGCCACCGGCGCCATCCCGGACCGCGCTCGCCTGCGCCACGCCCACCGACGTCGATGCCACCTCGCGCCCACCCGCCGGCCAGCCGGTGACCGGGGAGCCATCCGCGGCGAGATGTTGCGCCACCACACGGTACGGTCCGCCCGCGGGTGACTCGGTCCAGACCACGAACACGCCACCGGTGCGGTCGGAGAGCAGGATCGGTGGCTCGTCGGAATGGGCGGCACCCAGAAGGATGCCGAGGGCAGGCCACGACGCATGCCGGACCCCACTCCCCACCAGGTGCTGCACCACCACGCGTGAGGGGCTCGGTACCCCGCGGTCGTCGATCCAGCCGATGAACGCCCCGCCGGCACCGTCGCCGGCGATGCGTGGCAAGTGCTGGACCGTCGCAACACTGGTCACACGCGCTCCCAACTCGGGCCAGCTCGGGTCGAGGTCGCCGTTCGGTTGCAGGCGTTGCACCCGCACCAGCGAGAATGTGGGTGGCCCGTGATCCCACGCCGCGACCAACCCACCCGTTCCATCGCCGTCCACGACCAGGTGTCGGATGATCCCTCCGGGACCGACCACGCGACCACCGGCCTGCCACGCGGGCACGCCGTTCGCCCCGACGTGCTGAGCGTATAGCCCGATGTACGGTTGTCCGCCTCTCGCCCACCCGAGCCAAACGCCCCCCGAGTCGTCGGAGGTGATGACCGGTTCGGCGGCGGAATTGGACTCGATCGTCAGTCCATGGCTGGGCCAGACCGCGGCCCCGTCGCAGGTGACCCGTTGCAGCGCCAAGACGCCGGGCTGAAGCGCGATCTCCCAGATCGAACCGTCCGGCCCTGCGACCGCCCCGGCGTACGTCCCATCGAGTGGCGTGAGCGAGTGGACGAGCGAGTGGGACCACGACGCATACAGCGGGGTGGCCATGGCGCATGCAAGCGCAAACACCACACCCACCGCGATGATGCCGCGATCCCTGTTCACGTCACACCTTCTTTGCACCGGGGGCGCCCCCCCGGCAGCCGTATCGGCTCACGCTCCTACTTCATCCGCACGCTCAGGTAGTCGCCGATGTTCTGCAGCGCCTGCTTGATGTTGGGCAGGCTGTTGGCCACCGAGAAGCGGATGTGCCCTTCGCCGTAGGACCCGAACGCGGTGCCCGAGAGACACGCCACACCGGCCTCGTCGAGCAGCGCGGTGGACAGCGCCTTGCTGGTCATGCCGGTGCCGCGGATGTCGGGGAACACGTAGAACGCGCCGTGCGGGACCAGACACTTGATGCCCGGAATGGCGTTGAGACCGGCCACCATCACGTCCCGGCGCTGGCGGAACTCCTCGACCATCGCCCGTGGTTCGGCCTGTGGACCGGTGAGCGCCGCGATGCCGGCCTTCTGCACGAAGGTCGCGGTGCAGGAGTTGGAGTTGGTCATGAGACGCGCGACGTGCTTCTGCAGGTCCTTGTTCATGATCCCGAACCCGAGCCGCCAGCCGGTCATCGAGTACGTCTTCGAGAACCCGTCCAGCACGATGGTGCGCTCCGCCATGCCCGGCAGCGACGCGATCGACAGATGCTCGCCCTCGAACAGGATGCGGCCGTAGATCTCGTCCGACAGGATCGAGAACGAGTGCTTGCGCGCCAGGTCGGCGACGGCGCGGATGGTGTCCGGCTTGAGCACCGCGCCGGTCGGATTGTGCGGTGAGTTGAGGATCAACAGCTTGGTGCGGCTGGTGATCTTGCTCGCCAGGTCCTTGAGATCGAGATCGAAGCCGTTCTCGATCTTGAGCGGCAAAGGCACCGGCTTGGCGCCGATGAAGTTCGCGACCGACTCGTAGATCGGGAAGCCCGGGTTGGGGTACAGCACCTCGTCCCCCTCCTCGAGCAGCGCCAGCATGGTGAAGAACATGATCGGCTTGGCGCCCGGCGTCACCACCACGTGGTCGGCGTCGCACGGGATGCCACGCTCGCGATTCCAGATCTCGGCGATCGTGCGGCGGAACTCGAGCAGCCCCGCGGACGGACCGTAATGGGTGAACCCGGCCTCGATGGCCTCGATGCCGGCCTGGCGGATGAACTTCGGCGTGTCGAAGTCGGGCTCCCCGATCTCCAGGTGCACGACCTTCTTTCCGGTCGCCTCGAGGGCCTGCGCGCGCAGCAGCACCTCGAACGCGGTCTCGGTACCCAGGCGGCTCATACGCTTTGCGAATTCCATCCGATCCTCCTCGTCAGGGCCCCGCTCGCGCGGGATCGCGCGTGGTCCGGGACCTTCGGGTCCAGTCGAAGCTCCAATGGGGCCGTGGCGAGCGGCCGGGATTCTCGATGCGGCTCAGCGACGCGCGCAGCCGGCCGCCGGCGACCGGCAAGCTGGTCTCGATCCGTGTGAGCGTCCCGGCGCCGGACACCGCCCGGAGCCACAGCCGATCACCACCAGCCTCGGGCAGGTACAGACTCTCGCCGGATCTCACACGGTAGGCGCTGCGCGTGCACGCGATGGTGGCGCCGCCACCGGTGTCGAGTTCCAGACGGACGGTGGAGACGGCCCGCACCGCGTCACGCGCGAGAGCCCGGCGGCCCCAGACCTCCTCGCGGAGTCCGAGACGGACCGGACCGCGCCCGGCGCGCCACTCGGCCCAGCCCGCCTGGCGCATCGCGTCGGACGGAGCCGAGCCGTCGCGCCGGGTCCCGTGCTGCTCCTCGAGACCCAACGCGATGGCGTCATGGTGAGCCATCTCCCGATGCACTTCAAGCGCACCCCGCCCACCCGCAACACCGCTGCGGAAGCGCCACAACGCTTCCAGCGCCCGCCACCCGACCGGTCCGCCACCGCTCAATTCCAGTGCCGAAGACTGTGCGGGAACACGCCCCGCGAGTGAGCCCGGCGGCGAATATCGTTCGGTTCCCGCCCGGCCTCGCAGACTCCAGTCGACGGCACCCGATCGGCCGGTCCGCGCCCCCTCGGCGCGCCATCGCCCGGCACGATCGATCCCCAGCTCGGTGGCCGCGGCGCGCTCGGCCCAGGCCAGCGAGACGATCGGATCGCCGCGCTCGCGGATCAGCGTGCCGGCGTCCCACGCTCCGGCACCGACGCGGAGCGCGCCCAGTCGCTCGCGTGTCACCGAGCCGGCTTCGATCTCGACCCGCACGCGCCCGGCCCGGCGCCAACGCGCGCCATCGAGCGCGCGGCTCCGCGGCGCCGGCACCTGGTCGGCCTCGCGCGTCGCGCGCCATGGATCGGCGGGAGTGCCGAGCACCAGGGCGCGCCCCCATCTCGGCGCCACCCGACCGGCTTCGACCGTTCCGCCGAGCAGCGTCGCTCCCAGCGCGCCGCCGGCGAGCGGATCCGCGTCGCCCGAGCGCAGGTCGCCACGCAGGCCGCCGTCGCGAAAGCGCACCCGCCGGCGCCCGTGCGCGGTCCGGTCGCCGGTGCCCTCGGCGCCGACCGCGACCTCGACGTCGCCGTCGTCCACGGCACCCGGACGCTCGGTCACCACGTCGGCGCCATCCGGCGTGTCGTCGGGCGGCTCGGCGGGTGTGACGTCGAGCGAGTCGCCGCTTTCGAACGAAGTGTCGGCGTGCGCCGGCATCGGGATCATCGGCCAGCTCGTTCCCCTCGCGGCGGGATTCCATGCCGGCCCAAGGCTGAGCGCGGTCGCGAGCAGGGTCAGAGCGGCGGCCGCGAGCCGGCCACGCGTCCGCTCGCGACGCGGGCGGGCGGCGCGACCGGTGTCGCCGAGCGCGGCCCGAGCCAGGCATGAGTGCCGGCGTCTCATGGCGGCGCGCCTCCCAGCACCACTGCCAGCCGTGCCAGCGGCGGCAGCCACGGGTGGCTCTCGACCTCGGCGAGTGCGGTGAGCGGTGCCACCGTCACCGCGATGCCCATCGCTCCCGCGAGCGG
>JBIOKD010000221.1:0-5605 GCA_044451485.1 Candidatus Eiseniibacteriota bacterium | reverse complement strand
GGGTTCCCTCCACCGCCCGCCGTTTCCCCCCCCTTTTCGTGCACATCTTGCCCCGCTCGCGGGGGGGGGCGCGGGGCGCCTGGGCCCCCGTTGGGTGGGGCGCGGGGGCCCCGGGCCCCCCGCCACTCCGCTCATCAGAAATCCCTTGGTTACTACTGTGGCTGATGTGACCAATGAGCCTACAACGGGCGGTTCCGCGGGCGCCGGTCTCCCGGATGAGCCCCGCTTCAATCCGTTCGAACCCGGGTTCGCCGAAGACCCGTACCCGCAGTACCTCGCCATCTGCCAGCGCGAGCCCGTGCAACAGACCCCGCTCGGGCTCTGGGCGATCTTCGACTACGACGATGCGGTCAAGCTCCTCCGCGACCCCCGCCTCAGCGTGGAGGACAAGAGCGTCCGCGGCGTGAACCCCCGGGCCGAACTACGCCAGCAGATCCTCGGCACCCGACCCGAACGAGGCACCCACCAGATCCTCAACCTCGATCCGCCGGACCACACCCGCCTCCGCGCACTCGTCCAGAAGGTCTTCACCCCGAGAACCGTCGAGCAGCTCGCGCCGCGGGTGCAGGTGCTGGTCGACGACGCGCTCGACACCGCCGACCGGCGCGGTGGCGACGCCACGATGGATGTGATCGCCGACCTGGCGTTTCCTCTCCCGTTCCTCGTGATCTCCGAGATGCTCGGCATGCCCGACGCCGATCGCGACCAGCTGCGCGACTGGGCGCACACGCTGACGCTCGCGCTCGAGCCGCTCCTCGCCATCCAGCACCAGGATGAGATCCTCGCCGCCTCCGATCACATGACCGATCACGTACTCGACGTCATCGAATGGAAGCGGGCGCACCCGGCCGACGACCTCTTGTCCGCGCTCATCGCCGCCGAAGAAGGCGGCGACACGCTGTCCCCGGCCGAACTGCTCGACCAGGTCATCCTGCTCTACGTCGCCGGGCACGAGACGACGGTCAACCTCATCGGCAACGGCACCCTTGCGCTGTTGCGCAACCGGGGGCAGCTCGAACGGTGGCAGACCGACCCGTCGATCGACAGCAACGCCGTCGACGAGCTGCTGCGGTACGACTCGCCGGTCCAGTTCTCCCGCCGGGTGACCACCACCGCGGTGGAGCTCGGGGACCACACCATCGAGCCGGGCGTGTTCGTGCTCGCGTGCCTGGCTTCGGCGAACCGCGACCCCGCGAGATGGGGCAGCCACGCCGCCACGCTCGAGCTGGCGCGCCCCGGGGCCGCCCAACAGCTGGCGTTCGGCTCCGGTATCCACCACTGCCTCGGCGCCGCGCTGGCCCGCCTGGAAGGGCGCACCGCGATCGGCACGCTCATCCGGCGCTTCCCCGACATCGAGCTGGCGACCGACACGCCGGCGTGGAACGGCCGCTTGGTCCTGCGGGGCCTCGACGAGCTGCCCGTCATCCTCAGGACGTAGCCGGAATAGTTGCGCGAGCAAGTAGGTTGTGGCGATCGGCAGGAGGCAGCAAGCCAGGACGCAGCAAGCCAGGACGCAGCCGACCAGGAGGCAGCCATGCCCGCAGTCACCGTCGACAACCCGCTCGTTCTCCCGGAGATCGCCCGTCCCGACCCGGCCGCGGCATCGCCGCGCCCCGTTGCCCGGACGGTGGCCGCTCATCACGCAATCGAAGGGGCCGGGTTCGAGGTGTGGCGCCCGTTCCCCGGTGGCATCGACCTCCATGTGAGCGACCCGTTCCTCCTGCTCGACCAGCTCGGGCCCGTCGAGTACGGACCGAACGAGGCCAAGGGCGCGCCCTGGCACCCCCACCGCGGTTTCGAGACCGTCACCTACGTGCTCGACGGCGAGATCTCACACCACGACTCCAACGGCGGCGGCGGGCTCATCGCCGAAGGGGACACGCAATGGATGACCGCCGGCGCCGGCATCCTCCACGACGAGGTGCCGAGCGAGCGCTCGTTGCGCGAAGGCGGGCCGTCGCACGGCGTGCAGCTCTGGGTGAACCTCCCGGCATCGCTGAAGTTCACGCCGCCGCGGTACCAGGCGATCACGGGCGAACACCTCACGCTCCTGTCGTCCCAGGACGGCGGCGCGCTCGTGCGCCTCATCGCCGGCGATCTCGCGGGCCACACCGGACCCGGCGACACGCACACTCCGATCACCTATGCGCACGCCACATTGTCCCCGGGCGCGCAGCTGACCGTGCCGTGGAACCCCGAGTTCAACGCGCTGGCCTACGTACTCGTCGGACAGGGCTACGCGGGGTCCGAGGAGCGGCCCGTCGCAGCCCATGAGCTGGTGGTCTTCGGGGCTGGCGACACGCTGACCGTACGGGCTGCGGATCGCCAGGACGGTCCGCAGGACGCGCTCGAAGTCCTGCTCCTCGGTGGTCTGGCGATCCGGGAGCCGATCGCCCACTACGGCCCGTTCGTGATGAACACCAAGGACGAGATCCTCCAGGCGATGGAGGACTACCAGTCCGGCCGCATGGGCGTGGTCCCCGCCGTCGATCTCGGGCACTGACCCCGGACGAGGGGGTTCAGGTGGCGGCGGACTCCAGCCAGAGGGCCGCGACTTCGCCGGGGTCGAGCGCCGCGAGGTCCAGACCACGCGCGATCGCGAGCCGCTCCAGCCCCTCGAAGCGGCGCCGGTAGTTCGCCGCCCAACCGCGCAACGCCGACTCGGCGTCGACGCCGCCGGCGCGAGCGACCACGACCGCCCCGGCCAGCAACTGCGCGAGATCGGCTTCGAGGTCGTCACCGCCGGCGCGGAGGCGGGCGAGCGCAGCGTCGATACGAGCGAGCGCTTCGTCAAGCCCGCCGGGATCGAGACCCACCGACGCCGCCTTGCGGAACAGCTTGTTGGTGTAGAGCAGCGACGGGAGCCCGGGCGTGATGCCCGCGACGATGGAGGACACACCCTTCTCGTCCTTCTTGATCTGTTCCCAGTTGCGCATCACGTCTTCGGTCGCGTCCGCGACGACATCACCGAACACGTGCGGGTGGCGGCGTACCAGTTTGTCGTGCACACCGCGAGCCACGTCGGCCATGCCGAACGCACCGCGCTCCTGCGCGAGCAACGCGTGGAACACGACCTGGTAGAGCAGATCGCCGAGCTCGTCCTCCAACGCCGCGTACACGTCGGCGGGAACGGGTCCGGTGGCAGGGAGCGCCTCCACCGCCTCCACCACTTCGTAGGCCTCCTCCAGGAGGTACCGGGTGAGCGAATGGTGGGTCTGCTCGGCGTCCCACGGACAACCGCCGGGGTCGCGCAGCCGCTTGGCGAGTTGGAACAGCCGCACCATCTCCGCCGCCGCACCGGACGCACCGGCGTCGACGAACAGTGACGTGAGGTGGTCGGGCGTCACCGCGCCCCGGTCGAGGTCTTCGAGCGTCACGATGGTCACGAGCTCGTCGGGAAGACCGAGCCGCTGGAGCACCGTCACCGAGGCGGCGGGGTCGAGGTGCTCCAACAACGCCAGCTTCACGTCGGAAAGTACGAACGCGTTGTCGCTCTGCGCGATGAGCATCGGGCCCGCGAGCTCGGCATCTTCGATCACACGCCCGTCGACGACGCGGGCCGCGGCGGCGATCGGATCGACCCCGAGCTGGCCCCACGCGAGGTCCGCGAACGACAGCCCGGGCACGATCACGAGCTCGATCTCCCCGCGGACTGCAGCCTCATGGAGCAGCACGACCGTGCGCTCGGCTACCGCGGGGTTGCCGGGCACCGCGTAGACGACTTCGCCACGGTCGGCCGCAGCGGCGACGAGCGCAGCCGTGATCCGCGCGTACGCAGTCTCGAGGTCAGGAGCCGTGTCATAGACCGCGTCGAACGATTCGCAGGTGATGCCGTCGGCCTCGAGCTCGGCCACCGCCGGGTGGCGCCGCGTGCGCACGAAGCGCTCGCGCGACTCGACCAGCGCGGCGCGTGCTACCGGCAGGACGTGATCAGCTCCGGCCGGCCCGAGCCCGACAGCGACCACGCGGCCCACCACGCTTGCCGCTACCCGCCTGCGTTGCCGCTCGCTGCTGCACACCCGAAGGGCGGGCAGAGCCCCTGAGGGCCGAACTGCGCGTAGCGGGGGTCGACGGTGACGTTCCCCTGGCGGGCGGCCCGGTTGATGAAGGCTTGGTACGCGGACTGGCCGGTCAGCTTCAACGCGATCCGGTACGCGAAGTAGTCGACCAGCAACGCGTGGGTGACGGCCGGCAGGTCAGACGCCTGCAGGTTCACCTGCTGGAGCGTCTGGCCGAGGGCCTGATCGGCGGCTCCCCGCTGAGCAGCTCCGATGGAAAGGTGGCGCACAGACGCGCCGTGTCGGAGCAGCTCGATGGGGATGCGGATGCCGAGCCAGCTCGTCGTGGCCTGCGCGGTGATGGACCCGGTCGTGGACGCGACCGGCACGCCGAGGACCGCCCGCATCGCGGCGGGATGGTCGGCGATCTCCCGCAGCTCGTCGTTGAAGTCGGCTTGCGACACCTTCGACCCGTAGACGCTGAACGCCACCGGGCTGAACCCCGAGCCGCTTGCGACCCCGGCGATCACCGCGCCGGTGATGCACAGCACGACGACCACCGAGACGAGGACGAGCGGGCGACGCCGGTTCATGGCACGCGGAGGCTAGCTCGGGTCACGCGGGAACAGCTCCTCGAGAAGCGCTACCAGGCTCGACGCGACGTCGGCGGCCTTCGCCGCGATCGGGACGACGATCTCGCTGTCCCCCGACGGTGACGTCTTCGCCACCGACTTCGGGGCGAGGCGCCGCAACCGCACCTTCTGCGATTCCTTCAACGTCAGGCCGACGATCCGGGCCGTGGCGCGCTGAACGGTGATGCTGCGGATTCCGAGCCGTACACATTCGACCCGCAGCCGTGCCACGTCGAGGAGCGCCGCGGCCGACACCGGGGGTGGTCCGTAGCGGTCTTCCCACTCGGCGCGCACGTCGTCGACGTCTGCAGGCGTGGTCACCGCGGCGAGGCGGCGGTACGCCTCCATCCGCACGTCGTCGCGGGCGACATACTCACGGGGCAGGTTCGCGTCGACCGGGAGGTCGATGGTGGTGTCGATCGGCTCGGTGACCGGCTCGCCCTTCAACTCGCCCACCGCTTCCGTGACCATCTGGCAGTAGAGGTCGAACCCCACCGCGGCGATGTGACCGGATTGCGCGGGACCGAGCAGGTTGCCGGCGCCGCGCATCTCGAGGTCGCGCATGGCGATCTTGAACCCCGACCCGAGATCGGTGAACTCCCCAATGGTCTTCAGCCGCTCGTACGCCTCCTCGCTGAGCACCCGGTCGGCCGGATGCAACAGGTACGCGTACGCGCGCTGGCCCCGCCGACCGACGCGGCCCCGCAGCTGGTAGAGCTGCGCCAGTCCCAGGAGGTCGGAGCGGTCGACCACCAAGGTGTTCACCGTCGGCATGTCGATACCGGACTCGATGATGGTCGTGCAGACGAGTACGTCGAAGCGGCGCTCCCAAAAGTCGTAGACGACGCGTTCGAGCGTGCCCTCGTCCATCTGACCGTGGGCGATGACGATGCGAGCCTCTGGCACGAGCTCGCCCAGTCGTCGCGCGACCTGTTCGATGTCGGCAACCCGGTTGTGCACGAAGAACGCCTGGCC
>JBIOKD010000220.1:0-5613 GCA_044451485.1 Candidatus Eiseniibacteriota bacterium | reverse complement strand
TCCCGGCCCACGAAAGAGGTCAACTGCACCGGCAGGTTCCCGGGAAACGCGTCGAGCGACTGCAAGCGCGGGAAGTCGCGCCGCAGCTCCGGATGCACCACCTGGAACACCACCTCCGGGCGACCCAGATCCCGCAGACGGTGCTCGCCCAGATCGACCAGCTCGATGTCGGTGTCGCGCAGCAACTCACTCGTCACCACCGACACGACGATCTGGCCGCCGTGCGCGATGCTCATCAGGCGCGCCGCACGATTCACGCCGCTGCCGAAATAGTCGCCGTCGCGACTCTCCGCTTCGCAGGTGTGCACCCCCATCCGCACGCGTAACGGACCGGTCTCACCGAACGGTTCGGCGCCGAGCTCACGCTGCATCGCAACCGCCGCATCCAGCGCGTCGTGTGCGGTCGGAAACGCCGCGTGGATCCCGTCGCCCGTCGTCTTCACGACAGAGCCGTCGTGCGCCTCGATCGCCGCACGCAAGATCGCGTCGTGACGTGCCAACGCCCCTTGCATCGCGTCGGGATGCTCCTCCCAGAGGCGCGTCGAGCCCTCCAGATCGGTGAACAAGAACGTCACCGTCCCCGAGGGCATGCCCGTCATCCCGACGCGTCCTGGCCCGACTCGGCGATCAACCGGTCGAGTTCCCCGAGCGTGTAGGCCACCACTTCCTCGTACGACATCGCCGCACCGGACGCGAAGGCGGCGTCGTACTCGTCGGGTGTCAACGTTGCTCGGACCTGCCCGAGCGCGCGAGCGCGTTCCTCGCGGTCGCGTGGGGCAACGATGCTCATGGCCCCGAGTGGGCTGCCGGTCACGACCCCGCCGAGCACCGCGGTCACGTGGGGATCTCCGACGCGTTCGCCGAGCTGGACGAGCCGGTCGAGGGCGACGATCAACCCCATGCGTATACCCGCGTCGCGAGCGACGACGACCCCTTCGCGCAGGGTCTCCAGTCCCTGTTGGCGGCGTCCGTCGACCACTTCGACCTGGCCGCGCAATGCCAGCGCTGCCTGACCCGCCCTCGCGTCGCCCATCTGGCGGAGCAACGCGGTGCTCTCCTCCAGCCGGCGAAGCGTGCCCTCGTGGTCATCGTGCCACGACCAGAACGCGTCCGTCACCAGCGCGGCGCCGATCGCGGTCGGCTGTCGAGCCGCTCGCGCCAGCCGAAGCATCTCATCGGCGTTGGCTCGGCCGCGGCGTTCGTCGCCGAGCACCGCGTACGCGTACGACAACGGATAGTGAAGGATGACGTGGCCGAAGCGGATGCCGTGGGAATTGTCGTCGCCCGCGATCGCATCGAGCGCAGCGTGACCCTCGGCGACGATCTCGAGGACTCGATGGACATCGCCGCGGCCGAGGTACGCAAACGCGAGGGTGAAATGGGCGAGGGAAGGATGGGGGGTTCCGGGCGGGAGACCGTCTCGCAACGCGTCGAGCGCCCTCGCCTCAGCCGACGCGCTGTCGCCCCGGTCACCGGCGTACGCCGCCGCGCTGGCGAGCACGGCGGTACGGATCGGTGGCTCGGCGCGATCGACCCGCTCGAGCGCCGCCTCGGCCCATTCGTGCACGCCGACGGAAGGATCCCCTTCACCGAGCGCAGTGAGCGACGCAATGATGTGAAGCCCGAGCCGCTCATCGGGGCCCGAACGGGCGAGGCCCCAGAACACCGCCGCCCGCAGATTGTCGAGCTCAGCCCGCAATCGCCCCCGCCTTGCGAGCTCCTCAGGTCCGGGGAAGTTGGGGACCGCCGCCTCGGAGAACTGGAAGTAGTACCGGGCGTGGCGCCGCCGCCAGATCTCGGGATCGGCGTCCTCGGCGAGACGTTCCCGCGCGTACTGACGCAACGTCTCGAGCAGGAGGTACCGCACACTGCCGTCACGGGCATCTTCGAGCACGATCATCGACTTCGTGACCAGACTGCCCAGGGCCTCGAGCACATCCCACGGCTCGATGCCCTCGTCCGCGCTAACGGCCTCGGCGGCGGCGGCGTCGAAGCTGCCCGCGAACACGCTCAGCCGGTCGAAGACCGAACGTTCCGTTGGGGCAAGCAAGGAGTACGACCAGTCGACCGTGGCGCGCAGCGTCTGATGACGCTCGACCGCCGTACGCCGACCGCCGGTCAACAGACGGAACCGCTCGTCGAGGCGCGACGCAATGTCGACCGGGCCCATCACCGCGACGCGCGCCGCGGCGAGCTCGATCGCCAAGGGCACGCCATCGAGCCGGCGACAGATCTCCGCCACCGCCCGCCCGCTGGCCTCGGGCACGAACTCCGGTCGCACCGCAAGGGCCCGCTCGACGAACAATCGCGTGGCGTCACTGTCGAGGAGCGCGGTCTGATCAGGAAGCGACAACGAGCGCAGCGGCGAGACCTGCTCGCCCGCCACCGCGAGCCCCTCACGACTCGTCGCCAGGACCCGAACTCCCGGGCATTCCCGCAACACGGCCTCGACCAGACGGCCCGCGGCGTCCAGCAGATGCTCACAGTTGTCCAACACCACCAGCAACGTCTTGGGCTCGAGGAAGTCAAGGATGCTTCCCTCCAACGAAAGGCCCGGCCGAGGCGAGACGCCGAGGGACGCCGCGACCACCTGCACCATCGCCTCCGGTCCGGTCGCCGCGACGAGCTCGCACAACCACGCACCGTCGGCGAACTGCGGTAGAAGCTCCGCCGCGACCTGCATCGCCAGGCGCGTCTTGCCCACCCCGCCCACTCCGGTCAACGTCACCAGCCGAGACTCGGTCAGTGCCTTCGCCACCCCCGCGATGTCGGTGTCGCGGCCAATGAACGACGTCAACTGCACTGGCAGGTTCCCCGGGTAGGCGTCGAGCGACTGCAGGCGCGGGAAGTCGCTCCGCAGTTCCGGGTGTACAACTTGGAACACGACCTCGGGGCGGCTCAGATCGCGCAGACGCTGCTGGCCGAGGTCGACGAGCGAGCAGCCCTCTGGCAGCGCCTCGCCAGCTAGATCCGCGGTCGGACGCGAGCACAACACCTGGCCGCCGTGACCTGCGCTCATGATGCGCGCCGCCCGGTTCAACGCCGCACCGTAATAGTCCCCGTCTCGCTGCTCGCCCTCGCCGGTGTGCAATCCCATGCGTACCCGCAGCGGCCCCGTCTTCTCCCACGGTTCGGCGCCCAGCGCGCACTGCGCCGCGATCGCCGTCTCCAGCGCGTCCCGCGCGCTTGCGAACACCGCGTGAAAACCGTCACCCGTCGTCTTCACCACACATCCGTCGCCCGCGTCGATCGCCACGCGTATCAGCTCGTCGTGACGCGCCAACGCGCCCTGCATCGCGTCGGGATGCTCCTCCCAGAGACGCGTCGAACCCTCCAGGTCGGTGAACAGGAACGTGACTGTCCCCGACGGCAGCTCGGCCACCCAGCACCCTCCCCCGCCCGTTCCGGACCCGGTCAGTAAAGCACCGAGCGGCACCCCGTGTCAGACCTCGGAGCGTGCTGCGCCGAACGGGAAATCCGTCGATCGAGGCCTCTTCACTGTCACACCCTCGTGACATGATCGGTACACGCCTCGAGCGGTCGGGCGGCTTTCGAGCGATCGGCCCTCCTCTTCCCCGCATGGTGATCGTTCGTCGGGCCTTCGAGAGGAGGTGTCATGCATCAGGTCCGTGTCGCTGCTGCCGAGTTGCGTCGCGCCCTGGCGGAGCTCGAGCCGGGCGCCTTCTCGGCTGGTGCAGCGGCCGCGCTGGCGGAAGAGCTCGCGGTCACTGAGAACGCGTGTGGTGCGGCGAAGGTACGGATGGCGCGGCGGGCGGCGGAGTGCGGCGCCCACCGCGGGCGCGGGTTCGCGGACGCGTCGGACTGGATGGCGAGCGCTACGGGTTCGACGATGCGCGAGGCGCGTCGACAAATCGAGGCGGCCGTCGCGGTCGAGCAGTGTCCCGAGACCCATGATGCGTTGGTAAAGGGTGAGGTGTCACTCGCGCAGGCGGGCGAGATCGCTCGCACCGAGGGCGAGGTACCCGGGTGCGAGCACGAGCTGTTAGCGGTGGCGCGGGGCGGGAGCCTGGGCGCGGTGCGCGACCTCGCTCGGAAACGGCGGGTCGAGGCAATCGATCGCGAAGAGCTCTACGCCAGTCAGCGCAGGGCCCGCGGGTTCTCCCATTGGCGCGACGATTTGGGCATGGTGCGCGGCAGCTTCGCGCTGACGCCCGAGATCGGCGTGGCCCTGGTGAACCGGATCGACGCCGAGACCGATCGGCTCTGGCGGCAGCGGAAGCAGGCGAAGCAGGATGGCCCGCGGGAGCCGCGGGCGGCGCTCGCGGCCGACGCGTTTGCCGCAGTCATCGCCGGGAAGGCGACCGCGAGGACGGGCGCGCCGGTTGTGAACGTTGTGATCGACTGGCCCGCACTCACCCGCGGCCATCTCCATGATGGAGAGCGGTCGCACCTCGTTGGTGGGGGGCCGATTCCGCCCCGGATCGTCGCCGAGATGCTGCGCAATGCGTTCGTGAAGGCAGTGCTCACCGACGGACTCGAGGTCCAACGCGTGAAGCATTTCGGTCGCCGTATCCGCGCCGAACTGCGGACCGCGCTTGAGCTCGGGCCACCACCCGAGTTCGCCGGCGTCACCTGCGACGAGGTTGGCTGCGACCGGCGGTACGGCCTCGAGTGGGACCATGTCGACCCGGTGGCCCACGGAGGGGTCACGAGTTACGAGAACCTGAAGGCGGAATGCGGGCCGCACCACTGGGACAAGACCGAACGCGACCGACGAGCGGGGCTTCTCCGCCGGCAAGAAGATGGGCGCGGCCCGCCAGGCCCGGGTTAGCGGGTCAGAGCCACTGGCCGCCGAGCTCGGCGAGGTCGTACGACGCGCCCGGGCCCGGGTGGAAGATGCCGTTGAGGAAATCGGGGGTCCACATGCTGGTGACGCCGCGCGCTCCGGCGCCGATGCCGCCGCTCTCGGCGAGGTGCATGGCCGCGCCGTGAGCGGTGCCACGGAGCGCAGCTCGGGCGGCCTCGACGCTCTCCCACGCGGTGAAGGTGTAGTTGCGAGGGCCAACGGTTGCGAAGCAAGTGCCGAGGTAGCCGGGGTTGCCGAGCTGCTCGGTCACGATCGCCGTGCTCGCGTCGATCAGCGCCGCTTGGTGCTCGGGCTCGATCTCGATCCAGGTGATGGTGAACGCGCCGGGCACCGTCTCGCGGCCCGTATCGACCCGGAGGCTGATGCCGAACTTGGTCACACCTTCCATGTCCGCAGGAGTGATGTGGGCCCGAAGTCCGAGCTGGCCCAGCATGGTGGCGGTGTCGAAGTAGCCGACCACCTTGGCGAGGCGGTCGGCCGAACGGTCGTAGGTGACGAAGTCGGCGCCTGGGAGATCGATCGTCTCCCCGGTCGCGGGACCGCCCGGCATCGGCCCGGTGTTGGTGCCTTGCATGCGCCACTGGAGCGCGGCGCTGTCGTCCCCAGTGGGCGCGCAGCTCACGAGCTCGAAGTGCACGTCGGGAAAGCCGGTGAGCAAGCCGTCCACGCTCGCGGCCAGGGCGTCACCGGAGAGCGGACCCCCGGTCGTCGGGTCTTCGTACGTTCCGCCGTGGTTGAGCGACGCGACGACGCCCGCGGGATCGTGGTCGTTCCACGCGTCGAGG
>JBIOKD010000219.1:0-5614 GCA_044451485.1 Candidatus Eiseniibacteriota bacterium | reverse complement strand
GCAAGCAACGGTCGCCGCTGCGAAGAACGCACGCGACTGGAGTTCGACCACATGGACCCGGTGGCGCGCGGCGGAGAGTCCACGGCCGACAGGATCCGGCTCCGCTGCCGGGCGCACAACCAGTACGAAGCCGAGCGCGTGTTCGGCGAGCGCTTCATGCGTGGGAAGCGCGAGGAGGCCGTGCGCAAGGCGGCGGAGAGGCGGGCTTGCAAGAGGCCGGAGGGCGATGAAGGGATCTGTGTCACGCGATCGGCTCTGGTCGCCGCCAGCGCGGCCGGGCTGACTCAGGTCACGAGCGAGCCGGGGTGATCCCGCCGCCGCGGCCCCGTGGCGGCGGCTCCCGCACGGCGTCGTCCCGGAACGACCAACTTCGCGAGATCGCTCACTAGCCCCACCACGCCTCGCCGTCGTCGAAGGTCGCCGGGCTCGAGGGGTACGACCGCGTGCAATCCTTGGCGGGAGTCGACGTGCCGTGCCGTGCCGCGCCACTCTCACGGCGCTCGATGTCAGCGCTTGGTCTTCTCGTGCTCCCCGACCAGGTGCTCCACCACGTCCGGATCGGCGAGTGTGGTCACGTCACCGAGCCCGGTGTACTCGCCGGCGGCGATCTTGCGCAGGATGCGACGCATGATCTTGCCGCTCCGGGTCTTGGGCAGCCCCGTCGCCAGGTGCACGATGTCCGGCGCGGCGAATCCGCCGATCGCGTGTTTCACCTGTTCCTTGAGCGCACCCTTCAGCTCCTCGCCCTTGGGCCCGGTGTACTCGCTCGAGATGACCACGTAGGCGTAGATGCCCTGCCCCTTGATCGAGTGCGGGTAGCCCACCACCGCCGCCTCGGCCACCGCGTCGTGCGCCACCAGCGCGCTCTCCACCTCGGCGGTGCCGAGACGGTGTCCGGAGACGTTGAGCACGTCGTCGATGCGTCCGGTGATCCAGTAGTAGCCGTCCTCGTCGCGCGTGCAGCCATCACCGGTGAAGTAGTAGCCCTTGTACTGGGTGAAGTAGGTCTCCTTGAAGCGCTGGTGATCGCCCCACACGGTCCGCGCCTGGCCCGGCCACGGTGTGGCGAGACACAGCGCGCCCGAAACGCGGTTGCCCTCGAGCAGGGTGCCCTTCTCGGCGTCGAGCACGACCGGACGCACGCCGAAGAACGGCAGCGTCGCCGAGCCGGGTTTGGTCGGGGTGACACCGGGCAGCGGCGTGATCAGGATGCCGCCGGTCTCCGTCTGCCACCAGGTGTCCACCACCGCGCAGCGCTGCTCCCCCACCACGTCGTGGTACCAGCGCCAGATCTCGGGATTGATCGGCTCGCCCACCGATCCCAGCACCCGCAGCGAGCTCCGTTGATAACGCTTCACCCATTCGTCGCCGGCCTGGGCGATCGCGCGCAGCGCGGTCGGCGCGGTGTAGAAGATGTGGATGCCGAGGTCGTCCACGGTGCGCCAGTAGCGGCCCGGATCGGGATAGGTCGGGATGGACTCGAACATCACGGTGGTGGCGCCGTTGGCCAGCGGTCCGTACACGATGTAGGTGTGACCGGTCACCCAGCCGACGTCGGCGGCGCAGCAGTACACCTCGCCCGGGTGGTAGTCGAACACCAGCTTGTGGGTCATCGCCGCGTAGACGAGATAGCCGCCGGTGGTGTGCAGCACGCCCTTGGGCTTGCCGGTGCTGCCCGAGGTGTACAGGATGAACAACGGATCCTCGGCCCCCATCCACGCCACCGTGCAGGTCGAGCGCTGCCGCTTCATCTCCTCGTCGAGCCACAGGTCCCGCCCCGCCTGCATCGGCACCTCGTGCTCGGTGCGTCGCGCCACCAGCACGGTCTCGATCACCGACATGCCCTCGATCGCCCGGTCGGCGATCGACTTGAGCGGGATGCGCTTGCCGCCACGCATCCCCTCGTTGGCGGTGATGAGCACCTTGCAGCGCGCGTCGACGATGCGGTCGCGCAGCGCCTCGGAGCTGAACCCGCCGAACACCACCGAGTGCACCGCGCCGATCCGCGCGCAGGCCAGCATCGCGTACACCGTCTCGGGCATCATCGGCATGTAGATGCACACCCGGTCGCCCTTGCGCACGCCGTGCGCGAGCAGCACGTTGGCGAGCCGGCAGACGTGGTGCTTCAGCTCGCGATACGAGATGTGCTGGTAGACGCCCGGCTCGTCCTGGGCCCAGATGATGGCGGTCTTGTCGCCGTGCGTGCGCAGGTGGCGGTCGACGCAGTTGTAGCAGGCGTTGAGACGCCCGCCCGAGAACCAGGAGAAGTCCACCTCCTCGTAGTCCGCGTCGAACACGGTGGTCCACGGGTGGAACCACTCGATGGTCTTGGCCTGCTCGCCCCAGAACCACTCGGGATTGTCGAGCGAGAGACGGTAGAGCCGCTGGTACTCCTCCATCGAGGAGATCCACGCGCGGTCGCGGATGTGCGGCTTGACCGGGACGATGTCGTTCGGCACGGCGCTCCTCCGTGGGGTCGGTGTGCGGGTCGCGAGCGTCGGGGAGTCTAGACGCTGGCCCGGGTCGCGCTCCACTGGGAATCGCGCCGGCGGGTGGCATGTGTCGTGACGGCGGGGCGGGTGCGGGGGCGCGCCATCCCGGCGTGACGAGCCACGTCAGGTACGAGCGGCCGCGGGCACGCGCCGGCGCCCCGACACCAGAACCCCGGCCACCACCACCAGCGCCGCCCCCGTCCACTGGTGCGGCACCGGGAAGCGGTGCCAGGTCACCGCCTCGAGCCCGTAGGTGATCGCCACCCCGGCGTAGGCGAAGGCGCTCATGCGCGCCGCGCGATCGAGCGCGTAGGCGCGGCTCATCGCCACCTGCGCGAGCCCGCCACACAACGCGCTGGCCACGATCGCCTCCCATGCGCGTGTCCCCGGGGCGGCGAAACGCGGCAGCGCCAGGAGCAGCAACACGACACCCGCGACCAACGACAGATGGAACGCGATGCCCTCGCTGGTCTCGTGCGATCCGAGCCGGCGCAGACTGAGCATCGCCACCGCGTAGCAGAACGCACCGGCCAGCATGATCGCGGCGAGATCGCCCGAGGTCCGGAACGCGGGACCGACCAGCACCGTGAGACCGACGAAGCCGAGCGCCACGCCGCCCGCCACGCGGCGCGACACCCGCTCGCCGATCAGGGGATAGGAGAGCAGCGCCACGAACAGCGGGCCGGTCGCCTGGAGCGTGGCGACGTCACCGAGCGCGATCCGCGTCTGTCCGAGCACGTAGAACACCGCCACCGCGTTGAGCGTGCCGAAGCCCGAGCGCAGCCACGCGGTGCGCTGGTCGCCGATCGCCAGTGACACGCCGCGGGCGCGTGCCACGCCCCACGCCACCAGCGCGCCGCCCAGGAAGCGCGCGGCCCCGATCTCGATCCCCGGCACGTCGGCGGCGCCCCAGCGCGTGGCCAGCCGCATGAGCGCGAACAGCGTCTCCGAGAGCAGGATCCAGGTGACGCCGCGCGCGAGGGCGTCGCGATGGAGACCGTTCATCCTCGCACCGTAGCCACGGTGGTCGTCGCAGGCAAACCAGCCGAATCGGCCATGGGCGGTCACCCGTGGCGGATTCACCTACCGGCGTCGCGGGGCGTGCCTGCCACCACCGGGCCCTGTGCTAGCCTCCACCTCGTCCCCCACCGGGAGGTCGCACATGGCTGCGCTGGTCTTCCTCGTCGTCCTCGTCGTCGCCGGACTCGCCGTCTACCGGGTGGTCGCCATGCGTGGGCGACCCGGAGTCCACGACTCCGAGGGCCGCCGCGTCACCGGTGGAGCCGCCGACGCGCTCCGCGTCGTGCCCGTGCTGGTCATCGCGCTGCTGGCGGTGATCGCGCTCTCCACCTCGATCCGGGTGGTGCCGGTGGGTCACGCTCTGGTCATCTTCAACACCGTCACCCGCAGCTTCCGTGTCTCCAGCCAGGGCGTCACGTTCGTGCCCCCGTTCGTGAGCGCCACCCAGATGTACGACCTGCGTCGTCTCGAGTACACGATGTCGGGCACCGAGGGCGAGGGTCGCAAGGCCGACATCGACGACTCGCTGTGGTCACCCACCCAGGAAGGCCTGATGGTGGGCATCGACCTCACCGTGTGGCACCACCTCGATGTCAAGCGGGTGGCCGACATCCACCAGCGCATCGGTCCGGATTACGAGGAGAAGATCATCCGCCCGGCGGTGCGATCGGTGATCCGCATGGTGATCTCCGAGTACCCGGTGATGGACGTGTACTCGTCGCGGCGCGCGGCCATCCAGGACGAGATCAATCAGAAGATCAAGACCCTGGTGGAGAAGGACGGCTTCCTGATCGACGAGGTCGTGCTGCGCGACGTGCGTTTCACCCCCGAGTTCACCAAGGCGATCGAGGCCAAGCAGATCGCGCAGCAGTCGGCCGAGCAGATGAAGTACACGCTGGAAAAGGAGCAGAAGGAGGCCGAGCGCAAGGTGATCGAAGCGCAGGGCCGCGCCAACGCGATCGAGGTCATCAACAAGGCGCTGGCGCAGAACCCGAACTACATCAAGTACCTGTACGTCGACAAGCTCTCGGACAAGATCCAGGTGATCGTCTCCGACCAGAACACGATCATGGACCTGAAGGGCATCCTGGGAGAGCGCAACAAGTAGCCGGTGGTCGAACACGCGGAGGGAACGTGGCGAGTATCCCCGGTGCCGAGAGGAAGATCGCCGCCGGCGTGACGGGCATCCTGCTCGGTGCGTTGGGGGTGCACAAGTTCGTGCTCGGGTACACCAAGGAAGGGCTGATCATGCTGGGCGCCACCCTGCTCACCATCGGGTTCGCAGCGCCGCTGGTGCATCTCATCGGCGTGATCGAGGGGATCGTGTACCTCACCAAGTCGGACGAGGACTTCGTGTCCGTGTACGTGAAGGGTCACCGGGGCTGGTTCTGATGCCGGAGACGCGCGCGGGCGCGCCCCGCGTGACCGACGCCGAGGTGGACGCGTTCCGTCTCGCCCCCGGGTTCACCTGCGCCTCGACCGCGTGTGGGCTCAAGCCGAGCGGGAAGCCCGACCTGCTGTGGGTGCTGGCCGACACGGCGTGCGCGGCCGCCGGCGTGTTCACCACCAATCGCGTCGCCGCCGCTCCCGTGCAACTCGATCGCGAGCACCTGCAGCGCGCCGCCGGACGGATCCGCGCGGTGGTGGCCAACTCGGGGTGCGCGAACGCGGTCACCGGCGAGCGCGGGCTCGCCGACGCGCGTCGCACCGCCACCCTGGCCGCCGAGTCGCTCGGACTCGACCCCGAGCAGGTGCTGGTGCTGTCGACCGGCGTCATCGGCGTGTTCCTCGATATGGAGAAGATCACCCGCGGCATCGCCGCCCTCGGCGGACCGGGGGCGCGTCGCGGCCCCGGCGACGCGGCGCGCGCCATCACCACCACCGACACCGTGACCAAGATCGCGACCCTGGAGGTCGACATGCCGCGGGGCACGGTGCGCGTCGCCGGGTTCGCCAAGGGCGCGGGCATGATCCATCCCGACATGGCCACGATGCTGGCGGTGGTGACCACCGACGCCCGGATCGAGCCGGTGCGTCTCGCCCGCGCGCTGCGCGCCGCGGTGGCCGGGAGCTTCAACCGGATCAGCGTGGACGGCGACATG
>JBIOKD010000218.1:0-5619 GCA_044451485.1 Candidatus Eiseniibacteriota bacterium | reverse complement strand
GGTCGGGGTGGGTGGCGTCGACACGTTGATCCGGTAGCCGGGATTCGCGTTGTTGTTCGCGATGGTATAGAAGCCCGGCGGTCCGATGGTGGGCGTGTTGATGTACATCGTCGGGACGCTCGATCCGATGGTCGGCGGGTCCAGCGACGCGACCCCAAGACGGGTGGCCGCGCCGGTGTGATCGAGCACCTCTTGGGTGACGATCACGTCGTTGGTGATGAGATTGATGGCGAGCGGGCTCAACCCCATCACGGTGATCAGCGTGTAGAAGCCCGCCGGGAGACCGCCCGGTCCGAAGTCGATCGGCGCGGTGCTGAACGCGCCGATGTTCGTGAACGTGGTCCCGTCGAAGTAGCCGATCACGAAGGACACGGTCTGCAGCGGGCCCGCGCTCGACCCGGAGTTGTAGATGCTGAAGTCCATCTCCTCGAGCGTGCCGGTCCCGGTGGTGGTGACTCGATCCCCCCATGTGGCGGTCAGATCGGTGGAGCTGATCCCGAAGTTCGCCGCGGAGAGGACGTTGCTGTACACGTCGACACCGGTGGCCGTCGGGGACGACGGGCGACTCCATGACACGACCCCGGTGGTCGCGTTCACGTAGGCGTGACCGGCGTATCCGGATGCCGCCTCGGGGATCGGAGCGGCCAGGGCCGCGCCGGCGATGGGTGCGGCGAGCGACGCCACCGCGAGGAACACGAACAAACGCTTCGCAACGGTCATCGGGGACTCCTTGGTCTGCGGGCGTCCTGCCCCGGGTCTGCGGGTCGTCGGCCGGTCCGTCAAGGGCACGCGGGGGATTGGGGTTGTCGGCGAAGATCCCGCTCCATCCAAGGATGCGGCGAGCCTTTCAGAGGCCCCCGGGGCCGTCAAGCCCCAAGTCGTGTCGGAGCGCGGAAAATCGGCCCTCACGCCCCGCTGGTGACCGGGAGCGACACCCTGAAGCAGGCGCCGCCAAGTGGAGAGTCCCCGACCTCGACCGAGCCCCCCAGCGCGCTGGCGCACGCGCGGACCGAGAACAGCCCCAGCCCGCTCCCCTCCTCCTTGGTGGTCTCCAGCGAGTCGAAGATCCCGGTGCGACGCTCGACCGGCACCCCGGGTCCGTCGTCGTGGACCTCGAGCACGACCCTGCCGTCGGCACGCTCGAGACGCACCTCCACCCGGCCCCTGGCGCGGGTGGCTTCGCAGGCGTTCACCACCAGGTTGGTCACGATCTGGTGGACCAGGAACGGGTGGGTGCGTATGGGGAACTCGCCCTGCGGCTGGTAGTGCACCCGGCAGCCGCGCATGTGCTGGTGCGACGCGGAGAGCTCGATGGCCTCGCGTACCGCGGCGGCGAGATCGATCGATTCCTCCTGCCCGCCGCGTCCGAGCCGCACCGTGCCGACCAGCCGGCGGTTGAGCGCGATCAGACGCTCGACCGATTCGCCGAGGCGGCGCAGCTTCTGGTCGTCGCCGATGGCACGACGCAGCGAGTCGAGATCCATGATGACGCCCTGGAGCACGTTGTTGGCGTCGTGTGCGATCGAGGCGGCCATGTGCCCGGCGAAGACACGGCGCTCGTTGGCGAGCAGGGCGGCGTCGCGACGACGCAGCCGCTCGTCGGAGCGCTCGAGACGCGACAGCGCGCCACGCGTTCCGAAGAACACCGCCAGCGCGGTGACCAGAACGTAGGCCACGCCCTTGATGAGCTCGAGTTGCTCGAGCTGTTCGACGCTGGCCGAGGCGCGCTTGGCGAGCGTGGACGAGACCAGGATCCACGCGGTGGCGAGCAACGCGTATCCGACAGCCACGACGAATGCGTACCGGTTGCTCCGCATGCCGTCCCCCCTCCAGCTCAGCTCCCCTGCCCGGTCATCCGCTCGAGCAGCGCGAGCTGGCGGCGGTTGATCTCCATCAACTCGCGGATCTCGACGTCGCGCTGGTCGATCTTCTCGTGCAGACGGGTGATCTCCATCTCGGCCCGCACGTTGACCTCGTAGTCCACCTTCGCGTCCAGGCGGTCCTTCGCCGCCTGGCGATTCTGGCTCATCATGATGACCGGCGCCTGAAGCGCGGCGAGACAGGACAACACCAGGTTGAGCAGGATGAATGGATACGGATCGAACCGGTTTCGACCCTCGGTGTTGAGGATCATCCAGGCGAGCATGAAGAGCAGGAAGTAACCGATGAAGGTCCAGCTTCCACCCAGGCGGGCCACGCGGTCGGCGGCACGCTGGCCGAACGACAGACCCTGCTCGAACTCGGCGTTGGGATCGCGTGGCTTCTGACGCGCCAGGAACCGGCTCATCACCCGTCGCTCGAATTCGCCGAGCCGGTGGATCTGGGTCTCGAGATCCGCCCCCGCGGCCGCCACGTCGCCGATCACGCCACGGTTCTGACGCGCCACCGGGCGCAGGCTGCGGGCGAGACCCAGCACGATCAGTGCGCCGAGCCCGGCCACCAGCAGCTGCTCCCACCACTCGTTTGGCGTGGTGGCGCCGACCAGGTGCAGCAGCCACCCGCCGACGACGCTGCCGAGCATCCCGAGAATGATATTGCCGGTGATCCCGTAGTCGCGGCCCTTCATCAGACGGCCGGCACCCCAACCGGCGAGTGCGCCGGTCACCACCCAGATGATCTCCTGCATGGCGAGCCCCCGTGGTCGTCGTGATCGCGGCGCCGAACGTCCACGCGTGGACGCGGCTCGTGGAGCATAACCCGGCGGAGTGTCCGCGGTTCGGGCCCGATCGGGCCGACACCGTCCGACGAGGGACCGGGCGTCGGTCGGAGCCCTGGAGGCGGCCCGGAGCGCGTCCGCTGCGGGTCCCGGCTCCGGCGGCCGATACTCCGTGTGGATACTTGCGCCGCGCGGGCCCGGCGCGCACAGTCGGAACGTCGAGATCGCACGTGAAGCCACTCTCGAGCCTCGGCTCCGAAACCCGAGAGGTTCAGCGACCGGTTCCCGCACCCGGGGACCGGTACCGCGGTGGTGTCGTCGCGCCCCCGTCCGGAGCGCCGCGGCATCCGGGCACCGCCGCCTCGCTCCCAAGCCCGACACCGCGCGATCCGCCACCCACGTCGGGTCCCACCACTCCGCCCGGTCGGCCACCCGAGCCGCTCACCGGCGCGAGTCCGGTGCCGCCCACGACACCGGCGCGACGGGTGGACGGCAAGTGGCTGGTCGCCGCCTCGGTGAGTCTGGGGGCGATGATGGCGACCATCGATCTCTCGATCGTGAATGTCGCGCTGCCCCAGATCCGCGGCTCGATCGGCGCCTCGATCGACCAGATGACCGCGCTCGCGACCTCGTTCGCGATCGCCCAGGTCGTCATCATGCCACTCACCGCCTTCCTCGGACGCATCCTCGGTCAGAAGCGGGTGTATCTGTTCTGTCTCGGGTTGTTCATCGTCGGGTCGGCGCTGTGCGGCGTGTCGCACACCCTCACCCAGCTCGTGGCGGCGCGCACCCTGCAGGGCTTCGGCGCCGGCGCGCTCATGCCGACCCAGATGGCGATCCTGCGTCAGACCTTTCCGCGCCGGGAGCAGGGCATGGCCATGGCGGTGGTGGGCATGGTCATCACCTTCGGCCCGGCGGTCGGCCCGACCCTGGGCGGGTGGATCGTCGACAACTGGTCGTGGCCGTGGATCTTCTACATCAATCTGCCGATCGGTCTGATCGGCATCCTGATGAGCGCGCGCTTCGTCCATGAGCCCGAGGACATCCGGAGCGCGAACGTCGCACAGGCGGCGCGTCTCAAGCGCGACTTCGATTGGCTCGGGATCCTGCTCCTGAGCGTGGGACTGGCATCGCTCCAGTACGTGCTCGAAGAGGGCAATCGCAACGACTGGTTCGATTCGCGTCTCATCGCCACGCTCACGATCGTCTCGGTGGCGTCGTTGATCGGGTTCGTGCTCATCGAGCTGCACGTCCCCGCACCGGCGGTGAATCTGCGTTTGTTCCGCGACCCGGTGTTCGCGTCGGCCACGGTGCTCGCCGGGGTGATGTTCTCGAGTCTCATGGCCGGCATGTTCCTGCTGCCGGTGTTCATGCAGGAGATGCTCGGCTTCACCGCCCTCAAGTCGGGACTGGCGCTGATGCCGAGGGCGCTGGTGATGATGGTGGTCACGCCGATCGTGGGCCGGATCTACAACCATGTCTCGCCCCGTCTGCTGATCGCGATCGGGGTCCTTTGTGTGGGTCTGGGCTGCTGGAACATGGGGAGCTTCACGCTCGAGACCAGCGATGTCGGCATCATCGGCACGCTCCTGCTCCAGGGTGTCGGGTTCTCGTTCCTGTTCGTGCCGCTGGCGACCGTCGCGCTGAGCTTCGTGCCACGTGTCCAGCTCGCCGATGCCACCGGTCTCAATTCGGTGGTGCGGCAGTTCGGCGGCTCGGCGGGGCTCGCCATCTACGGCACGCTGCTCACCCAGTACGGGGTGCGGGCGCGCGCCGCGGTCGGCACCCACGTGAACGCCTACCGTCCCGAGGTGGTCCAGCGTCTGGAGGCGATCACCCACGGCATGATGCAACGCGGGATGGATGCCCCGAGCGCCCATGCGGCGGCACTCGAGGCCCTGAACGGCATGGTGACGCGTCAGGCCATGGTGATCGCCTTCGAGCGGGTGTTCGCGCTCACCGGGCTGGTGCTGCTGCTCACACTGCCACTGGTGTTGCTCTTGCGTCAGAGCGAGCACGACGACCACCCCGAGACGGCCGAGGGGGCCCCGGCGGCCGAGTAGGCCCGGCCCGAGAACTCCGCGCTCGACCCAGGCTCCGTCCGGGAGCTGCGCGCTCAGCCCAGCGAGATGAGCACGCCGGCCGCGAGCGCGAGTGCCAGCCCGAGCGCCTGCCAGCGATGCCAGCGCTCGTGTAAGACACCGCGTCCCAGCATCACCGTGGTGGCCGGCGCCAGCGACACCAGCGCCGCCACCAGCGCCAGCGAGCCGCGCTGCACCGCGTACACGTAGGCGACGTTGGCGGCCGCGTCGAGCACACCGGCGCCGGTCGAGACCGCGCGGGCGCCGGCCGGGGGAGTGACCGGCAGCCGTCGCGCCAGCACGAAGCCGAGTGCGGCGAGTGTGCCCACCAGCCTCGCCAGGGCCAGCGGCCACATCCCCGTGCCTTCCCGGATCCGCGACATGAACACCAGGAAGAAGCCGATCACCAACCCGGCGGCGAGCGACGGCACCAGCGCGCGACGCGCGACGCCCGGCTCGCCGCCACCGTCGTCGGCGGTGAGCAGCACGATCGAGAGCGGCGCGAGCAGGAGTCCGACCACGCCCGGAAGATGCGGGCGCTCACCCAGCGCGAGACCCACCACCACCGGCAGCCCGAGTCCGACCACGCAGAAGATCGGCGAGGCGATCCCGACTGGACCGATCGCCAGCGCCCGGTAGAGCAGTCCGCCGCCGAGCGCGCCGGCCGCGCCTCCGGCCACCGCCCACGCCAGATCGGCGCGATGCGGTGTGCCGGCCACGAATGGCGCCGCGATCGTGAGCGCCACCAGACCCGCGAGCCACGCGGTGAGGGTCGCCACCGGCACGCTCGCGCGACGCGACGCGACGCCACCGGTGAAGTCGGCGCTCCCGTAGAGCACCGAGGCCGCCATCGCCACCACGTAGGCGGGATTCACGCGCCCG
>JBIOKD010000217.1:0-5628 GCA_044451485.1 Candidatus Eiseniibacteriota bacterium | reverse complement strand
TGGGCGAGGCGATCACCGGGTTGCCGGCCTACCGCTGATCGCGCCAGGCGACGCCCGGCTCCATCCGCGCAACGCGGCGACCGCTATCGCCCGGAGCGACCTCGGGATGGCGACGACACCCCGCGCGGCTTTCGGGGGCTCCCGCTCTCGAGCGCCTCCCACTCCTCGCGGAGGATGGCCATCAGCAGCATGTCCGAGTAGTGCCCCTCGCGGAACACCGCCTGCCGCTGCACCCCTTCCAGCCGATATCCCGCCTTCTCGTAGGCGCGCCGCGCGCCCGCATTCTCGGCGTGCACGTCGAGCCAGACCCGGTTCAAGTTCAGGGTCCGGAAGGCGTGGCCGGTGATGAGACGGGTGACCTCGGTGCCGTACCCCTTGCCCCACATCTCGGGGACGCCGATCGAGATTCCGAAGGAGGCCGAGCGGGCCTGCCAGTCGATCGCGTGCAGACCCGTCGAGCCGATGTGACGGTCGTCGCTGCGCCGGACGATGGCGCAGGTCACCGACGTCTCGTCCCGCGTCACCCGCTCGATCCACTCCCGTTCGGCGGCCACGGTCATGGGGCGGCGGACCATGAGCGTCCGGGTGACCCGCCCGTCGTTCATCCATCGCGCGAAGCGCTCGGCGTCATCGGGCTCCAGGGGGCGGAGATACACCCGTTTGCCGATGAGAAACGCCTTGTCCATGACGCCTCCTTGCCGGTCATGACCGGCGGACCGGCAGCTTACCCCCGGGGCTCGCGGCCGGGAAACGGTCTGGACGCCACGCCGCGGATTTCGGGCCGGACATCGGCCCCGTCCGCGACCCCGCGACGGTCAAGGCCCCACCACCATGCGCCGATAACTCTTCCGCAGGGCCGCCGACCCCCCAAGACCGTCAGGGACGATGGGACCAACCCGCTCCAAGACCCCACGGGCGAGGGCGATCGTGGTGCTCGCCGGCATCGCCGTGGCAGGCGTCTGCCACGCCGCGGTGTTGCGGGGCGAACTCCACATCCCGTCCTCGTCACAGCGCATCGAGACCGTCTCGAGCCCCTACGCGGGGCAGGCGGGCTCGCTGGCCCATGTGCCGCCGACGATGCACGGCGCGCCGCGGGACGCGGTGATCTATCTCGATCACATCCCCGCCTCGGCCGAGTCGGCACTCACCGCCGCCGCCGGCAGCCCGCGTCTCGTGCAACGCGACCAATCGTTCGACCCGCGGGTGCTGGCGGTCGCGGTGGGCAGCAGCGTCGACTTTCCCAACGCCGATCCGATCTTCCACAACGTGTTCAGCGTCTCGCCGGTCAAACGCTTCGACCTGGGGCGCTACTCGAAGGGCCACTCGAAGCGCGTCACCTTCGACCGCCCCGGTCTGGTCAACGTGTACTGCGAGATCCACAGCAACATGGCGGCGTACGTGCTGGTGCTCCCCCACCACGCGTTCGCGCAGCCGGCCGAGAACGGCACCTTCGCGCTGCCCGACGTCCCACCCGGTCACTACCAGCTGCACGTGTGGCACCCGGACCTGCCCGACCTCGAACGCGACGTCGACCTGCCGGCCGGCGGGTTGACGCTCGACTTGAGGTACTGAGCCGTGCACCTGGCCCTGCGCACACGAATCCTGCTCTTCACGGTGCTCCCGATCGTGGCGCTGACCGTGGCCGGTCTGGTCATCGTCAATCGGACCATCGAGCAGCGCACCCACCAGAGCATCCACGACGACCTGCAACGTGCCTCGGCGGTGCTCGAGGACCTGCTCGAGGCGCGCTTCGACCAGCTGACGGTGGCCGGCCAGGTGATCGTGCAGGACCCGCGCTTCTTCTCGGTGCTCACCCTGCCGGGTGGCGCCGCCGACGCGCAGGTGCGCACCACGGTGGGTGGCACCGCCGCGTCGTTCAACACCATCACCCGCGCCGACATGTTCGAGGTGCTCGATCCGGAGGGCCATCTGATCGCCTCGGCGGGCGGCACGGCGAGCAGCGCGGAGGGGAGGCGACGGGTGCTGGCCGGCGCCGACGGCGCCGGGACCTTCGCGACCGTGCTCGTCAATCCCGACGGCAGCTACCAGGTCACCCTGAATCCGGTCCGTATCGGCGGCCACACGGTCGGCTGGCTGCTGCTCGGTGACCGGATCGGTCACGACCTTGCGGTCCGGCTGCGCACGCTGACCCGCAGCGAGGTGACGTTCGTGTCCGGGGCCGCCAGCACCGGCAGCACCCTCGACCAGCCCGAGGACCGGGATGCGGCCCTCACCGCGGTGCGCGACGCCGGACCCCACGGTGCTTGGAACCGCGACGGCGCCATCATCGAGGTGCACGCGCCCGGTCACACCTACCTCACGCTGGCACGCGAGCTGCCGCACTCCGAGTCGGGCGCGCACCAGGTGTACGTCATGCAGCGGGCCCTCGACAGCGAGACCGCGTTCCTGCGCGAGATGCAGGGCCGTCTCGCCGAGATCGGGATCGCGGCGTTGCTGCTCGCGATGCTCGCCGGCTGGCTCATCTCGCAGCGCATCACCGCCCCGGTCGAGCGTCTGGTCCGCGCCGCCGAGGCCATGGAACGTGGCGACTACGGCTATCCGCTGGAGAGTGGCGGGCGTGACGAGCTCGGCTATCTCACCTCGCGCTTCGGCGACATGCGGCAACAGCAGCACGCGCTGGTCCAGAACCTGGAGCAGGTGGCGCGTCTGCGCAGCGAGTTCATCAACGTGGCGTCACACGAGCTGCGCACCCCGATCAGCGTCATTCGCGCCTACCAGGAGCTGATGGTCGACGGCCTGATGGGTGCGATCAACGACGGCCAGCGCGAAGGTCTCCAGGCGATGGGACGAGCGGTCGAGAAGCTGTCCAGCATCGCCGAGAACGCCACCCGCATGACCCAGCTCCAGGGGGAGCGGATGACGCTCGCTCTCGGCGAGCACGAGGTCCGGTCGCTGGTCGAGCGCGCGATCGCCGACGTCCGTCCGGGGGCGGGGAATCGACGCGTGACGGTACTGGCCTCGGTGGCCCCCGATCTCGGCGACATCCAGGTGGACGGTCCGCGTCTCACCCAGGCGATCGCCCACCTGGTCGCCAACGGGGTCCGCTTCACACCCGACGGCGGACACGTCTGGGTGGAGGCACGCGGCGAGGCCGACGACCTGGTCGTGCAGGTGCGCGACGACGGAGTCGGCATTCCCGCCGAGCGTCTGCCACTGCTGTTCGAAACCACCTCGTCGATGCTCGACTCGCTCAATCACCACTCGTCGAGCACGCTCGAATACGGCTCCCGCGGGCTCGGACTCGGACTCCCGATCGCCCGCGGTGTCGCCGAGGCACACGGCGGCACGCTGACCGCGGCCAGTCAGCCGGGGCGCGGCTCGACCTTCACCCTGCGGGTCCCGATGCGGCCCGTGTTGCAGGAGGCGGCATGAAGCCCACCGTCCGGGCGCTTGTGCTCGCGCTGGTACTCGTCGCCGGGGCCGGTCGTGTGGCCGCCGACGCGACCCCCGCCATCCAGGTGCGGGGCATCCTCGATCTCAATCTGAGCAACGGCGAGAAGGGCATCGAGGACAACTACCTGAACAACGGCGACACCAATTTCGATCCCTACCGGCTTCGCATGTTCTTCGAGGGTCGGGCGTCCACCGGCTTCGAGGTGTTCACCCAATTCATCTGGAGCGAGGCCAAGACCATCAGCGCCGACGGGGTGTACGTGCGCTGGTCGCCGAACCCCGACCGTGACCTGCATCTGATCGTCGGAAAGATGCCGTGGATCATCGGCACCTGGGCGCCGCGCACCTACTCGGACAAGAATCCGCTCATCGGCATGCCGATGATGTACCACTATCACACCACGCTGCGCGAGGACGGCGTGCCCCCCAACGCCGACGCGCTGTTGCAGGCCGCCGGCACCGGTCAGTACGGCGTGGACTACGGCAGCGGCAAGGGCTATCGCGGCATGCCGGTGGTGTACGACCGTTGCTGGGACTTCGGCGTGGCGGGGATCGGCAGTCTCCGTCCGTTCGAGTTCTCCCTGGGCATCGAGAACGGCACGCCCTCGGCGAGCAATCCGGGGGTGGACTGGAACGACACCAAGGGATTCCTCGGCAGGATCGGCGTGGCCCCGACCCCCGGTCTTCGCGTGGGTGTGTCGGGCGCCTATGGCGCCTACCTCATGAACAAGGTGGCGAGTCAGATGCCGCCGGGGACCAGCGTGAACGACCAGAACCAGATCCTCGGGATGGGGGATCTCGAGTTGACGTCCGGCCGCTTCGAGTTCCGCTCCGAGGGCTACTACAACACCTGGCAAACCGCCACGGTCGGCGACCTGCACGTGCGCGGCGGATACGGCGAGCTCAAGGTGACGCTGATCCCGGGGATGTGGGTGGCCGGACGCGGCGAGGTGATGCGCTTCAGCGACATCACCGGCGCGACGCTCGGCACCCGGCCGTGGGACGACAACCGCGATCGGTACGAGACCGGGCTCGGCTACCGGGTGAGCCGGCAGGCGCTGTTGAAGGGTGTCTACCAGCGCACGGTGCACCACCAGAGCGACGGGACCGAGAACTACGACGTGGGGGCGCTCGAGCTGTCGCTGGCCTTCTGATCGGCGGACTGGGGCGCGATCCAACGGGGTGAGCGAAGCCGGCCATGACCGTGGCGTCGCCGGGGAGGCGGCCCCCGGGCGTCACGACCCCCGGTGGCGACCGGTCGTCCACCCCGGGCGACCGTTCATCCGGGAGAGCCTGTTCCCACCCGGCGCCGGGCTTCATCGTGAAGCCATGGACGAGCACCGACCGAGCCCCCGCCGCCCGCGCACCCCCGGCCGCAGCCTGGCCGCGGCGATCTGGCAGTCACCGTTCTGGGCGGTGCCCTTCGCGCTCTTCTTCGCCCTGCTCAACGGAACGCACCATGCGCACGGCCTGATTGTCCTCTATCTGGTTTCGGCCGTGTTCGCGGTGGTCATCCGGCTGTGTCTTTGGATCGCCGAGTGGATCCTGATCCCGCGGGCCGCGGCCGCGCACCACAGCGACGACCATCCCCCGTTGCCGGTGTCGATCGCCATCTACGGCGGCTCGAGTCTGGTGGGCTCGTACGTCGCCGCGGCGATCATCCATTTCACCCTGATCCCGGGATTCCTCGGCAGTCCCCGAGATATCGTGCTGAGCGGGGTATTCGCGGCGCTGTTCACGGTGCTGGTGGGCGGCGTCATCTACGCGAGTGTGTTCTACCGGCTCGCGATCGAGCGCGCCCGTGCGGTCGAGCAGGTGCGCGCCGAGCTGGCACAGGCCGAACTGCGCACCCTGCGCTCCCAGATGAACCCCCACTTCCTGTTCAACGCGCTCAACACCATCGCCTCGATGGTGCGCGAGGATCCGGCGGCCGCGGAGGACACCACCACCCGTCTCGCCGAGCTCTTCCGCTACGCTCTGCGGGCCTCCGACCGTGAGCACGTTCCACTCGCCGACGAGCTGGCGTTCGTGCGGGACTACCTGGCGATCGAGCGGCGCCGCTTCGGTGCGCGTCTCACCGTGGTCGAGGACATCGCGCCCGGTCTCGACGACGTGCCGGTCCCCACCCTGCTGTTGCAGCCGCTGGTCGAGAACGCGGTGCGTCACGGCATCGCGCCCCGCGTCGAGGGCGGGACCGTCCGGCTCGCGGCGCGC
>JBIOKD010000216.1:0-5639 GCA_044451485.1 Candidatus Eiseniibacteriota bacterium | reverse complement strand
CGCGCCCGGCTGGGGCGGATCGCGTTGCTCCTGTGGGGACGCTCGCACCGGAATCTCGCCGCCGGCATCTCGGTGCCACCCATGATCGACGTGCTCGGTCTGATGAGGAGCACGGTCAGCGGCGGAGCCAACAGGCTCGTGCCCTGAGCCCACCCCGCCGCGGCGCGTCACGGCCCGCCCGTGGCGCCGCGGCGTCGCGATCTCGCGCAACCCCGACGACGACGAATCGGCCACCCCCAATGGAGGTGGCCGGTCGTCGCGAGCCGGTCGTGGATCAGCGGTAGAGGCTCTTCACACGCCCCCAGGTGTCACGCTTCGTGCCCACCACGCCCGACTTGAGGGACGGGACCCCGAGCATGACGCGGGGACCCAGCACGAGCTGCCAGACACCGAACTCGTCGGTGGCGTATATCGGCGGTGGCGGTGGCAGCTCCTGCAGCGGGCTGATGAGATAGAACGCCAGATGATTGACGGGGTCGAGGATCGGGTACACCTGACCCTGGAAGAGCTTCTGCGCCGGCGGCGCCAGATAGACCATCTGATCCACTTCCGCCGGGAGCGGCCCGAACTGGTCGACCAGGTCCACGACGACGCCCAGCGGTGGGCCGTCGGCGTCGTAGGCCACGTAGTGGTTCTTGACCGGCGGCGGCCCGGTGTACGGCGGGTAGAAAGGCAGTGTCTTGATCGCCGGATTCAGCAGGTAACGCGGCTGGAACACGCTCACCGGCTGCACGTTCCCGAACTGATTCGAGATGATCGCGTAGGCGGCGAACGGGTACGTGGAGATCCTCCACCAGGTGTAGTGGGTCACCGGGTCGTTGATCCCCTCGCCGTTCTTGTTCACCGGCGTCATGAAGTAGTCGAGGGTGAACGTCACGTAGTTCGCGCCGGGGATGAACTGGTCGCTCAGGACGACCGGAACCGAGAAGGTCGGCGGGTTGAGCACCTTGTAGACCAGATAGTGATCCTCGCCCGGCGGGCCCGATTGCGCGAACGCCAGGGTCGAGGTCAACGCCGCGAGCAGCACACCGGAAATCAGCGAACCCAGTTTCATGGAGCCCTCCTCCGAAAGGCGTGTCCGATTCGGCCCCGCTTCGCGGCCGTGGAGGCGGGGCTCGGGCGATCGGCGGGAGCGACGACACTCACGCGATGCGTCCCGGCTTCGGGGGTGATGCGCGCGGGCTCGTCCATGGGCGTCCGGGCGGACGCGGGCCCCACTCGGTCACCGGACGATCCGGAGTCTCGAAGGCCGGGCGCGTGGAGGGCGCGCGAGTGGCGGGAGTGTCCGCCCCCCGACCGAGAGCCTCAAGCGAATTGCGCCAACACATGGAAGAGGTGACGCCCCAGCCGACATGGATCTTGTCGAAAATCGACACCTGTCGTGAACGGCGCTGGCGGCACCCTCCCGGCTCGTGGCACTCTCCGGCCGATCCGGTCGCCGAAACCCGACCCGGGATCCCGTGCGACGGGTATCCCGGATGCACACCCCACATCCGAGAGAGTCTTCATGACCAGCACGCTGGAAATCGATCCGAGGACCACCGCCCTGGTGATCATCGACCTGCAGAAGGGCATCGTCGCGATGCCCACCGAGCCACACGACACGACGAGCGTGATCGCGAACGCGGTGCGTCTCACCCGCGCGTTCCGGCAGCGCGAGATGCCGGTGTTCCTGGTACACGTCCTCCGCTCGCGTGACACCGCGCTCCGGCCGATCGCCGACGGACCGGTTCCGTCGCTCGATGCCCTCCCGGCGGACTGGTCGGAGATCGTCCCGGAGCTGGGCCCCGAGCCGTCCGACGTGGTGATCCCGAAGCGACAGTGGGGCGCGTTCTATGGCACGGAGCTGGAAATGCGTCTGCGACGCGGCGGGATCGACACCGTCGTGCTGGCCGGCATCGCCACCACCTATGGCGTCCAGAGCACCGCGCGGGTCGCCTACGAGCACGGCTACCAGCAGATCTTCGTCGAGGACGCGATGAGTGACCGCTCGCGCGAGTCCCATCGCGCATCGGTCGAGTTCGTGCTGAAGCGCATCGGCCGGGTGCGGACGACCGAGGAAGTCCTCGGCGCCCTGGCCTGAAGGAGCCCGCATGTCACGTCATGGTCCCGGCTGGACGACACCCCTGATCCTTCTCCTGGCGCTGTGCGCTCCGAACGCGCGGGCCCAGACCCCCGCCGCGAGACTGGCGCCGCCACGACCGTCGCTGGACTCGCTGAGACACGAGATGGCGATTCCCTCACACGGCGACGTGCGGGGGCGCATCGACTCGACCGGATACGCGCTCCACGCCGCGCAGATGGCAACGGTCTGGGAGCGGTCCGCCGATCCACCGGCTCCCGACTCGCTCGGAGCGGCCCCGCCTCCCGGCGTCGCCGCGGTCATCTGCCCGCACGACGACTTCAGCTTCGCCGGACGCGTCTATCGGCGGGTGCTTCCGCTGGTGACGGCCCGCACGGTGGTGCTGATCGGCGTGTTCCACGGCTACCGGCGATTCGGCGAGCACGATCGGCTGGTGTTCGATCCGTACGCCACGTGGACGGCGCCCGACGGGCCGGTGCCGGTGTCGTCGCTGCGTGAATCGCTGCTGGCCCGCATGCCACGCGAGGACTGGGTGCAGGACGCGGCGGCGCACGACGCCGAGCATTCGCTCGAGCCGCTGGTGTGCTGGCTCCGGCACCTCCGACCGGATCTCGAGATCGTCCCGATCATCGTCCCGGCGGCGAAGTTCGACCGACTCTCCCAGCTCGCCGATCATCTCGGAGCCGCGCTGCTCGCGGTGATGAACACCCGTGGCTGGCGGCTCGGACGAGACGTGGCGATCGCCATCTCCGCCGACGCCATCCACTACGGGCCGGACTTCAAGCAGGAGGCGTTCGGTCCGGGTGGTCGTGCCGCGTACGACCAGGCGGTGGCCAAGGACCGCGGCCTCATGACCGGTCCGCTGCGTGGCCCGCTCACGGTCGACAAGATCCGCACCCTCTACGCGACGTTCGTGGACCCGGATCATCCCGACGACTATCGCTGGACCTGGTGCGGGCGGTTCTCGGTGCCGCTCGGTCTCCTGACCCTCGCGCGCGTGACCCGCGACTCGGGTGGTGCGGTCGGTCACCCGGTGGCCTACGGCACCTCGGTGGGATGGCCCGAGCTCGGTCTCCGCGACGTCGGCATGGCGCCCACCTCGCCATGCAACCTCTATCACTTCGTGGGCTATCCGGGCGCCACGTTCACGGTCGCGGCCCCCGGCCGCTGAACGCCCTTCGGCACCGCGGGGACCGAATCCGGCCCCTGATCCCCTATATAGATGGGGGGGGGCATTGACGACCCGCGATTCGGCAGCCCCTGCCGCCTACTTCAAGCCCATGGCCGCCTGCCAGTTCAACACCACCGTGATCGAGGTGGGGAGCGGCTTGCCCGCCGGCAGCAGCATGATCATGCGCTTGCGATCCGGCGCGACATCGAACGAGACCGCCTCGGGCGGCAGTTTGGCGAAGGGATGCGGCGGCCCGAGCCGGAACTTCTCACCGGGCAGGACTTGCGCACCGACGATGTCGCCGGGCGACGTCGACTCGGCGTACAACAGCTCCCCACCCCAGTGTGGCCAACCGGCACCCAACGCGCCACCGGTGGTGACCTGGTACTTGGATCCGGGCTTCGGGAAGCTCTGGACGTAGAGCTCCGGTCGTCCCGATTCGTCGGATAGATAGCACAGCCACCGGCCATCCAGCGAGATCGATGCCTGCAGGTCGTTGAACGGTGAGGCCAGGTACGACCATGGCTTGTGTTCACCGGTGAGCGGCAGCACCCAGATGTCGAAGCGCGTGACCGGATCCTGCCGCCCGAACACCAACGAGCCCCCGTCCGGGGTCCACGCGCAGAGTGTCTTGAAGGCCGCGTCGTCGGCAAGGTAGGTCTGGGCCGGTCCGCCATCGACCGGTCGCACGACGATGGTCTGCGGTCCCAATTGACTGATGAAATAGGCGATCCTCGTGCCATCCGGGGACCAGATCGGGTTCTCGCAGGCCTCGGGCTCCTGGGAGAAACGGGTGGCGATCCCGCGCTCGAGGTCCCCGAGCCACAAGCTGGGGAGATGACCCGTGTCCCACATCATGAACACGGCCCGGTGCCCATCGGGTGAGAGACTCACCGAGGTGTAGGGCGCGGGCACGAACGGCAGACGCTGGACCTCGTGCCCCTGCAGATCGGTCCACGACAGTCTCATGTCGGGTGTCTTGAACGTGGCGTACGTGAGCGTTCCGCCCCCGGTCGAGAACCCGGCGCCCCCCGAGAAGCCGGTGCCGGTCACGGACTCGTGGAGAGCCACGGCGTCGCCCGTCAGCCGCCGCCGCGTGGGATCGAAGGGCTGCGCCACCAGGGTCGTCTGACGCAGATACAGGAGATGTCCGGACCCGTCGTACCACGCTCCGCTGCTGGCGACGCACAGCTTCTCGCGCTTCGGCGAGTCGATCGAGCCGATGTCGATCTCGAACCGCCCCGCCTGGGGCGGAAGCACGCTGAAGAGAAAGTGTCTTCCGTCGGGTAGGAATTGCGGGAAACGGTGTGCGGTTTCGTGCCGGGTGCTGTCCGGTACCGTAACGTGACGCGGGTCGCCTCCGCCCGCCGGAATGAGATCGACGCCCCCTTCCGATTGCGGCGCGAAGAGGATCTGATCGGCGCGATTCCAGGTGCCGCCACGTGCGCGCTTGACGTCGCACAATACGTCGACCTCCCCGCCGGCCGCGTCCACCCGTTTGAGCTGGTTCTCGGTGAAGAACCCGATGTGGCGGCTGTCGGGCGACCAGAACGGCATGAACCCGCCGTCGGTGCCGGCGAGCGGACTCGCCGCGAGGGTGGAAAGCGGGCGCACCCACAGACGGAACCGCCCCGAATCGCCCGCCGCGAAGACCAGCATGGTCCCGTCGGGCGAGATCGCGCTGTTCACGCCGTCGGGCGGGAGATTCATGCCGGGGGCATCGGCGACCTCGAAACGCATCGGCGTGAGCGGCGCGGGGCGTTCGAGCAGCCGGTTCGCCAACAGGGTCCCCGCCACCGCGACCGCGGCGGCGATCGCCACCAGCGTGGCGTCGCGCGTCCATCGCCGGCCGGTGCGTGCCGCGCTGGTCGCCGCGGCGGCGATCGAGGAGTCCGACGCGCGCTGCGCCTGCACGTCCTCGATCTCGATCCGGGCGTCGCCGATGTCGCGCAGACGCCGACGCGCGTCCTTCTCGAGACAGCGACGGAGCAGCTCGCGGATACGACCCGGCGTCTTCGCCGGCAGCGCCTCCCATTCGGGCTCGGTCTGGAGGATGCGCGCGATCAGGTCCGAGACCGTCTCACCCTCGAAGCACTGGCGACCGGCGAGACATTCGTAGAGCACGCAGCCGAACGACCAGATGTCGCTGCGCTTGTCCACCGCCCGGCCACGCGCCTGCTCGGGGCTCATGTAGGCGGCGGTGCCAAGGATGATGCCGGCTCCGGTCGGCTCGTAGCCCATGGTGGGCGACTCGGTCAGCACCGGGCCGGTCACCGAGGGGTTCGACCCGCCGCTCTTCGCGAGTCCGAAGTCGAGCACCTTCACCAGACCGGCGGGGGTGATCATGACGTTGCCGGGCTTGAGATCGCGATGGACGATCCCGTT
>JBIOKD010000215.1:0-5643 GCA_044451485.1 Candidatus Eiseniibacteriota bacterium | reverse complement strand
GTGCGGCACCGGGCCGTGCGCTGGTGCTGGGCGGCGTGACCTTCGAGAGTGCGTGGGGGCTCGAGGGACACAGCGACGCCGACGTGCTCGCGCACGCGATCGGCGACGCGCTGCTGGGCGCCGCCGCGCTCGGCGATCTCGGCACGCACTTCCCCCCCGGTGATCCACGCGGGAAGGACGCGTCGAGTCTCGATCTGCTCGCCCGCATACGCGTCCTGCTGGACGAGCGTGGCGCACGCATCGTCAACGTCGACGCCGCGGTGGTGGCGGAGACGCCGCGTCTGGCACCGGTGCGCGGGCGCATGGGTGAGAACCTGGCTCGGGCGCTCGGGATCGACCCCGACGCGGTGTCGGTGAAGGCCACCACCAACGAGGGGCTCGGCGCGGTCGGACGTGGCGAGGGCATCGCCGCCTGGGCGGTGGCGCTGGTGGAGACGCGGTGAGCGTGCGCGTCCGATTCGCCCCGAGCCCGACCGGGTGGCTGCACGTGGGTGGCGCGCGCACGGCGTACTTCAACTGGCTCTTCGCGCACGCGCACGACGGCGTGATGGTGCTGCGGATCGAGGACACCGATGTCGCACGCTCCACGGCGGACAGCGAGAGCGGCGTGCTCGACGACCTGCGCTGGCTTGGGCTCGACTGGGACGAGGGGCCCGACATCGGCGGGCCGTGGGGTCCATACCGGCAGAGCGAGCGGCTGATGATCTATCGCGAGCATGCCGACCGGCTGGTCGCCGCGGAGGCGGCGTATCCGTGCTTCTGCACCGACGCCGAGCTGGATCAGCGCCGCGCCGCCGCGATCGCCGCCGGACGTCCGCCACACTACGACGGGCACTGCCGGCACCTGACTCCGGCCGAGCGCGACGCGAGCCGCGCCGAGGGGCGGCCGGAGAGCGTCCGCTTCGTGGTCGAGCCACGCGACTGGACGTTGCGTGACCGGGTGCGCGACGAGGTGCGCTTCCCCGCCGGGATGGTCGGGGACTTCGTGCTGCTGCGCTCGAACGGTCTGCCGACCTACAACTTCGCCTGCGTCGTGGACGACTCGGGCATGCGCATCAGCCACGTCATCCGCGCCGAGGAGCACCTCCCCAATACGGCGCGTCAGCTCATGCTCTACGACGCCTTCGGGTGGACCCCACCCGAGTTCGCGCACGTGGCGCTGATCCTCAACCGCGACCGCTCCAAGATGAGCAAGCGCGACGGCGAGGCCGCGGTCGCGGTGGGCGACTGGCGCCGCGCCGGCTACGTGCCGGAGGCGCTGCTCAGCTATCTGGCGCTGCTCGGCTTCCATCCCGGTGACGACCGCGAGATCCTGACCCGCGACGAGATGCTGGCCGCGTTCACCTTCGAGCGGGTCGGGAAGAGCGGCTCGGTGTTCGATCCCGACAAGCTGCGCTGGGTGAACGCGCATTACCTGCATCACGCCGATGGCGCGACACTGCGGCGCTGGGGGGCGGCGTTCCTGCCCCCGGGGCTCGCGGCGATGCCACCGGCGCGGCTCGAGCGGATCCTCGAGTGCGTGCGGGGCAACCTCGCGACCCTCGCCGACCTGGGTGCCGAGACGTCGATCTTCCTGCCCGGGACACCGGCGCTCGAGGACGACGCGCGGGCGGCGCTCGACGAGCCCGCGGCCCGGCCGGTGTGTCGCGAGCTCTCCCGGGCGCTGGCGCGACTTGATCCGTTCGAGGCGGCGGGATTTAAATCCACACTGCAGGAGGTGGGCGCCGGGCTCGGGGTCAAGGGACGGGGTCTGTTCCAGCCCGTCCGGGTGGCACTCACCGGGCGGACCCACGGACCGGAGCTGCCGGTCCTGGCGGAGCTCATCGGACAGTCGTCCTGCATCGCACGTCTCGACGTGGCGGCCGGTGGGACACCCGGGGATAGGAGACCATGAAGGTCGCCGTGTTGATGGGAGGGCGCTCGTCCGAGCGCGAGATCTCGCTGCGCACCGGTCGGGGCATCGCGCAGGCACTGCGCAGCCTCGGTCACGAGACGCTCTCGATCGACGCTGCCGACGGCCGGCTGCTGCCGGCGGGTGACGAGGAGAAGGGCGCGCCGCCACTCACCGCGATCGAACCGGCCGCGGAGACCGCGATCGCGCGACCGGAGACGCTGGCCCGGGCCGACGTGGTGTTCATCGCGCTGCACGGCTCGATCGGCGAGAACGGGACCTTGCAGGCACTGCTCGATCTGACCGGGCGTCCCTACACCGGCTCCGGCATGCTGGCGAGCGCGGTGGCGATGCACAAGGCGATGAGCAAGCGCGTGTTCGAGAGCGCCGGCATCCCGACGCCGGCCTGGCAGCTGCTCCCCTCCGAGGCCCTGGCCCACGACGTGGAGGTGGCCCGGATCGGCGGCTTTCCACTCGTGATCAAGCCCAACGAGGAGGGCTCGTCGGTCGGACTCACCATCGTGAGCGACGCCGGCGCGCTGCCCGAGGCGATGCGACGGGCCGCGCCGTTCGGGGAGATCCTGGTGGAGCGTTTCATCGAGGGGCGCGAGCTCACCGTGTCCCTGCTCGGTGACCAGATCCTCCCGATCGTGGAAATCCGCCCGAAGTCGGGTCTGTACGACTATCATTCGAAGTATACGAGTGGCGCGAGCGAGTATTTCTGTCCGGCCGATCTGCCGGCGGCGCTCGCCGACCGGGTGGGCCGGCTGGGTCTCGAGGCCGCCCGTGTCCTCGGTTGTCGCGGCGTGAGCCGCGTCGACTTCCGGCTCGACACGGACGACGAGCCTTGGTGTCTCGAAGTGAACACGATCCCCGGCATGACCCCCACGAGTCTGGTGCCGATGGCCGCCAAGGCCATCGGGATGAGTTACGACCAGCTGGTGGGGCGCATGCTCGATCTCGCCGTCGCGGACGCCCGAAAGCGAGCGGGTGTCGCGGCGAAGACATGAACCAGGAGTGGATCCCATCATGGATCGTACCGTCACGTTCCTGAAGGAGTTGGTGGAAGCACACGGCGCCCCCGGATTCGAGGGCGACGTGGCGCGTGTCATGGAGAAGCGTCTGAAGGGCGTCGGGACGTTCTCGCGCGACCGGCTCGGCAGCTTCATCGTCGAGAAGAAGGGTGGTCCCGGGCCGCGTGTCATGCTCGCCGGGCATCTCGACGAGGTCGGCTTCATGGTGAAGTCGATCAGCAAGGAAGGGTTCGTGCGCTTCCTGCCCCTGGGCGGATGGTGGGGGCACGTGGTGCTCGGTCAGCGTCTCATCATCAAGACCCGCAAGGGCGACGTGCTCGGCGTGGTCGGGTCGCGTCCGCCCCACGAGCTTCAGGACGAGGATCGCAAGAAGGTGCTCGAGATCCGGCAGATGTACATCGACGTCGGCGCCACCACCGATTGGGACGTGAAGAAGCATCTCGACATCCGGCCCGGTGACCCGATCATCCCGGACTCGTCGTTCCGCGTGATGGCGAACCCCAACCTGTTGCTCGCCAAGGCCTGGGACAACCGCATCGGGTGCGCGATGGTGGCCGAGACGCTGTTGCGCTTGAAGGGGGTGCGGCACCCGAACACCGTGCTGGGTGTGGCCACCGTCCAGGAGGAGGTCGGTCTCCGCGGCGCCACGACCTCGGCCTTCAAGACCAATCCCGACGTGGCCTTCGCCCTGGACGTCGGCATCGCGCACGACACGCCCGGCACCGAGGGCGGCGAGAACTTGGGTGGCGGACCGCTGGTAGTGGTGTACGACGCCACCTCGATCCCCAATCGTGGGTTGCTCGACCTGGTGATGGATACGGCCAAGACGCTGAAGCTCCCGCTGCAGTTCGAGTCGGTGGAGCGCGGTGGCACCGACGCCGGGCGGATCCACATCCACGGGCAGGGCGTGCCGTCACTCTCGATGGGCGTGCCGTCGCGCTACATCCACAGCCACGTCAGCATCATCGATCGCCGCGACTTCGAGGCGGTGGTGAAGCTGCTGGTGGCGCTGGTCAAGCGTCTCGACGCGAGGACGGTGGAGGGCTTGATGCCCTGAGCGTGGGGGCACCGTTGCGAACCGAGTGGGGCGCGAGAGGGCGTCGCGCCCGCGAGGGAGCCGCACCGAGTCGAGTGGGGCGCGAGCGGTGTCGCGCGAGGAAGTGGGGGTGGAGCGACGCGGCGACGCGGCGGCGGGGCTGGCGGAGCGATGGGACCCGCGACGAGCGCGACACCCGAGCGTCCCGTCGCCCCCTGAGTCGCGAGACCCACCGCCCGTGAGTGCACCACGGGCGTGACAAACCCGCCCGGATGAGGTTCCATCCTGCACCCATGCCTTCCTCGCCCCTCGTGATCGACCCTACGCCGATCCTCCCCGATACGGACGTTCTGCTGCACGGCGCGGTCCGGATCGGATTCGCGATCCTGATCGGGCTCGCCACCCAGCAGTTGCTCTTCGTTGCCGTCGGTCGCGTCGAGCACTGGATCCGCAGCACCGGTCGCGACAGCCCGCACGCCCGGCAGCGCGCGGTCACCGTCGGGCACCTGCTTCGCAACCTCATCAACATCCTGGTCGGTGCCGGGGTGCTGGTCCACGCGCTCGAGATCATCGGCTGGGACGTCAAGCCGCTGCTGGCGGGCGCCGGTATCGTCGGGGTGGCGCTGGGATTCGGGGCGCAGGCGCTGGTCCGGGACGTGATCGCCGGCATCTTCATCATCGCCGACGACCAGTTCGGGGTGGGGGACGTGGTCGAGATCAACGGCCGGGTCGCCACCGTCGAGGTGGTGACGGTCCGCCAGACGACCTTGCGCGACTTCAACGGATTCCTCCTGTTCGTGCCCAATGGCGAGTTGAAGATCGTGGTGAACCGCAGCCGGCAGTGGAACCGGGTGGCGGTCGACGTTCCCATCGCCACCGACCAGGCCCTCGAACCGGCGCTGGACGTGTGCCGTCGGGTGGCCATCGACATGAGCGCCGATCCGCAGTGGAAGCCACGGCTGCTCGGCGACATCGAGACGTGGGGGATCGAGCGTCTGGGGCCGCAGGAGGTCCAGGTTCGGCTGGTGGTGCGGGGCCGGCCGGGCGCCGACACGTACGAGGCGGCGCGCGAGCTGCGCCGTCGTCTGCTCGTGGCCCTCGGCGAAGCGGGTGTGCGGCACACCCTGCCGTTTGCGCCACCGGTCCGCACCGACGTCACCGCCGGCGGCCCCACCAGCTGATCCGCGCCGAGGAGATCGACGTGGCCCTCAAGATCTACGACACGCTCACCCGCGAGAAACGCGAGTTCGTCCCGATCACGCCCGGACAGGTGCGGATGTACGTATGCGGCATGACGGTCCAGAACAAGCCCCACGTCGGCCACATCCGCGCCTCGCTGTCCGGCGAGGTCATGCGCCGGTATCTCGAACATCTCGGCTTCCAGGTCACGTATGCCTATAACTTCACCGACGTCGACGACAAGATCATCGAGCGGGCCAACAGTGAGGGCGTCTCGTACGAGCAGGTGAGCGAGCGCAACATCCGCGCCTACATGGAATTTGCGGATCTCTGCAACATCGAGCGCGCGACCATCTATCCACGCGCGACCCAGCACATCGCCGAGATGCACGCGCTGATCCAGCGTCTGATCGACAAGGGGCACGCTTACGCCGCGGGAGGCGACGTCTATTTCGACGTCCGCAGCAAGGCCGACTACGGCAAGCTGTCGGGGCGGCGCGTGG
>JBIOKD010000214.1:0-5661 GCA_044451485.1 Candidatus Eiseniibacteriota bacterium | reverse complement strand
GTACTCGCCGTCGAACCCGTCGCGCTCCTGGCCTTCGGTCTTGGCGCGCACGGGGAAGATGGCGAGTTCGTAGGCGTCGAGCCACCAGTTCTTGGCGATCGGAAGACCGATGCCGAACGCGCCGGCATGCCGGTCCGATTCGGGCAGCAGCGGCGTGACCGATGATGGCGGTGCCGCGCCCTGATCGAAGTAGTAGCCGAACCGGTAGGTGAAGGACTTGAGCCGGTTCTCGGCCCCGACCCGGAATTGCACGACGTCTTTGTAGTTCTCGACAATGGTCCTGTTCGCCGACGGGGTGCTCTGGAACTCGAGCGGGATGTCGGTGAAGATCGACCACCGGATGACGTTGAAATCGCCCTCGAGTGTCCAGTCCGGCTTCGGCGAATACGCCACTCCCGCGGAGAGGATCGCGGGCATCCGCAGCGTGGTCTTGACGGTCTGGTCGGGGGGCAGACCGGCCGCCACCGCGGCGTTGAAGGGGTTGTCGTAGGAGGGGTTGCCGCTCGAGTACGGAATCTGCTGGAAGGTCGCCTTGCCCTTGTCGACGCTCACCACCGCGAAGTGGCGATAGTGCAGACCGAAGCGCCACTGGTCGTTCGGCGACGCGTCGAGCCCCGCGTTCCAGGTGTATCCCGGGGTGTAGTCGGTGGACAGCTCGACATTGGCGACGTTCGCCGTGCCACCGCTGCCACCGGGGAGCACCGCGGTCTGGATGTTGTGCAGGGAGACGTTGGCCCACAGCGCGTCGAACCCGGCCGCGAAGCTCCAGTGGGGGGTGAGCGCGTACGCCACGGTCGCGCTCGCGTTGAGCGTGCGCAGGTCGCCCTTGGTGACGATGTAGCGGCCCGTGAACGTCTCGGGGTCCTTCCACTCGATTCCGAGCCCGTAGGGGGCGTCGAGCGCGGCGCCGAACGCCAGCTTCCTCCCGGTGTTGTAGGTGTAGTAGAAGTTCGGGATGTAGAAGCTCTGCCGCGTCATCTCCTCGGTCACGCCGTAACCGGGATAGGCCGGGGTGCCGGCGAAGCTCACCACCGGCGACACCATGTGCCCGCCGATCATGAGCTGTTGTCCCGGAAGCCGGGTGATCGCGGCCGGATTGAAGAACAGCGCCGAGGGATCGTGCACCGACGCGGTCCCGGCCCCGGCCATGCCGAGCACCGCGGCCCCCTGCTCGTAGATCTGGTAGCCGGACGCGCGCGCCAGCGCCGGCAACGCCACCGCGATCGACACGATCGCGGCCATCGAACGAAGCCTCATCGGTTGGACCCTCCTCGGCGGACCACGGTCCGCGGCAGGCTCGACGGCTTCATGCCCCGGGTTCGCCCGTCCCTGGATACAGCGCTTCGATGGTGCTGCGGAACTTGTCCTCGATGATCCGTCGCCGCACCTTGAGGGTCGGGGTGAGCTCGCCGCCCTCCTGGGACAGCTCGCGCTCGAGCAGCGCGAACCGCTTGATCTGCTCGAACGGCGCCAGCGTCGCATTGACTCGGTCGATCTCGCCCTGGTAGATCGCGACCACCTCGGGACGCGCGAGCAGGTCGTTGATGCGGGTGTGGGACCAGCCGCGTGTCTTCGCGGTGGTCTCGAGCAGCGTGAAATTGGGCACCAGCAGCGCCACCACGTAGGGCTTCCGATCGCCGAGCAGCACCGCCTCGTTCACCCACTTGCGTGTCTTGATCGCGGCCTCGATCGGTTGCGGCGCCACCTTCTTCCCGCCGGCCGTGACCAGCAGGTCCTTGAGCCGGTCGGTGATGACGAGATAGCCCTCGTCGTCGAGGTGGCCGATGTCGCCGGTGTGGAACCAGCCGTCCCGCAGCGCCACCCGGGTGGCTTCCTCGTTGTGGAAGTACCCACGCATGACGTGCGGTCCGCGGGTGAGAATCTCCCCCTCGTCGCCGATCCGCACCTCGATTCCGGGCAGCGGTGGTCCGACCGCGCCGGGCTTCTCGCGATCGGGGGGATTGAGACAGATGACCGGCGAGGTCTCGGTGAGTCCGTAGCCCTCGCGGATCGGGATGCCGACCGCGAAGAAGAACTCGAGCACCTTCGGGTCGAGCGGCGCGCCGCCCGAGATGCAGAAGCGCAGCCGTCCGCCCACACGCTCGCGCACCTTCGCGGCCACCAGCCGATCGCCGATCCGCGCGCCGAGCGCGTCGAGCCCGCCCAGGGGACGGCGGGCGAAATGCGCCCGCGCCGCCCGGCGCCCACGCTCGAGCCCCCAATGGAAGATCGCGCGACGCAGCGCCGGTTGATGCCGGGCGTTCTCCATCACCCGCGCGAACACCTTCTCGTAGAAGCGCGGAACCCCCATCAGCACCGTGGGGTGCACCTTCATGGCGTCCTGGGCGACGGTGTCGAGACTCTGCGCGTAGGCGATGGACACCCCCGCCGCGAGCATGGCGTAGAGACCGGCCATGCGCTCGAAGATGTGGCAGAGCGGCAGGAACGACAGACAGCGGTCGGCGTTGTTGATGTGCATGACCTTCAGCCCGGCCCACACGTTCGAGGCGATGTTGCCGTGGGTGAGCATCGCTCCCTTGGGCTCGCCGGTGGTCCCCGAGGTGTAGATGATCGTGGCGAGATCGTCCGGGCCCACCGCCGCGGCCATGCGGGCCAGCGACCCCGGTTCGCTCCGCGCCATCTCCGCGCCACGCTCCAGCAGGTAGCGCAGACCGTGGTCGTGCTCGCCGCGCGCCGGGATCGGGTCCAGGTAGACGATCGCCTGGAGGTCGGGGAGCTGGGCACGCACCGTGCGCACCTTGTCGAACTGGGCGGGCGTGGACACGATCAGCACTCGGGCGCCGGAATCCGCCAGCACGTAGCGGCACTGTTCCGCGGTGAGCGTGGGATAGATCGGCACGGTGAGCGCGCCGAGCGCCAGGGTCGCGAGATCCGAGACCGGCCACTCGTACCGGTTCTCGCTCAACAGCGCGACACGGTCACCGCGCTGCACGCCAAGTCCGCGCAGGGCGAGTGCCAGGTGCTCGACGTCGCCGCGGGCACGCTCCGAGGACAGGCTCTCCCAACCCTCGGGGGTCTTCCGCATGAACAGGTCGGGCCTGCCGTGGGTCTGGCAGGTGTCGAGGAAGATCCCGATGAGGGTTCCCGCTGGGGACATCCTGGCCTCGTCGACGGGACATCGGACCGACGGTCTGTTCGCGGGGGAAGGGGTAACATCCTTCGGTCGCCCCCGCAAGGGACCGCCGCGCGGCCTGGAAAACCGTGCCGCGTTGACTTGTGCGCCAAGCCTGCGCGACATTCGCGGGGAACGGACGCGCGGTGCGACCGGATCACCAGGGGACACTCATGACGGGTTTCACCCGGCTGTCGCGATGGATCGCCGCGTCGTGCGTGCTGGGGATGCTGGCATGCGCCCGGGTCGGGGCGGCCGCCGACACCACCGGAGGTGATGCCGCGTACGCGCAGGGTCACGGCGACGAGGCCCGCACCGCCTGGCTCGCGGCACTCGAGACCCAGCCCAACGACCTCGCCCTGCTCACGCGTCTCGCCCGGGTCGAGTCCGAGCTGAGTGAAGATGCCCACGGCGAGGATCAGCGCACCCTTTCGATGGCGGCGGTCGAGCATGCCCGGACGGCGGTTCGCGTCGCGTCCGACAGCGCGCAGGCCCACGTCTGGCTGGCGGTCGCACTGGGCCGACAGGCAATGCGCGAGGGGCCGAAGACGCGGCTGGCGCTGTCGCGTGAGATCAAGTCCGAGGTGGATCGCGCGATTGCCCTCGATCCGCACATTGGCCGCGCCTACCACGTGCGTGCGATCTGGAACCGGGAGCTGTCGTCGCTCAACATGTTCGAGCGCACGATGGCCAACGCGGTGCTCGGAGGCGTGCCCAAGGGCGCCTCGATGGACAACGCCGTGGCCGACCTGAAGACGGCCGTCGAGCTGGAGCCCGACTACGTGAATCATCGTCTCGAACTGGGCCGGACCTACGTCGATCTCAAGAAGTACGACCTGGCGCGGCCGGAGCTGGAGAAGGCGGTCGGTCTGCCGCCCACGAGCAGTCTCCGCGACCCGCACTACCAGGCCGAGGCCCGAGAGCTGCTCGCCAAGCTGCCGAAGAAGAAGGACTGAGGCTCCGTGTGAGAACGTACGGCGAATGCGCGAGGCCGGGAAAGGCCGCCGCGCCAGGAACGAGGAGGAGACCAGCCTTGGTCCGGCTGTCGACGACGAGTGACGCCGCCCGGCGGTCTTTCCCGGCCTCGCCCTTCGGGTGGTGGGCGGCGGCGGCTCCATCGCGGCGTCACGACTCCTCGACAGGGTATCCACCCTCGTCTCGTGTTCGTTCCTTGCGCTGGGGCCGCCGGCGCCCGCCACGCGTTCACCGTACGTTCTCACACGGAGCCTGACATGGCCGCCGGCACGGTGTGGATCCTGGCCGGGGTGCGAACGCCGTTCGCGCGCGCCGGCGGACCGTTCAAACGCACCCCGGTGTACGAGCTGGGCCGGATCGCGGTGGCCGAGGTGCTCGCGCGTGGCTCGGTCGATCCCGGTCGCATCGACGAGGTGGTACTCGGCAACTGCGCGCAGCCCGCCGAGGCGGCCAACACCGCGCGGGTGGTGGCGCTGCGGGCCGGCGTGCCCGAGCCGGTCCCCGCGGCCACCGTGCATCGCAACTGTGCCTCGGGCATGGAATCGGTGGCCACCGCGGCGCAGCGGATCCGGCTCGGCGACGCGCGTCTGATGGTGGCGGGCGGCATGGAGTCCATGAGTCGCATCCCGCTCATGTACCCGTTCGAGTACGGCGAGTGGCTCGAGGGCCTGATGCGCGCCAAGACGCCGCTCGCGAAGGCCGCGGCATTCACCCGCTTCAAGCCGGAGCTGCTCAAGCCGCGCATCGCGCTCGCCGAGGGTCTCACCGATCCGGTGTGCGGGCTCAACATGGGTCAGACCGCCGAGGTGCTGGCACGCGAGTTCGGCATCCGCCGCGAGCGCCAGGACGAGTTCGCACTGATGAGCCACCAGCGCGCGATCGCGGCGCGCGAGCGGCTGCGCGAGGAGATCGTGCCGGTGTTCCCGAACCCCGCGCACGAGATGGTGGCCGACGACGTGGGACCGCGCGAGGGACAGACGCTCGAGGCACTGGCGAAGCTCAAGCCCTACTTCGACCGCCGCAACGGCACGGTCACCGTGGGCAACTCCTGTCAGGTGACCGACGGCGCGGTGGCGCTGCTGATCGGCGACGATGCCACCGCCGCCGGGTGGCCGACACCACCGCTCGGACGCATCGTGTCGTACGCGTTCGCCGGGCTCTCGCCGGCGCGCATGGGTCTCGGACCGGTGTTCGCGAGCGCCAAGGCGCTGGCCGCGGCCGGTCTCGGTCTCGCCGACATGGAGCTGATCGAGATCAACGAGGCGTTCGCCGTGCAGGTCCTGGCCTGTCTCGACGCCGCGCGCTCCGAGACCTTCGCCCGACGCGAGCTGGGACGCGAGCGCGCGCTCGGCGAGATCCCGCTCGAGCGTCTCAACGTGAATGGCGGCGCCATCGCGCTCGGACATCCGGTCGGCGCGTCGGGCGGGCGGCTGCTACTCACGCTGTTGCTCGAGCTGCGCCGGCGCGGTCTCAAGCGTGGTCTGGCGACTCTGTGTGTCGGCGGCGGCCAGGGCGCCGCGTTCGTCGTGGAGCGCGAATGACGGGTGTGGCGG
>JBIOKD010000213.1:0-5680 GCA_044451485.1 Candidatus Eiseniibacteriota bacterium | reverse complement strand
GGTCGAGATGGGCATGCGACACCACCACCGTGTCGAGGGTCCCGGGCTCGAACGCGAAGGTCCGGTTGACGTGCTCGGCCTCGTCGCGATGACCCTGGTAGAGCCCGCAGTCGAACAGCCACGAGTAGCCGCCGAAGGTGACATGGTGCCGCGATCCGGTCACGGTGCGGGCCGCGCCCTCGAACGCGATGCGGAGCGCGGGCAGCATCAGTAGCTCGCGTACCAGATCAGACCCAGGGAACCCTGGATGTCCTGGTGTGGTTTGCCGTTGGTGAAGATGGCGTTGTAGCGCGCGGACAGATCCCAGGCCGCCGAGCCGAAGAAGAAGCGCTCGATGCCGGCGCCGGCGCCGACGTACAGACCGTCGGACGCGAAATCGGTCGCGATCTCGGTCTCCCCGTCATTGTCCAACACGCGCTCCTGGGAGAGCCCCGCACTCAGGAGCACGTATTTCACGGTCGGGGTGCGGGTGCCGAACATCTGGTAGAAGTCGAGACCCGAGAGCGTCGTGTTGAGACGCTCGGGTTTGATCGTGGTGTCGTTCGCGGGGTCCCAGGGCACCGGAGTGCGCACGTCGAAACGCTCGGAGGAGAAGGTCAGCCCGAACGCGCGCTCGTAGCGCATGCGGTAGCGCAGATGCACCACGTACGACGCGCCGGCCCCGAACGTCTCCCCGTAGCTGTCCGACTGCAGCAGCGTGCCGTACCCGAGCTGGATGCCGAGCCCCACCTGGCCCGCCCGGGGCAGCACCACCGTCCCGGCGCGGGCGGCCGGAGCGGCGAGACACAACGTCAGCGCGATGGCGATCCCTGCTCGATGAAAGGTCATCCACTTCTCCTGGCATCCGGTCGGTGGAACGTCACGGGCGCGGGTGAAACGATCGATGCACCTCGCGCAGATAGGCCCGGTCGAGATGGGTGTAGATGGCGGTGGTGGACACCGAGGCGTGTCCGAGCAGCTCCTGCACCACGCGCAGATCGGCTCCCCCCTGCAACAGGTGGGTGGCGAACGAGTGACGGAGCGCGTGCGGATGCACCCGGCCGGTGAGACCCGCCGCGCGTGTGTGGCGACGCAGGATCTTCCAGAATCCCATGCGCCCGAGCGGCCCCCCGCGGGCGTTGACGAACACCACGTCGTGACGCGCCCGGGGCGCGAGTCGGGGTCGGGAGTGCTCGAGGTAGTCGCGCAGCGCGCGCTCCGCGGCGCGTCCGAACGGCACCAGCCGCTCCTTGCCGCCCTTTCCCGCCACCGTGACCGCGCGATGCCGGAGATCGAGCCGCGAACGCTCGAGTCCGGTCAGCTCCGAGACGCGGAGACCGCTCGCGTAGGCCAGCTCGAGCATCGCCCGGTCGCGGCGAGCCAGCGCCCCCTCTCCCGCCGGCTGCGCGAGCAATTGCTCGATGTCCTCGACCGACAGCGCATGGGGCAGCTTGCGCTCGCGTCGCGGTGGCGGCAGATCGTCGAGCGGGTCGGCCACCGGCTGGCTCTGCCGGGCGAGCATGGCGTGGAAGCCGCGCAACGCCGAGCGACGCCGCGCGACCGTGGCGCCGGCGAGCCCACGACGCGCGAGCCAGGCGAAATAGCCGTCCACGAAGGTGCGGCCGGCCTCCTTCCAGTCGGTGAGACCGGCACGCACCGCGAACGTCTGGTAGTCGGCGAGGTCACGGGCGTAGGCGTCGACCGTGCGGGGGCTCAACCTCCGGCCGCCACGCAGTTCGTCGAGGAACGCCTCGACCGGACGGGACAGCGTCACGGCCGGCACCGGTCGCGGCGCGGCTGGTCGTCCGGGCCGCCGTCGCGTCACGCGCTCCGGCTTCGTGCCGGCGCGTGCCGGCGTTGGGCGCCCCGGAGTCAGCGTGGGGGTCACGAGGCCCTCCGATCCGGGGCGCCGCCCCCCACACCACGCAGAGTCTCGATCACCCGGGTCGCGAGCGGCACCGGGATGTGTCCCTCACGCGCGATGGTCTGGGCATCGGCCTCGCGAAGCGCCGCCACCGAGCCGAACGCCTTGAGCAGCGCCGCGCGACGCGCTGGACCGATCCCCGGAACCGCGTCCAGCGCACTGGTCACCCGGGCCCGCGAGCGCAGCCGGCGGTGATAGGCGAGCCCGAAGCGATGCGCCTCGTCGCGCAGACGCTGAAGCGCGCGCAGCGACGGGCTGCGACGCGGCAGGGTGAGCGGCGGCGCCTTCTCGCGCACCACCGTCTCCTCGCGCTTCGCGAGCGCCACGATCGGCGCCGGTCGGATCGCGGTGCGGTCGAGCGCGGCACGGGCCGCGGCGAGCTGTCCCTCGCCACCGTCGATCACCACCAGGTCGGGGCGCGGCAGCTCGCCCGCCTCGACGTGCGCCCACCAGCGCTCCACCGCCTCGCCGATCATCGCGAAGTCGTCGGGCCCCGGACGCCGGATCCGCATGCGCCGGTAGAGCCCGCGTCGTGGACGCCCGTTCTCGCTCGCGGTGACCGCCGCGACCGCGTGGTCGCCGCCCAGATTGGAGATGTCGAAGCACACCATCCGGTACGGGGGCGTCTCGAGACCCAGCACCTTCTGCAGATCGAGCACCTCGGGCGCGAAACGGGCGCGCCGCCCGGCCTCGCGTGCCGCCAGGTCCTCGAGCGCCATCGCCGCGTTTCGCTCGGCGCTCGCCACCAGCCGGTGCTCGCGACCACGCGCCGGGGCCGCAAGCTCCACCTTGTGCCCGGCACGCCGGGTCAGCGCCCCGGCCAGCGCGTCGGCGTCGGGCGGCAGCGCGCCCACCACGATGCGTCGCGGCACCTGCTCGAGCGCCAGGTAGTGCTGCACCAGATAGCTCTGGAGCAGCTCGGCGTCCGACACCCCCTCCACGCCCTGCAGGGTGCGTGACTCCTTGCCGGTCACCCGCGCCTCGCGCACGCGCAGCGTCACCACCGCCGCGCGCCGGCCGTGACGCGCCAGCCCCAGCACGTCGGCGTCGGGGCCACGCGCCGCGACCACCGTCTGTGGCACCCGCACCGACTCGAGCAGCCCGATCTGGTCGCGCAGACGCGCGGCACGCTCGTAGTCGCGTGTTTCGGAGGCCAGCGCCATGTCGGCCCGAAGCTTGCGCAGCAGCTCCTCGTCGCGCCCGGTGAGGAACAGCAGCAGACCGTCCACCAGCGCGCGGTATTCCTCGGGCGTCACCCGCGAGCGGGTGGTGCAGGGCCCCACACAGCGCTTGATGTGGAAATACAGACACGGACGGTCACGCCGGCGATAGTCCTCGATGTCCCGGCAGGTGCGCACCGGGAAGATCCGGCGCAGCTCGCGCAGGGTGCGACGCATCCGCGCCACGTCCACGTAGGGACCCAGGTAGCGGGCCCCGTCCTCGCGCACCTGGCGGGTCACCGAGAGCCGCGGGAACTCCTCCTGCACGCTCACCCGCACGTAGGGGAAGCTCTTGTCGTCCTTGAGCAGGATGTTGTAGTGGGGCTTGTGCTGGCGGATCAGGGTGGACTCCAGCAGCAGCGCCTCGACCTCGGTGTCGGTCAGGATCACGTCCAGGTCGACGGCCTCGGCCATCAGTTCGGGCACCAGCGGGCGGGTGTCCTGGCCGGTCAGGTAGTTCCGGACCCGGTCCGAAAGCCGTTTGGCCTTGCCCACGTACAGCACCCGACCCCGGGCGTCCTTGAACAGGTAGACCCCCGGTTGCGCCGGCAAATTCAGGATCTTCTCGCTGAGGACGCTCAAAGGACCCCCAAGAGACCCGCGCAAGATAGCGTGAGTCGACACAGTACACCCGGCCCGGAACAAGCATCAACGGCCGAAAGCCTTTGCCGCCGCCCAAGACGCCCCGCGAGCGGGCGCGACTCTTGACACCCCCATGGGGCGCCCCTATCCTCCGGGGCTCACTGACGTCGAGACGTCCCCTCGGAGGATCCCATGCCGCACCACAAGTCCGCGGCCAAGCGCGTCATCACGAACGAAAAGGCCCGGCAGCGCAACATCGCTGTCCGCAGCGAGATGCGCTCGGCCATCAAGGCGGTCCGTGAAGCCAAGAGCGGGGCCGTCGCGCGCACCGCGTTGCAGCAGGCGGTGTCGATTCTGGATCGCACCGCCGCCAGGGGCATCATCAAGAAGGAGACCGCGAACCGTCACAAGGCCCGCCTGGCCCGGTTCGCCGCAAAGCTCTCCGGCTGAGGGATCGTGTGAGACCGATCCTGTGGGGCGTGTTCGCCCTCCTGATCTTGCAGACGCACCCCGGACCGGCCGCCTGTGCGCCCGCGCAGGCGGCCGCGCCGTTCCCGGTGGTGCCCCTCGAGGAGCACTCCTCCCAGTCCCACATGGGCTCCTACGTGTGCATCGGGGGCGGGGTGGCCCTGACCGTGGCCTCCTTCGCGATCGCCCACGAGGCCGACCAGACCTATGACCAGTACCTGGTGGAGACGGATCCGGCCCGGATCGAGTCGCTCTATGACCGCACGGTAAAGCTCGACCGGTGGTCGCGCGGCACCCTGCTCACCGGGCAGGCGCTGATCGTCACCGGGCTCTACCTGCGCTTCATACGCCGGCCCCCGGCGGGACGCGTCTCGCTGATCGTCGAACCCTACCGATGCGCGCTCGCCGTCCGCTTCTGAGCCGGGCACTGCCCGGGGTCCTCCTGCTCCTCGCGATCGGCGGGTGCGCGGAGCGCGACCGGGCCAACCCGTTCGACCCCGCCAACGGCACCACGCAGGGGCGCCCTGCCGGATTCGTGGCGTTGGCGCGCGACGGCCGTGTCGAGCTGTCGTGGCAGCCCCAGACGGCCACCGGGCTCACCGGATACCAAGTGTGGCGTCGCACCGCGAACGAGACCACCTACCACGCCATCTCTGCCGTGCTGCGCCCCACCATCGGACACTATTCGGATCTCGGGCTGCTCAACGGACTCGATCACTTCTACCGTCTCTACTATCTCTTCGACACCGGCCCCGGGACGGGCCCCGCCGAGGACGTCGCCACCCCCGGCCCACAGATCCCGTGGGTGGCCGATGGCACGGACCAGGCCCTGCTCGAAATCACCGCCGACGGGCGTCACGTCGCCGTGATACACGGTGGCTTCCTCGGGCCGGTCGCGGTGGCGGCCGACAGCAGCACGCAACGCGTGTGGTGCTCGGACCCGGACGCCTCCCAGGTGCGGGTGCTCGACATTCCGAGCGGGGTCACGGTGACCATCCCGGTGAGCGGCACCCCGGGGGCGCTGGCAGCGGTCCCCGGTGACAGCTCGGCGTGGGTCTGCGCCGAGGACGCCGGCCAGGTGTTGCACCTGGGACCCGACGGACGGGTGATCCAGGCGCTCCAGGGGCTGGCGCTGCCGATCGGGGTGGCGGTGTCGGGCTTCGACGGCTCGCTGTGGGTCTGCGAGCGTGATGCCAACCGCGTGCTGCATCGTGACGTCGACCTGGGCGACCTCGGACCGGTGACGGTTCCAGAGCCTTCGCGTGTTGCGATCAACCCCTCGACCGGCGACGTGTGGGTGAGCTCGTTCACCGCCGCCATGGTGTGGAAGCTGTCCTCGACCGGCGCGACGCTCGCCGCCGTGGGTGGATTCGCGGGACCGGTCGGGCTGGCAGTCGATCCGGTGCGCGGGAACGTGTGGGTCGCCGATCCCGCAGCGGACCGCGTGCGCGTGCTCGATCCGGGTGGCGGCATCCGCTTCACCGTCGGTGGTCTGCCGGGTGCGCGC
>JBIOKD010000212.1:0-5684 GCA_044451485.1 Candidatus Eiseniibacteriota bacterium | reverse complement strand
CGCCATCGCGCCGCCGACCAGCACGCTGTCCACCCGCGGCAGCAGGTTCTCGATGACGTCGATCTTGCCCGAGATCTTGGCCCCGCCCAGGATGGCCACGAACGGGCGTGCCGGCTGATCGAGGGCGCGGCCGAGGTACTCGAGCTCCCTCTGCATCAGGAACCCGGCCACCGCCGGCTTGAGATAACGCGTCACCCCCTCGGTCGAGGCGTGGGCGCGATGCGCGGTGCCGAACGCGTCGTTGACGTACATCTCGCCCAGCGCCGCCAGCCGCTCGGCGAAGGCGGGATCGTTGGCCTCCTCCTCGGGATGGAAGCGCAGGTTCTCGAGCAGCAGCACCTGTCCGTCGCCGACCGCCCGCGTCTTGCTCTCGGCCTCGGGGCCGACGCAGTCGGAGGCGAACGCCACCGGCTGCCGGAGCAGACGCTCGAGACGGGTGGCGACCGGCTTGAGGCTGTACTTGGGGTCGGGGCCACCCTTCGGGCGACCCAGATGCGACACCAGGATCACCCGCGCCCGCTGGTCGAGCAGGTAGCGGATGGTCGGGATCGCGGCGACGATGCGGGTGTCGTCGGACACCTCGCCGTCCTTGAGCGGCACGTTGAAGTCGACCCGCACCAGCACCCGCTTGCACGCCGGGGCGAGGTCCTTCACGGTCTTCTTGGCGAAGCTCATGGTCGTCTCCATGTCACACCATCCTGAGCAGGGCGTCCACCATCCGGTTGGAGAAGCCCCATTCGTTGTCGTACCACGAGAGCACCTTGACCGTGCTCCCGGCCATCACCACCGTGGACAGCGAGTCGAACACGCTGCTCGCCGGATTGCCGACCACGTCGATGGAAACGATCGGATCTTCGCAATAGTCGAGGATGCCCTTCATCGGACCGGATGCCGCGGTCTTCATCGCCGCGTTGACCGCCCCCTTGTCGGCGGGGCGATTGAGCTTGGCCACCAGGTCCACCAGCGAGCCGTCCGCCACCGGCACCCGCACCGCCAGACCGTCCAGCTTGCCCTTGAGACCGGGCAACACCTCCCCGATCGCCTTGGCGGCGCCGGTCGAGGTCGGGATCATGCTCATCCCGGCCGCCCGCGCGCGTCGCAGGTCCTTGTGTGGCAGGTCGAGGATGTTCTGGTCGTTGGTGTAGGCGTGGATCGTGGTCATGAGGCCGTACTCGATGCCAAACGCGTCGTCCAGCACCTTGGCGACCGGCGCCAGGCAGTTCGTGGTGCACGAGCCGATGCTGACGACCGCGTGCTTGTTCCGGTCGAAGAGTCCGTCGTTGACACCGAAGACGAAGGTCAGGTCGGCGCCCTTCGACGGCGCCGAGACCAGCACGTTGCGGGCGCCGGCCGCCAGGTGGACGACCGCCTTCTCCTTGTCGGTGTACTTGCCGGTGGCCTCGATGACCACGTCGACGCCGAGATCCTTCCACGGCAGCTTCGAGGCGTCCTTCTCGGCGAACACCTTCATGAGGTCGCCGGCCGCGGCGATGCTGCCGTCGCCGTTCGGCTTGCTCGGACACTCGGCCCAGATCCCGTGCACGCTGTCGTACTTGAGCAGGTGCTGCAGCGTCGCCGCGTCGGTGAGGTCGTTCACCGCCACGAAGTCGATCGGGACACCGCGCCGCTCGGCGGCGCGCACGACCAGCCGGCCGATGCGTCCGAACCCGTTGATGCCCACCCGGAGTGCCATGTTCGTCTTCTCCTGTCGTTCGAGACGGCCCGAGGGCCGCGTGTCGTCATCCGAAGAACACCTTTGCCACGTCCACGATGCCCCGCGCGCACGGTCGCGGGCCCTGCCGAACCACGTCGAGCGTGACGGCATGCACCTCGAGCCCGTGCAGGCTCACCATGCGACCCCATTCCCCGCGGGCGGCGAGATCCACCGCCATCACCCCCATGCGCGTGCCGAGCAGCCGGTCGAACGCGGTCGGGGTCCCGCCACGCTGCACGTAACCGAGCTGCACGGTGCGCGCCTCGACCCCGATCGTCTCCTCGATGCGGCGCGCGAGCACGTCGCCGATGCCCCCGAAGCGAGGGCGTCCGAACGGATCCACGCGGGTCGGGATCTCGAGGGTGCGGCCATCGGGGTCGGGCTCGAAACGCGCCCCCTCGGCCACCACCACGATGCTGAAGTCACGACCGCGAGCGATGCGATGTCGCAGCAGACTGCACACCTGCTCGACGCTGAGCGGCTCCTCGGGGGCCACCACCACGTCCGCCCCGCCGGCGATCCCCGAGCACAATGCCAGCCATCCCGCGGTGCGTCCCATGACCTCGACCACGATGACGCGATCGTGGGACTCGGCGGTGGTGTGCAACGCGTCGACCGCGTGCACCACGGTGGAGAGCGCAGTGTCGAATCCGAACGAGTAGTCGGTGCCGGGCACGTCGTTGTCGATGGTCTTGGGGATGCCGATCACCGGCAGACCCGCCTCCGACACCTGCAGGGCGGCCGACAGCGTGCCGTCGCCCCCGCACACCAGGAGACCATCGAGGTCGTGCAGCTCGAAGGCGCGTCGCATGGTTTCGAGACCGCCGTGCTCGCGCAGCGGGTCCACCCGCGACGTGCCGAGCATGGTGCCACCGCGTGGGAGGATACCGGCCACCACGTTCAAGTCGAGCTCGACCACCCGGTTGGTCAGCAACCCACGCCAGCCGTCCTTGAAGCCCAGAAGATGCCCGTCATAGGTGCGGAGCGTGCGCGCCACGGCCGCGCGGATGACCGCGTTCAGACCGGGGCAGTCGCCGCCACCGGTGAGGATCCCGAGGCGCATCGTGGAATCTCCGACGGGCGCCGGGACGGGTCCGACAACCGTCTGTAACGGACGCAGTTAGGACTTGGTCCCGGACTATGGCCTAGGCCCCGAGCGACGGTCAAGCGGGCCACGGAGTGGAGGTGAACGCGGCGCCAAGGAGTCGCGGGACCGGCGCCCGAGCGGGCGTGCGAGCGTTGGAGGGGCGCACGCCGACCGGTCGAGTTGCAGCCGGCTGGGGGCTCGAGCGGCCGGCTTGGGGGCGGAGACCTACTCGGTGCTGAAGCGCAGCCGGAAGTCGCCGTAGCCCTGTTCGTCGACGAACAGGAACAACAGGCGGTGGCGCTGCTTTGGGTTGAGCACCGCGTCACGGGGTGCCGCGAGCGGGTGTCTCACCCAACCCTCTTCGTAGATCCACAGCTCCCAGGGGCGCTGATCTCCTCCCGGGCCGGGCGAATCGAGGACGCCCGTGGGACGGCCCTGGGCCTCGTTCAAGGCCTCCTGGACGCGACTCAGGTCCTGGTCCCCGGCCGGAACGACCTGGCGCTCGATCTCGTCCGGCTGGCCGTAACGAATGAGCACCCGGCCCATGTCGGTGAACATCCCCGGCTGGAGGCCGGCCCGCGACCAGGTGCGGTTGGCGAACGCGATCCGCTCGAGATAGGCCAGACGCGCCTCGTTGACTGCGGTGTCGGGGTCCGGGTCGCGAAGCCGCCAGAACTCGTCGATGAAGGCCTCGCGTCCGCCGGGACCCAGATCCTCGAAGCGGTCCTCCTCCTTCCGGTCCATGATGAAGTGCATCTCGTCGGCGATCTCCTCGGGATCCCGGTACCAGGTCTGCGGCTGCCACGCGATCTCGAAGTGCGCGGTGCGGACGATCGGTCCCGAATCGCCTTCCTGGGCCGCTTCGACCCGGATCGTGTATCCGCCGGCGGGAAGGGGCGAGAGATCGAAATCCACCTGCGCGGCGAGCATCGTGCCTGCGGCGCCGGTGCCCTCCTGACGCAGCCGCTCGGCGCCAGTGGCATCGAGCACGCGCGTGGTCCAGTGCCATGCCCGGGCGGGGTCGGGCGAACGCGCCGCGATCCCGATCAGCAGACGCTGGTCGAGCAGACCGTACAGACGGTCGGGATCCGGCAGCATCGCCAGCTCGCCGTGCTCGAACGCGCCCGCCGCCCCGTGCTGCGCCTCCATCCAGCCGAATTCGGGATCGGCCAGCTCGCGTCCGCCGGTTCCGGTGCTCACCACAATCTCGCCCTCGACCTTGCGATGCTGGGTGACCTTGCGTCCGACGTAGGCGAGCCCGCGCTTCTGGGACAGCTGGTCGATGAGCTGGACCGTGAGGCGATAGCGTCCCGAGCGGACCGGAAAGCGGAACAGGAAGACCTTGCCGAACACACCACCGGTGTCCCCGGCCGCGAGCGTGAACTCGCGGCTCGAGCTGCCCTCCCGGCCACCGCCGCTGCGCGGATGCAGGGTGGTCTCGATGTGCAGCACCGAGCCGCCGCTGTCGGCGTCGGCCAATGCCTCGAGAGTGGCCGGAGGGACCCGAACGTAGACCTCGTACATGGCCCCGACGCTGTCCGGGAACGTGGCGCCGTCGACGGTGAAGCGCAGGGGGCCGCCGAGCCGCCACGGCAGTGGCCCCGAGCCGTCCTCCCGGGGTTCGTTGGTCGCGCCGGCCAGCCCCGGCGCGAGCGTCACCAGGAAGGCGGCGAGCAGCGCCGCGCGCCCGAACCGCCCAAAAGCCGAACGCGCCCCCCATGGGGAGCGCGTTGGCCGGGGAACGATGGCATGCGAAGGAGTCACGTGTCCGATCAGAATCCGAACTGGAGCGAGAAGCGGTGTACCCCTCCAAGATCACCCATGTCGGTGTAGGCGTAGTCGAGATCGGCCTTGCCCATCGACGAGATCGGGAAACGGAACCCGACGCCGCCGGCGAGCCCCTGGGCGTCGTAGTTGATGTTGTAGCCGCCCCGCACCCTGAGGAAGTCGTGGAACGTGTACTCGCCGCCGACGTTCATGCGCTCCGCGTTGTCCGGCGGGTGGGAGAAGTCGAACGAGCCCACCAGCTTGTTCTCCGCGGAATTGAGCACCTGGAACGAGGTCCCGACCCGGAAGATCGACGGGATGCGCCCCTCGCGCTCGATGAACTTGACCTGCGTGCCGATGTTCTCGATCGACATGCCGATCTTCATGCCCAGCGTGCCCACGTCGTACAACGTGCCGATGTCGAACGCGTAGGTCTGCTGCGACAGGTCGGCGAGCCCCTCGTTGATGAAGTTCGCCGTCACCCCGGCGCTGAACTTGTCGGTGAACGAGCGCGAGTAGGTGAGACCCAGCGACATCATCCCGGCGTCGAAGGTGCGGCCGGTCCCGACCACCGGGTCGGGCTGATAAGCGGTGGTCTCGACCATCGGCTTCATGCTGAGGGAACGCGCGTTGACCCCGAACGCACCCGGGAACTTCTTGACGTGGAACACGTAGCCGATCTGGTTGAACTGCATGTCGGCGATCCACATCGCGTTGTTGAGCGAGAGCTGAGAGCCCTCGATTCGCGCGATCCCGGCGCAGTTCCAGTACAACGCGCTGGCGTCGTCCGAGACGGCCACGAACGCGCCTCCCATCCCGGAAGCGCGGGCTCCCACGTCGATCTTGAGGAACTGGCCGTCGAAGGTGCCCACCTTCTCGAAGATATCGGCGGCCCCGGCCAGCCCGGGTACGGTCATCCCGACCAGGCACAGGGTCACGACGAATTTTCTCACTGTATCCTCCTTCAGCCCGCGTCCGTCAGCGGATGACGACGAACTTGCCGCGCTGCGTTCCCTGACTCGATTGGACCACGAAGACGTAGATGCCGCTCACGATGTCCTGGCCATTCCGCGAGATGAGGTTCCATCGCGCCTGGCCGTCGTTCGCGTTGTCCTG
>JBIOKD010000211.1:0-5693 GCA_044451485.1 Candidatus Eiseniibacteriota bacterium | reverse complement strand
GGTCCGAGGGTCGCGGCCCAGCGATACAGACGCTTCATCGTGGGGCGTGCGCTCCGGTGGCGGCCGCGACCGCCGGGCCGGCACCCCCCGCCGCAGCCGGCGTGCCCGCCGGAGTCCCGGCCGGAGCCGGCGCGGCCGTCGTCGTCGATGCCGGAGCTGGCGCGGCCGTCGTCGTCGATGCCGGAGCCGGCGCCGCAGGAGCCGGACGCCGCTCGTGCGCTTCCGACACCAGCCGCGCCAGCGCCAACTTGCACGCCGCCTTGAGCGTCTCGTTCACGCCCCGGCCCTGGCTCGCCACCGCCGCGAATTCGGGCGCGCCACCCGGATTGAGCGCGGCGCTCATACGCTCGATCGGCAGAGCGAGCGGCAGGTCACGCTTGTTGTACTGCACCACCCACGGCAGTCGGCGCTGCTGTTCGGCGTCGATACCGATCGAGGCGAGATTCACCTGCAGGTCGGCCAGTGACTCGCGATTCTGGATCTCGCGCGCCGGATGCGAATCGGCGACGAACACGATCGCGTCCACCCCCTGCAGCACGGCACGTCGTGAGCGCTGGTAGTACTGCTGGCCGGGCACGGTATAGAGGTGGAAGCGGGTCAGTAGCCCGCTGATCTGCCCCAGCTCGATGGGCAGGAAGTCGAAGAACAAGGTGCGCTCGTGGTCGGTCGCGATCGAGATCAGACGCCCGCGCCGTTCCGGTGGCAGACGGTCGTGCAGGAATCGCAGGTTGGTGGTCTTCCCACCCAACCCGGGGCCGTAATAGACGACCTTGAAATGGATCTCGCGCGCCCGGTGATTGATGAGCGCCATGGATGTCTCCGCGCGACCGGTGTGCCGCGCCGTCACTCCCCGAACAGCGCGTCCACCTCGCGGCCGGCGGCATCCGCGAACGCCGTGGCCTCCTGTGGCGTCTCCGCCGCCACGCCGACCTTCTCGAACAGACTGCGGAACAGCGGATCGAGCGCCGCCGCCGCGCGTTGGGACCGGAAACGCACCAGCCCGAGCGAGCTGCGGCGATCGAAGACGGCGCACATGATGATGCGCTCGGCGAGCATGCACGAGTAGACGCTGCGTTGTGGTCCCTCGCTCACCACCGCGTGGGCGGCCGGGTCCCCGAGCAGCTGGGCCAGCTCGCTGTTGGCGGTGAAATCAGCGGCGATCAGGCTGGCGAACACCACCGGATCGAAGTCGCCCGTGCGTCCGGCGCTGGTGACGAGCTGACCGGAGCGGTCGACGAGATGGACCGACAGAGCGTTGGTACGCTCGAGGAGCTCATAGAGCACCTCGTCCATCGAGCGAAAATCCTTTTCGAACAGAGTCCATTGTGACATGGCACCCCTCCGCGCGGTGGCGGCTCGAGGGTCATGGGACAGACTCCGGCAGGCACGTCCGTGTAGGCAGGAGAAAGCTAACCGAGTGGGAAGACGACAGCAAGCGGAAGTTGGGCTCCACCGCCGGGTGGGGTTCAGGCCGGCGGCCGCCCCGACTCGCCGCCGGGCATGCCGCCGCTGCCGGCGAGCGGCTGGCCGGGGCCGGGTGCTCCGGCCGGGGCCGGAGCCGGACCGGCAGGAGTTGCCGGCGGCGCGACGACACGCGCAGCGGCCGGCGGCAGCCGGCGCATGGTGCGGGGCACGTCGTGCTCGTCCTCGATCTCGCCGACGATCTCCTCGAGGATGTCCTCGAGCGTCACGATGCCGAGAAAACTCCCCTTGGCGTCGCGCACCACCGCCATCGCCCGCTTCTCGCGGCGGAAGCGGCCGAGCAGCCGCGCCACCGGCATGCCCGGGTCCACGAGCAGCGCCGGATAGGTCGCGTCGATGAGGATCACCAGCCCACGCAGGCTGAAGAGGTGGAACAGATCCTTGGTGTTGACGATCCCGACGATGTTGTCGGGGCTCCCCTCCCACACCGGCATGCGGGTGTGCGCGGTGTCGCGGGCGGTGGCCAGCACCTCCTCCTCGGAGGCGCTCACCGACAGCGTCACCACCCGTTCGCGTGGCACCATGATGTCGGCGACCTTCTTGTCCGACAGCTCGAACACGTTCTGCACGTACTCGGCCTCGTCCGACGAGATGCCGCCCGCCTCCTGGGTCTCCTCCACCAGCATGCTCAGCTCCTCGACCGAGTGCACCTGCTCGTCGGCCGCCGGCTCGGGGAGCCGAAGCATCGAGATCACCAGGTCACCCGAGGAGCGGAACAGCCAGATCAGCGGCTTGAACACGCGCTCGAACACCAGCAACGGCCCGGCGGTGAGTCGCGCGATGCGGTCGGTGTACTCGAGCGCCAGGCCGCGCGGCACCAGCTCACCGAGCACGATGTGGAAGTAGGTGATGATGAGGAACGCCAGCGCCACCGCCATGCCGTGAGTCGCGGCGACGCTCAGCCGGCCCGGCAGCGCCTCGAACCACGGGCGCACCAGGTGCGCGAGCGCCGGCTCACCGAGCCATCCGAGCGCCAGACTCGAGAACGTGATGCCGAGCTGGACCGCGGCCAGCGCCTTCTCCAGCCGCTCGACCGCATCGCGCACCGCGATCGCGCCGAACGCGCCCTCGCTCACCAGCTCCTCGACACGCGTCCAGCGCACCCGCACCAGCGAATACTCCGCGGCCACGAAGAATCCGTTCACCGCCACCAGCACCAGCACCGCCAGCAGCCGGATCGCGTCCACCATATGGGGAGCCATGGTCAGCGTCCCGGGCCGCGTTTGAAGACGTGCGGCGAGCGCGCGCCGGATCCGCCGTCGTCGTCCAGGGGGGCGGGCACGGCCTACTCGACCTCGCGGCGGCCTTCCAGGGCGCGCGCCAGCGTCACCATGTCCGAGTACTCGAGATCGGAGCCCATCGGCACGCCACGGGCGATGCGGGTGACCCGCACGCCGAGCGGTCCGAGCAGACGCGAGAGATAGAGCGCGGTCGCCTCACCGGCGACGTTGGGATTGGTGGCGAGGATGATCTCGCGCACCTCGCCGTCCTTGAGCCGTTGTAGGAGCTGCGGGATGCGAAGGTCCTCGGGGTGCGTGCCCTCGAGCGGCGACAGCGCGCCGCCCAGCACGTGGTAGCGGCCCCGGTACTGACCGGTGCGCTCGAAGGCGAGCACGTCCACCGGCTGCTCGACCACGCAGATCGTGCCGCCGTCACGGGTGGGATCGGAGCAGATGAGACACGGGTCGTCCTCGCTGAAGTTGCCACAGCGCGAACAGAACCCCACGCGCTCCTTCACCGCGCGGATCGCCTCGGCGAGACGCAACGCCTCCTCCCGGGGCACACGCAGCAGGTGCATCGCCAGACGCTGGGCGCTCTTCTGACCGATGCTCGGCAGCTTGGTGAGCTCCTCGACCAGCAGTTCGAGATACTTCGAGCTGTACATGGGGGCGCGGCGGCGTCTAGCCGAACATCGACATGTTCACGCCACCGGTGATCTTGCCGAGGCTCTGCTGATAGGCCTCCTTGGCGTTCTTCTGCGCCTCGCCCACCGCGGTCAGCACCAGATCCTCGATCATGGTGACGTCGTCGTCCGCGAGCAGCTTCGGGTCGAGCTTCAGCTCCTTGAGCACCGAGTGCCCGTCCACGACCGCCTTCACCAGACCACCGCCCGCGCTGGCCTCGAAGCGGGCCTCGCCGAGCTTCTCCTGCAGCTCGCTCATCTGCTTCTGCATCTTGCTGGCCTGCTTCATCATGTCGCCGAAGCTCTTCATGACGTCTTCCTCTCGTCGCGGCGCGGCCGCTCGATGATCTCGCCCTCGAAGAACGCCACCGCGCGCTCGATCGCGGGTTTCAGGTCCCGTGCGGGACGCGTGGTTTCGGCGCCGCCGGTGCCCGCGCCGACACAACGCAGCGCCAGCGTCCGTCCGAACACCGGTGTCATCTCGGCCAGCACGATCGCATGATTGTCCTTGTCGTCCACCACCATGCGGTGGACCTCGTCCATCGACAGCACCAGCGCGTCGTCGCTCACGCCCACGAACGTGCACTCGCCGAGGAACGCACCGAGGAGCGGCTTGCGCTCGTTGACGCGGGTCACCAGCGTGAGCCACATCGCCCCGTGTTCGACCGTGGCGGCCGACGGCTCGTCGTCGGCGACCGCGGCCGTGGCGAGACCCGGCATGCCCACCGGCAGCATCGCTGTGGCGGTGGCGACGTCGGTCACCGTCGCGGCACGTGGCCCGGCGTCGGAACGCGATGCGGCGTCGGAGCCCGTCGCGGCACGCGGCGTGGGCTCGGGACGGATCGCGGTCACCGGCACACCGCCGTCGGCGGCACGCGGCGCCCCCACCGGCGCGATCGCGCGCGGTGTCTCGCCGGCGCTCGCCCGTGGCGCGCCCGGGGCCGGACCCCGACCACCCGTGGCACCGCCGCCGCGTGTGACCGGCGCCGGCGCCCCCATGGGCGAAATCGCGCGCGGCGGTGACGGAGCCGCGGCCCCACCGCCACGCGGGGCCGCGGGCGCCGGCGCGCCACCGGCCAGACGCTGCTCGAGCGCCTCGAGACGCGCAAGGAGCTGGGCCAGCGTCTCGCCCGGCTCGAGTGTGGCCATCTGCAGCACCGCCGCCTCGAGATGCACCAGCGGCTGCGGGCTGTCCCGCATCGGCCACTGCACCTCGCTCGCGAGACGCAGCAGACGCAGCAGGTCGTGCTCGCTCCAGCCCTCGGCCTGGGCTCGGAGACGCGCGATGTCGTCGTGGCTCATCGGCACCAGATCCTCGGCGGCGGGGTCGACCTGGAGCACCAGCAGGTGACGGATGTGCTCGGCCAGCCCCTCGGCCAGGTCGCGTGGATCGAGCCCCTTGCCAAAGGCGTCGTGGAGCGCCGCCAGCGCCGCCTTGGGATCGCGTTGCGTGACCGCCGCGGCGAGGGTGAAGAACGCCTCGCGGTCGGCGAGACCGAGCACGCGCCGCACCAGCGCCTCGTCCACCTGCGACTCGCCCGCCGACACCACCTGGTCGAGCGCGCTCACCGCGTCGCGCATCGAGCCCTCGGACTTCTGCGCCAGCAGCAGCGCCGCGCCCTCGCTGAGCGTGAACTTCACGCCCTCGGGATCCTGGCGCTCGCGCGTGGCGATCTGTTGCAGCCGCTCGGCGACCTTGCGCAGCGCCACCCGCGCGAAATCGAAGCGCTGGGTACGCGAGCGGATCGTGTCGGGCAGCTTCTGCGGATCGGTGGTGGCGAAGATGAACACCAGGTGCGCGGGCGGCTCCTCGAGCGTCTTGAGCAGCGCCGCGAAGGCGTCACCCGAGAGCTGGTGCACCTCGTCGATGATCACCACCCGGTAGCGGCCACCGGTGGGCGAGAAGCGCACCTTTTCGCGCAGCGCCTGGACATCGGCGATGCCGCGGTTGGAGGCGCCGTCGATCTCGGCCACGTCGAGCGACGAGCCGTTGGTGATCTCGATGCACGACGTGCACTCGTTGCACGGATCGGCGGTCTTCTGCTTGCCGGACGCGCGGCGCTCGCAGTTGAGCGCCTTGGCGAGGATGCGCGCGCTGGTGGTCTTGCCCACTCCGCGCGCCCCGGTGAACAGGTAGGCCTGCGCGACCCGCCCGCTCTCGACCGCGCGCATCAGCACGGTGCTCACATGGTCCTGTCCCACCAGGTCGCCGAACACCTGGGGGCGATACTTCAGGGCAAGCGCGCGATGGGCCATGGGGTCACCAACGGTAAGGGCCAGGCGGACAGCGGCGCACCCGAGGAGTTGC
>JBIOKD010000210.1:0-5744 GCA_044451485.1 Candidatus Eiseniibacteriota bacterium | reverse complement strand
TTCATCGGCAACCGGTCGAAGAACTGGCCGGGAAGCCACAACGAGCCGTCGAGCAGGGCCCGGAGAAACATCTGGTTGAACAGATAGTGACGGGCCGCCGCCGACACCTGGTCGAGCAACCGGTGTGGATTGCACGGCGACACCGCGAGCGCGTGCATGGCCACGCTCACCATGGCGTCGGGCCGGTGGCGGTGGAGGACGTCGAACGCGAGCACGTGGGCGCGCAGCAGCCGCCGGATCACCAGGAGCGAGCGGTGCAGACTCTGCACCCCCGGCGGCCACTGGCCGATCAGGTAGCCCTTGAACACCAGCACCGCCGGCTCGTTGATCGTGATCCACCAGCGCACCCGGGTCGCGTAGGCGTCGGCGACCCGCTCGACGAAGCGCACGAACCGGTCCTCGACCCCACGCGCCTCCCACCCGCCCTGCTCGGCGAGCCAGCGCGGCAAGGTGAAGTGGTTCACGGTCACGATCGGTTCGATGCCGCGCTCGCGCAGGGCGTCGATCACGTCGCCGTAGTGCGCCAGCGCCTCGTCCGAGTACTCGCCCGGACGCGGCTCGATCCGGCTCCACTCCAGCGAGAAGCGATGCGCGTTGTGGGCGATCGAGCGCGCGAGGTCGAAGTCGTCCCGGTACCGGTGGTAGTGGTCGCACGCCGGACCGGAGCGCCAGCGCACGTGACCCGCCTGCTCCCAGGCCCACCAGTCGTTGTCGCGGTTGTCCCCCTCGACCTGGTGGGCCGAGGTGGCGGCGCCCCACAGGAACCCCGGCGGGAAGTGGAACACGCCGTGGTGCGCGTTGGGATCGAAGGCCAGTCGTGGATCGGGGCCTCCGGGGGGCCGGGGGCTGCCAAGATGATCGGTGAGGTCGTAACGGATCTCTTCGTGCGGACTCACGTCGCGACGCGCCTCCTTGACCGCGGGGCGGCGATGCGGTCTGCTGCGTTTCCGCATGCTACCACCCGGAGGAAGCCATGACCGACACCGTCCGTCACCGCCTGCCCACGAGCGAGGGATATCGCTCCGCCGAGATCGCCGGCTACGTCGCGCAGCTCGACGATCTGACCCGGCGCATGATCGTGGATCTCGCCGACATCACGGTGGAGGAGCTGGGCTGGCAACCGATCGCCGGCTGCAACACGATCGGGATGCTGCTCGCCCACATCGCGGTGGTGGAGGTGTTCTGGATCCAGGTCGCCCCGCTGGGGCGCACCACGTTCGACACCAAGTCGGTGCTCGGCATCTCGCTCGACGACGACGGCATGCCGATGCCGGCCGGCGGCGCGCCCCCGGTGGTGCTCGCCGGGCACGATCGGGACTGGTTCGCCACGCGTCTCGCCGAGGCGCGCAGACACACGGTCGAGCACCTGCGCGGTCTCGGTGACGACGCCCTGACACGGGAGTTCACACGCACCCGTGCCAACGGTGAGGTGATCGAGGTCGATCTGCGCTGGGTGCTCTACCATGTGGTCGAGCATCTGTCGGGTCACTACGGCCAGGTCCTGCTGCTGCGTCATCTGTATCGCGATCGCGCCCGCCTCGGGGCCTGAGCATCGCCGCGGCTCATCCGTCGTTCACCAGACGGGCGAGCCGGGCGAGCCCGGCCGCGAACGTGCCCGGGTCGGGCAGCAGACTCACCACGACACACGAGGGCTGCTCGATCTCGTACAGGTCACCCGCGTGGAGCACGACGTCGCGCTCGAGCAACGCCAGCGACCAGCCCTCGGCGTCGAGACGCTGGGGCAGTCTCAGCACGACCGCCCAGCCCGCGCCACCCGCGAGCGGCGTGACCGCCGGGCACGCGCCGGTGAAGCGCTCCAGCGCGGCGCGGTTGGCGGCGAGACGCGTATGCACGCGACGCTGGTAGGGCTCCCGGGCGGCCAGAAGCCCCGGCAGCGCGAGCTGCACCGGGGCGGCCACCGACAGGAACAGGTCGCCGATCCATTCGAGCCCCTCACGCAGCTCGCGTCGCGCCGTCTCGGGACCGGCGAGCGCGATCCAGCCGAGCTTGAGCTGTGGCATGCCGCACCGCTTCGACAACCCGTCGAGCACCAGCGTCGGCGCGACACGCGCGCCGAGGAACGACGACGGCGGTGGGTGACCGGGCCACCCGAACTCGCGGAACACCTCGTCCGAAACGATCGCGGCGCCGGCCGTCGCGCAGCGCTCCCCGAGTGCCTGCATCTCGGTCGCGTCGAGCGCGCTCCCGGTCGGATGATTGGGCTGCACCACGATCACCGCGCGGACCCGCCCGGAGCCGGCGGCGAACGCGGCGTCGAGCGAGGCGGCGTCCAGGTGCCAGCCACCGTCCCACGCGATCCGGTAGCTCTCGATCCGCACGCCTTCGGCCGCGGCCAGCGGCTCGAAGAGCGGGTAGCTCGGACGCGGCGCCAGCACCACGTCACCGGGGTCGCACAACAGCCGGAACGCGTGCGCGTACGACTCGCTGGTGCCGGTGGTGAGCATCAGGTCGGCGGGCGAGACCTCGTCTCCACGGGACGCGAGATCGGCCGCCAAGGTCCGGCGCGCCGACTCGAGACCCATCGGATCGGGCCGGTAGCGCTCGATCGCGGCGTCCGCGAGCGCCGCCGCGACCTCCGCCCCGGCACCGCCGAGACCCACCTCGTTGGGATCGGTGACGGTGAGATCGAGCAACGCGGCGCCCGCTGCGCGACGCGTGGCGAGTCGCGCGCTCCAGGCATTCGGCTCGAACGAGCGGGGCACGCGACGCGAGCGCATGCCGGCAGGCTACGGAGCGCGCCGCCCTCCCGCAAGCGGCGCCGCTCCGTGCCCCACCACATCGGCTAGACAGTATGGAGCGACCGGCCTGCGGTCGCAGGTTCGAGCCCCTCGCGAACGAGAGGCACGACGGTGGCGGGGACGCCGCCACGCACGATCGCGGGTTAGCGCCTTGCGGCACCAGAGCCGCATACGAAGGAGGCCGGTCGTGAGCCCGAATGCTATCACCTGGGTGGGGATGGATGGGCGGTGAGTCTAGGTGCCTTCGCTCCAGGTGGCCATGTACTTGACCTGCTCGGCGGTCGGGGTGTCGATGTCCACCCCCATGCTCGCGAGCTTGAGACGCGAGACCTCCTTGTCGATGTCGCTGGGTACCCCGTACACGTCCTTCTTGAGCGACCGGGCCTTGCGACGCAGGAACTCGACGCTGAGCGCCTGGTTGGCGAACGACATGTCCATGACCATCGCCGGGTGGCCCTCGGCGGCGGCCAGGTTGATGAGACGACCCTCGCCGAGGAGATGGATCCGCCGGCCGCCGGCGATCCGGAACTCCTCCACGAACGGCCGCACCGTGCGCCGGGCCGAGGACATGCGCTCGAGCGCGGGGATGTCGATCTCGACATTGAAGTGACCGCTGTTGGCCACGATGGCGCCGTCCTTCATCGCCGCGAAGTGCTCGCGACGGAGCACCGACTTGTTGCCGGTCACGGTGATGAACAGGTCGCCGCGCGGCGCGGCCTGTTCCATGGATACCACCTGGTAGCCGTCCATCGCCGCCTCGAGCGCCCGCAGCGGATCGATCTCGGTCACCAGCACGGTCGCGCCCATGCCCTTGGCCCGCGACGCCAGCCCACGCCCGCACCAGCCATAGCCGGCGATCACCACCGTGGAGCCCGCCACCAGCATGTTCGTGCATCGCAGGACGCCGTCCATGGTGCTCTGACCGGTGCCGTACCGGTTGTCGAACAGGTGCTTGGTGTCGGCGTCGTTGATGGCCACGACCGGATAGCGCAGCACCTTGCCCTTGGCCATCGCGCGGAGACGCGTGACCCCGGTCGAGGTCTCCTCGGTGCCGGCGAGCACGTCGCGGAGGTACGGCTTCTTCTTGGTGTGGAGCACGGTGACCAGGTCGCAGCCGTCGTCCATGGTGACGTGAGGGCGCGCCTCGATACACGACACGATGTGCGAGTAGTAGGTCTTGTGGTCCTCGCCCTTGATGGCGAAGGTCGCGATGCCGTAGTGCGACACCAGCGCCGCCGCCACGTCGTCCTGGGTGCTCAGCGGGTTCGACCCGCACAGGTAGACCTCGGCCCCGCCGGCCTGCAGCGTGCGCGCCAGGTTGGCGGTCTCGGTGGTGACGTGCAGACAGGCCGCGATACGCAGACCCTTGAGGGGGCGCTCCTTGGCGAAGCGCGCGCGGATGGTGCGCAACACTGGCATGTGTCGGTCCGCCCACTCGATCCGCAGACGGCCGCCGCGTGCGAGCGAGAGATCCTTGACGTGGCCGGGAACGGCGGGGGCTGCGGCCGCGCGGGCGCGACCGGTCTTGGCACGGGACATGGATGCTCCTGGATCGGGTCGATGGGGGATCACGGACGGAAGGACGCGTGACATTCTGCCCGAACTCGTCCGCCCGCTCAACGCGAAATCGTCGTGGCGATCGGTGTCCGTACGTCATATGCTTAATCATATGAAACGGACAACGTTGTTGCTGGAACAGGACCTGTACGCCGAGCTCCGGCGCCGGGCCGCCGCGGAGGGCCGTACACTCACCGAGGTGGTCGAGCGCACGCTGCGTCTCGGTCTCTCCACGCCGGCGCCACGCCGCCCGCGTCACACGCTCCCCTCCTATGATCTGGGCCCGTTCCTCACCGACCCGGCCGAGGCCCGCGCCGGTGCACCGGGCCCGCCCCGGGGGACACGCACGTGATCGCCGTCGACGTGAGTCTGCTCGCGCACGCCGTGAATCGTGGCGGACCCGGTCACGGGCGCGCCGCCGCCGCTCTCGAGGGTCTGGTCAACGGCGACGCGCCGTGGGCCCTGCCGTGGCCGGTGGTGGACGACTTCCTCGCGTTCGTGACCCATCCCCACCGAGTAGCCCGGGTGCTCACCGCGCGGGACGCGTGGGGGTTCGTGGCCGAGGTCGGCTCGAGTTCGTCGGTGCGCTGGCTGGCACCGGGCGAGCGTCACGGCGCGGCCCTGGCGGAGGTGCTGGAGCTGGCGGCCATCGCCGGTCCACCGCCGCCCGGGTTCGCGCTGGCGGTGATCCTGCGCGAGCACGGGGTGCGCGAGCTGCTCACCACCGATCGCGCCATGCGCCGCTTCCGCTTCCTCGACCTGATCGATCCGATCCACGGCGAGGCGTGGACTCCGGCCACCCACCCGGCGCGGCGCTACCGGCGGCTGAGGAGACCCGCGTCGCGGAACGGCGGTTGAGTTCGCCCGGCCGGTGTCGGATCGTTCACGCCGCTCAGGCTCCGGCGAGCGCGTGCCATTCGGCGAGCAGCTCCCGCTCGCGTGCCGGATCGAGCGACGGTGGCATCGCCAGACCCATGCGCGGGGGTCGCGCCGTCCGGGGCGTGGCCCGGTCCCAGGCCAGGGTGTCGCGCACCGTGTCCTCGACCGGGCGGAAGCTCAGACCGGCCGAGACCGCGCGGCGGACGTCCAGACGCTCGAAGTCGGACTCGCTCATCGGCACCCACAACGGCAGCTCGGTCCAGGGACGGACCCCGCGCTCGAGCAGGAAGCCCTCGTCCACCCAGGTGAAGTGCGTGTCGGCGGCGAGTGCGTCGCGTGTCCGCTCCAGGAACACACCGAGCGTGAGATCATCCGGTGTCCCGGTGGCGTTGAACGGCCCGGTGAGCGCCTGCTGCGCGACCCCCACCATCCATTCGGCGAGATCGCGTGCGTCCACGAACTGAGTGGGATGCTCGCGCGGCGCCGGTGCCAGGGTCTCGCCGCCACGGGCGATCCGTCGCGGCCAGTACGGGAAGCGGTCGCTGGTGT
>JBIOKD010000209.1:0-5752 GCA_044451485.1 Candidatus Eiseniibacteriota bacterium | reverse complement strand
TGGAGCGCCAGCGCCGATCGCCAGTCACCGGCGGCGAGCAGGGCCAGCGCTCGGGTCATGCCGCAGGTCGGGCAGGCGACGTGCGCGACCTGACGGAGCAGGCAGACCGAATCCATCCCGAGCGCATGCGCGCGTGCGGCGAGCGCCGACCAGCCGACGCCACCCGCCGCTCCGGCCAGCGACCAGACGAGCCATGACGTGAGGCGGATCGGCGCGATCCATGGCACCCGTGAGCGCGTCGAGACCGTCAGAGGGCCCGCTCCCCGCGCCGGAATCCCGGCAACCGGACGCGCCGATCCCGTGGTCACGGGCGCGAACTTCATGACCCGGCCGGTCGACCCGATGGATCTGGCGGCGCGTAGGCCACCAGCACGATGTGGCTGGGACCGAACTGTGCGAGGAACTCGGGGCCCAGCGCCCGCGCCGTGATCTCGACCGGCAGCAGCAGCACCGAGCCGATATAGGGCAGACCCAGGAGCAGGAATCCGATGCAGCAGGTGGACATCCCGAACGCGAACAGCGCGGCCCCGACGACCACCGTGAGCACGAACGCAAAGAGACCGAAGACGACGAACGATCCGGCGTGCTGCCGGAAGAGATCGAGGAAGCGACGCCACGCGGCAAGCGCACCCAGATCGTGCCGGTACATCATCGGCACCACGAAACTGTTGAGGAACAGCAGGGTGTAGCCGACCACGATCCCGAACGGGACCAGCATCGCCACCAGCGGGAGGAGCACCAGCAGATGGGCGGGGCGGAACGCGTCTTCGGCCACCAGTGTCGCGATCGCGGCGAAGAACGGCAGCACCATCCCGCCGACCAGCAGCAGACACACGATGCTGAAGCCGAGCCGCCACGCGAACAACGAGTTGCCGAGTCGCTTGAACCGGCGCCATGGCTCGACGATCCCCGCCTGCTCGTGCACCACGTTCTCGAGGAAGATGAACTTGCCACGCGAGCTGATCCACATGAACAGGATGAACACCGCCAGCGCGCAGAGCAGCAGCCAGAGCACCACCGTCATCGCGAGCGGGTTGCGCAGGAACTCCACGACGCGCCGGAGGCCCTCCTGTGGGATCGCGGCCCCGTGTCGCTGGTAGCTGCTCCGCGACCCGGAATAGCCCCACGACAGGTACTCGGACAGGAACGCCGCGAATCCGAGCACGAACCAGCTCTTGATCCGGAACGGCCGGAACAGCATGCGCACCATCCGCGACCAGGCGAGCTGCAACGGCACGATGTAGGAGACGTTCATGTCGCTCCTCTCCGGACGTTTCCCCGCGACTCGTGACTCGAGATCGCGAGTGCGACGGAGGCGGCGCCGAGAGGCGCCACCAGGACGGGTGCCGCGCGCAGGATAGCCTGCTTGCCGCGGGAAGTGGAGGTGGACGGCACGGTGCCGTCAAGGTTGCGCGGGGTTTGCCTGGACGTGCGCCCGGTAGCAGGCGATGTGTCCGAGCGGGATCCGCCGGCGATTCAATCCTCGCCGTTGGGAATACGGCCGCCGTAGAGCCGGGGCAGCAACCACGGCTGGCTCTGCAGCAACCGGGCGATCGGCGACGGCGGAACGTCCCGGGACGCGTTGCGCGCCTGCGCCGGCGTCTCATGCCATTCGAACGACAGCTCGATGCACGCGTCGGGCCCGGTGGCGCTCTCGAGCAGCTCCAGCATCGCGCGCAGCACCGCGCGCTGCCGGTCGGCATCGTGAGGTCGGCCGAAGGGCTGCCCCATCGGGTGACCGATGCCCACCATTCGGGGCACGCCCGCGGCTCGTGTCAGATGCGGGATCATCGAGAGCGTCACGGTCGGGATGCCGCCGGCTTCGAGAACCCGCTGGGCCAGTCCGACGGACCGGCAACAGAACGGTCAGGCGGGTGCCAGCGCCACCACGTCCACGTGCTCGGAACGCATGCGCTCGGCCATGGCGGGAATGGTCCGCTCGAGCAGCTCGCGTGGATCGAGGATGTAACCCATCAGGGAGTAGTGTGTCGGCGCGGACCGTCCGACCACGCCCATGTCGACCAGCTCCGCGAGTCGGCGCATCGGCAGCACCACGTCGAGGTCGGCCTCGCCGAAGCGCGTGTCGATGTGCAGGTGGTAGAGACGGATGTCCTTCTCGGTCGTGCCGAGCGGGATCGCGCGAAAGCTCGGGTCGCCCCACCACGGATTGCGGCGCTCGCCCTCCTGGTCGAAGGGTCGGTCGTCGTTGCGCGCCACGCCGGCGGTGGTCACGAGCGCCAGGGTGCACCCACGGAGCGGTTTCGCCAGCGGCGTGAACGGGATCACGCCGGGCTCGAGACGCGCCGCCCACGCCTTCATCACCTGGCGTGTCGCGAAGTCGAGAAAGCGATACGAGTCGATGGGCATCGGGCCGCCTGGACCGGCCGTGACTCCGGCGAGTGAGTCCGGCACGGCCAGGAGCCTAAGGAGCGCGGGGCCCGCGATGCATTGGTCCAAATGGCGCATTCGGGGGCGACGAGTCCCGGCCGGCGATACCACGCCGGTACGATTTCGAAAGTCCCCCCACCGTGGCGAGCGCTAGAACCGGCTCGTCAGGCGGAACTCGACCCCCTGGAAGGCCTCCACCCGGTAGCAGGTGCCGGCGGTGCAGGCGAGCCCCTCGCGGCGCTGCCCCACGAACAGCGACACGGTATTCGCCGCCGAGATCGGCACGCTCAGGAGTCCCGAGACGAAGTCGCGTGGCTGGATGCCGGGGGTCGCGACGTCGGCCGGTTTCTCCTCGGCCGGGTCGGTGGTGCGTTGCAGCACCAGCGCGACGGTTCCATACACCGCGTGCTGGATCGCGATCGACGCGTACTCGTCGTGGAAGTGGTCCGGTGGACGCTGCTCGTCCAGGTACTCGAGGTCGAGCGTCGCCGACAGCCGGCGTGGCATCCGCACCGTCGCGGTGCCGCCATAGCCGTCGCGCTTCTCGATGCCCACGAACTCGTCCTTGCCGCCGTCGACGAACAACGTCGCCTCCAGCGCCGGGGCGCCACGGGGCGTCAGATGGATCTCGGCGTAGCTCTCGTTGTATCGGCGCGGTGGCTGGCTCGGGCTCAGGAGTCCGTCGGCGCGGCTCTGGTTCACGGTGACCACGCCGAGTGGCGCGATCCGGACCGAGGCCTCGATCTGGTAGCCGCGCTCGTCGTCGGCGTCGAGCACATGGGTGGTGCGGTTCAAGAGCGTGAACGACTGCTCGCGCACCAGTGAGGGGGGATCGTTGTAGCCGAGCCGGAAGCGCGTGTAGTCCTTCCACTCGGCGGCCAGCGCGAAGGGTCCCGCCAGCAGGTTCGAGCCCAGGTAGAGCGCGCGTGGCGAGCGATCGGTGTCGACGGACGGGAAGTCGAACAGGCTGGTCCAGCTCGGGCTCTGGTGCGCGGCCTCGACGTAGAGCGGCAGACTCACCGACGAGACGTCGAACAGCCGCATCGGGTCGAGATCCGCGCTTACCGAGGCGTACTCGTGGCGGGTGTTGGCGTCGGCGTCGAAGCGCGTGTATGCGGCGCCCAGACGCGCGCCACGCCACACCGTCGCGGTCGCCTGTCCGCCGATCAGCTCGCCGCTGTAGCGCGGGATGTCGTACGTCTTCTCCACCGAGGGCGAGGTCTCGCCGCTGTTCGGGCGTCCCTCGATCCCACGCACCGCGAGCGGACCCCAGTCGGCGTCGATCAGCGTGCCGTCCACGTCGCGCGAGAAGCCGTATCGCGAGTCGAAACCCGGCTGGTCGAGCACCACACCCGGCAGCTCGAAGGCACGCTGCAGCAGCCCGCGGCCGAGGATGGTGTAGGTGTTGCCGGCGCGGACCTTCAGGTGCGTGTCGCTGAACTCGGCCCAGCGCTGGGTGAACTCGTTGTAGGTCAGCACGTCGGCGTTGTTGCGGTTCGCCTCGAATCGCGCGCCGAAGCGCAGACGATCGGTCGTGAATTGGGCGTTGAACTGGTCGTAGGTGCTGGTGCGGTTGCTGGGTGGCACGTCGGGCTGGTTGCCCGCCTGCAGATCGAGCAGGTTGTCGACCGCGAGCTGTGCCCCCGCCGGTCGGGCCGCGGCCAGGATGCCGATCGACAGCAGCGCCAGCGCGCGCCCCCTCACGGCGTGCGTGGCGCCAATCGGGTGGAGTCGGCGCCCGAGTCGCCGGGTGCGGCGGCGCAGAGCAGCCGCACGGCGGACTCGACCTCGTCGTTGGTCCCCGGCCGGTAGCCGGTCTGCACGTGGACCATGCGTCCCTCGCCGTCGATCAGGATGCTGGTCGGCAGCGCCCGCACCTGGTAGCGCTCCTGGAGCGAGCCGTCCTCGTCGAGCACGATCGGGAAGGTCAGCGCGTAACGGCTCACAAACGGCCGCACCTTGGAGAAGTTGCGCGGTCCGTCCACCGAGATGCCGACCACGGTGAAGCCGCGTGCGGCGTAGCGCTCATGGATCGCCTCCAGCTCCGGCAGCGACGTCACGCATGGCTCGCACCAGGTGGCCCAGAAGTCGAGCAGCACCGGCCCGTGCCGGGTGAGGGTGGCGAGATCGAGGCGGTGGCCGTCGATGGTGCGGGCCGTGAACGCGGGTGCCGCGCGCGCGCCGACCAGCAGACTCGAGAGGCTCGGCGTGGCCGGGACGGTCGAACCGGCGGTGGCGCGCTCCGTGGCATTCGCGGTCGAACCGGCGGGGGACCGATCCGCGGCGGTCGATCCGACGGCGGCGATCGCGACCAGCGCGACCACCGCCCACCGCGCCGGATCGAACCTCATCGCAACAGCACGATGCGACGTGTGAAGTGCAGGCCACCGGCTTGGGCGCGGATCAGGTAGACCCCGGTTGGCAGCGCCCGGCCGGTGTCGTCATGCCCGTCCCACGTCGTCTGCGCGTGCCCGGCGTCCGGCCCGCGTGTCGCGAGTGTGGCGACCCGGCGTCCGGCCAGGTCGAGCACCGAGATCTCGATCGCCGACGCACCCGCGCTCGGGATCGCGGCGTCGATCCGAGTTCGGTCGCGGAATGGATTCGGCGTGGCGAGGAGCGTCGCTTCGGGCGCCGGAGCGCCCGGGTCACCCACGCCCGTCGCGTGCGTGATCAGCGAGTCGACGAGTGCGCGCATGCGTGGCACGTCGAGTGCCGCCCCGTAACCGTAACCCTGCTGGCGGGCGCTGTAACGCTCGATCCCCGTCTGATCGATGATGACGTAGTTGTCACGATCGAAGTAGGCGGTGACGAGGTTCCCACCCGCGTCGAGACCGGCGTTGAGCAGGAGTGGGAATGTGATGCCGGTCTGGTTCTTGAAGGTGTTGAGGGCGGACGGTGTCCCGTCCCAGATATCTGCGCCGATCACGATCACCTTGCCCGGTTGATTCGTCTGGTAGTACTGCCAGAGCTCGCTCTCGACCGACGGACCGTCGATCTCGCACGCCTGTCAGAAGTAGCCCAGCACGAACAGGATGACGACCTTGCCCCGCTGGGCCGACAGCGTCCAGCTCGGGCCGGCGGCGCTGTTCACGAGCTGGTTCTTGGTGAAGTCGAAGGCCGGTTGCCCGACCGAGACGGTGGCGAGCGCGGTGGCCGGGGCGAGCGACAGGAGGGCGATCGCCAGGATGGCGAGCGTGCGCGAGAACATGAGGACCCCCAATGCAGAGATCGATACGCGCGGCGGGATCACGGCCTGCCTGTGACCCACTGTGATGCTAGTCGGGCCTATGGCGATCCCGAAAGACATTCTCGTGGGCCGGGTGGGCCGCGGCGCTCGTGCGCGGCGCGTGGCACGGTGCCGCCC
>JBIOKD010000208.1:0-5757 GCA_044451485.1 Candidatus Eiseniibacteriota bacterium | reverse complement strand
CGAGTCGCCGCATGACACCCGGTGCGATCTACTGGGTGCCCGATCTGGCGGGGCTCCGTCTTGGCGTCATGGCGTGCCCGCGAGGCGATGGCCTGCTGGCGGAGGACGTGCGCGCGTGGCGTCTCGCCGGTCTGAATCAGGTGGTCTCGCTGTTGGAGTCCCGGGAGGCGTACCTGCTCGGCCTCGAGAAGGAGCGGGAGATGTGCGAGGCGATGGGTCTGACGTTCCACTCATTCCCGATCCCCGATCACGGTGTGCCGGACTCGCCGCGCGAGACCGAGATCGTGGTGCGCCGCATTGCCACGGACATCATCCGCGGGGACGGGGTCGCGATCCATTGTCGGGCGGCCATCGGCCGGTCTCCTCTGATCGCGGCGTGCGTCCTGGTCCATGTGGGAGTCCCGGCCTCGGCGGCCTTCGATTGGGTCGGTCGTGGCCGGGGTCTCGAAGTCCCCGACACGGCATCCCAGCTCGAGTGGTTCTCGGTCTACGTGCGGGAGATCCTTCATGGGTCCGAAGCCTCCTCCTCGGGATGACGAGTCGGGCGTAGTGGGCCGGGACGTTGTTCGCGTGAGCGTCGCCCGAACTCGGTGTTCGATACGGCTGCTCGCGAAGTCTAGATGACGGCCGACACGACGACAGGGCACTCGCGTTGCTGGACCCCGCGGGGGGGTGCCGATGAATTGGTGGACGAAGACCCTGACGCACTACGTGGAGCAGGCGGGCGGTGAAGATCGCCATGTGATCGAGTTGCCGACGACGCTCACCGACGAGGTCCGGACCGAGTTGCATCGTATCTTGAAACAAGCCTCGTGGCGGCGCGGAGTCCAGATCCGGGTGGACTGTCGGCGACTCGGACATCTGGACGAGGTCGCGTCGGCGGTCCTTCTCGTCGCTTCGGCGCGGATCCGTGAAGGTGGCGGGCGTCTGTGTCTCGACGTGAAGGGGAACCGTCGGCTGCGCGACCTGCTGAGACCGATGGGGTTCTGGTTGGACGAGGGGGAGGAGGGGACAGCCGGGAAATCGGCACCAGTCACTCCGCCGCCATCACCGCGGTCGGGGCGCCGAGCCGCGCCCAAGCCGGGACCGGACGAGGGGGCGCCCGGGACCTGACGTTGAGCCCCTCCATTTCGGGTCCCGCCGCCTTGCCCGCTCCCACGCGATCGTCTAATATCCTCCGCCGAAGCACTGGTCCTGCACCGACGGCTCTTTAAGGCGGCCCCGAGAGGCCGCGAAGGGGGTACGCGATGACGACCACCCAAGCCCTACCGGCCCTGGCGCCACCCGGCGCGGGGCATTTTTCACGCCTCGCCGACCGCCGTCACCTGCTCGCCCTCGAAGGGATGACGCGTGGCGAGATCAACGACCTCCTGGCCGACGCGCAGCGCTACCGCGACCAGCACGACCGCGGCGGCATCGCGAGCCACGCGCTCACCGGGGTCACGGTGTGCAACGCGTTCTTCGAGAGCTCGACCCGCACGCGGGTGTCGTTCGAGCTGGCCGGGCGCCGTCTCGGCGCCACCGTCGTGTCGTTCTCGGCGGTCGACTCGTCCACGGTGAAGGGCGAGACGCTGCTCGACACCATCCAGGTGGTCGAGGCGATGGGCACCGATCTGGTGGTGGTGCGGCATCCGTCGTCGGGTGCGGCCGCGTACCTGGCAGGCCGGCTCCGCTGCGGGGTCATCAACGCCGGTGACGGCACCCACGAGCATCCCACCCAGGGTCTGCTCGATCTGCTCACCCTGCGTCAGGTGTGGGGCGGGCGCTTCGAGGGCCGCCGTCTGGCGATCGTCGGCGACATCGCGCACTCGCGCGTGGCCCGCTCGGCGATCCACGGGCTCGTCACCCTCGGCACCGAGGTGGTGGTGGCGGGTCCGGCCACGCTGATGCCGGCGGGCATCGAGGGTCTCGGCGCGCGGGTCGCGCCCAGCGCCGACGACGCGGTCGCGGGCGCCGACGCGGTGATGGCGCTCCGGCTGCAGCGCGAGCGCATGGAGCAGGGGCTGCTTGCCTCGCTGGGCGAGTACAGCCGGCACTGGGGCATCGATGCGCGACGCGTGGGCCTGCTCCACCCGGATGGCGTGGTGATGCATCCGGGTCCGGTCAATCGCGGCGTCGAGCTGATGCCCGATGTCGCCGACTCGGGCCGCTCGGTGATCCTCGAGCAGGTCACCAACGGGGTGGCGATGCGCTGCGCCGTGCTCGAGCGCTGCGCGGTGGCGGTGCGGAGCGCGGCATGAACGCGCGCGCCCGGATCCTCGGCGCGCGGCACTGGCGGAGCGGCGAGCGGATCGACGTGACGCTCGCCGACGGCCGGATCGAGGCGGTCACCCCCGCGGGCGCCGTGTCCGAGCGACCCGGCGAGACCGTGTTCGATGCCGAGAACGCGGTCCTCGCTCCGGGGCTCGTCGATCTGCACGTGCACCTGCGCGAGCCCGGCCAGTCGGCCAAGGAAACCATCGCCGGTGGCACCCGCGCCGCCGCGGCCGGCGGTTTCACCGACCTCGCGTGCATGCCCAACACCAGCCCGGTGCTCGACGAGCCGGCGCGTGTCGAGTGGGTGCTCTCCCGCGCGCGCGCGGCCGGTCACTGCCGCGTGCACCCGATCGCCGCGGTCACCATCGGCCAGCAGGGCGAACAGCTCGCGCCACTCCTCGCGCTGCGCGAAGCGGGCGCGGCCGCGTTCTCCGACGACGGCCGCCCGATCATGTCGGCCGAGACCATGCGTCGCGCGCTCGAGTACGCCGTACCAACCGGCTGCCCGATCGTGTGTCACGAGGAGGATCTCACCCTGCGTGGCCGCGGCCACATGAACGAGGGTCCGGTCTCGGCGCGACTGGGCATCCGTGGCATCCCGGCCGCGGCCGAGGTGGTGATGGTGCGACGCGACGTCGAGCTGGCGGCCCTGACCGGTGGTCGCGTGCACCTGGCGCACCTGAGCTGCGCGGGCTCGTTCGAGGCGCTGCGTGACGCCAAGCGGCGCGGACTCGCGGTGACCGGTGAGACCTGCCCGCACTACTGGACGCTCACCGACGAGGCGGTCGAGGGCTACGACACGCTCGCCAAGATGAATCCGCCGCTGCGCTCGGAGACCGACCGCGAGGCGACCATCGCCGCGATCGTGGACGGCACCATCGACTGCTTCGTCACCGATCACGCGCCGCACACCGACGAGGAGAAGCGCCAGCCCTTCGATCTCGCGCCCTTTGGCATCGTCGGCCTCGAGACCGCGCTGGCGCTCACCGTCACCGGTCTGGTGCGACCCGGGCACCTCACGCTGACCCGCGCGATCGAGCTGTGGACCGACGCGCCACGCCGCGTCTTCGGGCTGCCCGAGGTGTCGGTCGCCGTCGGCTCGCCCGCCGACCTGGTGTTGATCGACCCCGACGCCGAGTGGGTGGTCGATCCGCAGCGCTTCCATGGCAAGGGCCGCAACACCCCGTTCGCCGGCCGCACGGTCGCCGGCCGCGTGCTCATCACGTGGCTCGCCGGCGCCGTCACCCACGTCGACCCGGAGCGCGAGCCGCGTCTGCTCGGAAGGCGTTCCACGGTCGGCGCCAACTGACGTATTCTTCCAGGCTCCATTCCATGACACCCCCCGCCACGGGAGTGCTCCGACCATGACCCGTCGTCCCCCCGCCCTGCTGGCCCTCGAGGACGGCCGCGTGTTCCGCGGCGAGTCCGTTGGCGCTCGCGGCGAGACCACCGGCGAGGTGGTGTTCAACACCGCCATGACCGGGTACCAGGAGGTGATGAGCGATCCGTCCTATTGCGGGCAGATCGTGACCTTCACCTACCCGCTGCTCGGCAACTACGGGGTCAACGCCGAGGACTTCGAGAGTGACCGCTTTCGCGCCCAGGCCATGGTGTGCCGCGAGATGTGCGAGCACCCGAGCAACTGGCGCTCGAACGGGAGGCTGGAGGACCTGCTCGAGGCGAAGGAGGTGCCGGGGATCTGCGGCATCGACACCCGCGCCCTCACCCGTCACCTGCGCAGCGCGGGGGTGATGCGCGGCTGTCTGTCGGCGGTGGATCCCGATCCCGACGCGCTGGTCGAGAAGGCGCGTCAGAGTCCGAGCATGATCGGGCTGGCGCTCGCCGATCTGGTGACCACACCCGAGCCCTACTGGTGGACCGGATCGGGTCGCGCCGAGGAGCCCGATCCCGCCGACGCCACGCGTCCGCTGGCGGTGGTGTTGGACTTCGGGGTCAAGTACAACATCCTGCGCCGGCTCAGGGCCGAGGGATTTCGCGTGCGCGTGCTGCCGGCGCGCACCGGTGCCACCGAGGTGCTGGCGCTCGATCCGGCCGGGGTGGTGCTCTCCAACGGTCCCGGCGATCCCGAACCGCTCGATTTCGCGATCGCCACCGTGCGCGAGGTGGCGCAGGCGGTGCCGACACTCGGCATCTGTCTCGGTCACCAGCTGCTGGGGCTCGCGTTCGGTGGCCGCACCGGCAAGCTCAAGTTCGGCCACCGCGGCATCAACCACCCGGTGATCGACCTGCGCACCCGCGCGGTCGAGGTGACCTCGCAGAACCACGGCTTCTTCGTGGACATCGACTCCCTCGCGAAGGGCGAGTTCGAGGTCACGCACGTGAGCGGCAACGACCGCTCGCTCGAGGGCATGATCCACCGGAAGCTGCCGGTGTTCGCGTGTCAGTACCACCCCGAGGCGAGCCCGGGTCCGCACGACTCGCGACCCTGGTTCCGCGTGTTCGCCGACGCGGTGGCGAAGCGTGGCGGCGCGGGGCGGAAGAAGACCGCGCCGGCCACCGCGGGGGTGCGCTGATGGCCGTGCACCGCGACCTGCCGGCGCTCCTAAGGGAGTCCCTTCCCCAATACGTACAGGGGGCCGAGATTCTGTCGAGCACCCAAGTGTCGACCGGCGGCGTCCTCGGCTACCCAGCCGTGACCCTTCTCCTGGCGGTCGTGTACTCCATTGGCAGTTACTTGGAGGGCACTTCAGTCCCGATCGAGCGCAAACAAGTGACGATCTCGGGATTTGCTCAACACGTGTACGCACTGAACAGCAAGTACTTCAATCTCGGCTACCAGAAGAAACTCCTGGATGCGATCTATCAGCGCTGTCGATCCCCGCTCGTGCACAATGCGGCCATCGCTCCGGCAGTTGTGCTCGTCCCGGACATTCATCCTTCGAGAATAGTGTTCCTGGAAGACGCGAATGAATACTTGCAGGTGTCTGTTGGAGGGCTGCTGCGAGCTTGCGAAGCCGCGGTGCCTAGATTCCTCAAGGACTCTGATGAGCTTGTGAGGCAGAGCAGGGTGGCGAGCAATCTGGCTGCAAAGGACCCATCTATGCGCAATGCGTCCCCAAAGAGGGTGCGCTGATGCCCGTCCGCACCGACATCAAGAAGGTGCTGGTGATCGGCGCCGGGCCGATCGTGATCGGACAGGCGTGCGAGTTCGACTACTCGGGCACCCAGGGCTGCCGCGCGCTGCGCGCGCTCGGACTCGAGGTGGTGCTGCTCAACTCGAACCCGGCGACCATCATGACCGACCCCGAGTTCGCCGATCGCACCTATATCGAGCCGCTGCTGCCCGAGATCGCCGAGCGCATCATCGAGCGGGAGAAGCCCGACGCGCTGCTGCCCACTCTGGGCGGGCAGACCGCGCTCAACCTCGCGGTGGCGCTGGCGCACTCCGGCGTGCTCGAGCGTCACGGCGTGAAGCTGATCGGCGCCTCGCTCGAGGCGATCGAGACCGCGGAGGACCGCGAACGCTTCAAGCGTGCCATG
>JBIOKD010000207.1:0-5771 GCA_044451485.1 Candidatus Eiseniibacteriota bacterium | reverse complement strand
GACGGTCGTGCCGCTGCAGATCGTCTCGCTGGTGGTGTCGGTGCTCGCGTTCGTGCTGGCACGTCGTCCGGATGGTCGACGTGAGACCCGGCCGCTGCTCGTGGGTCTGCTGGTGTTCGGGCTCTCGGCGTACGTGCCGTGGACCTGGCTCGACCTCGAGACCCGCTGGCGGCTCTTCGCCGGTCCGCGCGCCGAGGTGGTCGAGCAGGTGCGTCGGGGCCACCTCGCCGCCGGCGAGCGGCGGCTGCCGGCGCTCTCGCGGCTGGTGTCCGCGGGAGGTGCGGTGACGGTGGGCGCGGTGAGCGGAGACTCGCTGTCGGTGATGTTCTACACGTACCGTGGGGAGAGTGGTCGGGGTTCGGGTTTCCTGTACACGACGCTCGACGCTCCTCCGAGAACGCTCGGTCGCGACACCCTGTTCCAGGTCGTTCCACGCACGCCGCATTGGTACTTCGTGGCCCACCGCTGAGCCGCGGCTCCGCGCCGTCCTGACTCCGGCGCGCCCGCTCCGTGCCGGTGATCGACCCGCGCCGGGCGCGGCCGCGTGCTACCCTCGCGGCATGCGCCTCACCGCCCCGGATCTCGCGCAGCTACACGCACTGCTGGGCGACGACGGCGTGCTCGCCGGCGACGCCGCACTGTTCACCTACGAGACCGACGCGCTGGCGATCGAGAAGCACCGCCCGGACGTGGTGGTGCTGCCTCGCTCGACCGACGAAGTGGCGGCGATCGTGCGCTGGGCCGCCGCGCGCGGCGTGCCGGTCACGGCGCGTGGCGCCGGCACCGGACTCGCGGGCGGCGCCACGCCCGAGCACGGCGGCATCGTGCTGAGCCTCAATCGCATGACCCGGGTGCTGCGTCTCGACACCGAGCGGATGTTCGCGTGGGTGCAGCCCGGCATGGTGAACCTGTGGCTCTCCCAGCACCTCGCCCCGCACGGTCTCTATTACGCGCCCGACCCCGCGTCGCAGCAGGTGAGCACGGTGGGTGGCAACGTCGCCACCAACGCCGGTGGACCGCATTGTCTCAAGTACGGAGTCACGTTGAACCACGTGATCGGGCTCGTCACCGTGCTGGCCGATGGCACCGTGGTCACCCTCGGCGACGAACGTCAGGACGGCGTCGACGCCGATCTCGCCTCGGTGGTGGTGGGCAGCGAGGGCACGCTCGGCATCGTCACCGAGATCGCGGTGCGTCTGCTGCCGCGTCCGGCGGCGGTCCGGACCATGCTGTTCGACTTCGGCACCATCGAAGAGGCGTGCCGCTCGGTGTCGGCGGTGATCGCCACCGGGATCGTGCCCGCGGCGATGGAGATCATCGATCGTCACACCGTGGGTCTGGTCGAGGCGTGGCTGCACATCGGTCTGCCACTCGACGCCGCGGGCGTGCTGCTGATCGAGGTGGACGGTCCGGCCGAGAGTCTCGAGCGTCAGGTGACGATGATCGGCGAGCTGGCGCGCGCGAATGGCGCGCGCAGCACGCGGGTGGCGAAGGACGAGGCCGAGCGCGCGCTCATCTGGCGCGGACGCAAGTCGGCGTTCGGCGCCTACGGACGCACCGCCAGCGGCTTCTACATCATGGACGGCGTGGTGCCCCGCACCCGTCTCGCCGAAGCCCTGGCCGGCGTGTACCGCATGGCCGCCGAGCGCGGTCTCGAGGCCGGCAACGTGTTCCACGCCGGCGACGGCAATCTTCACCCACACATCCTCTTCGACGCCGGTGATCCGGCCCAGCAGGCGGCGGCGCTGGCGGTGTCGCACGAGATCCTGCGGATGTGCATCCGGATGGGTGGCACGATCTCGGGTGAGCACGGAGTCGGCATCGAGAAGCGCCCGATGATGCGCGAGCTGTTCGCGCCCGCCGATCTCGACGTCATGCACGCGTTGCGCCAGGCGTTCGATCCCGACCGGCGTCTGAATCCGGGCAAGATCCTGCCCGGAGGCGGCGGTTGTGGCGAGACCCACGAGAGCGGCGATCCGGTGGAGTCCGGCGTCCGCGGAACGGCGATGGGCGAAGGCGTGCCGGCCCAGCTCGGCGGACGGACGGCCCGAGCCGACGTGGAGGGACCGTGGATCTGACCGCCACGCTCGGTCTCGATGCCGCGCGCTCGCTCGATCCGGTCCGGTTTCGCGTCGCCGGACACGCGCCACGCGCGGCGCTGCGGCCGCTCGACCGCGACGAGCTCGCCGAGGCCCTGCGTGGTGCCACGCGCGAGCGGGTCGCGGTGGTGCCTTGGGGCGCCGGTGTCGGTCTCGCGCGCATGCCGGCGCCGGCGCGTTACGACCTGGCGCTCGACCTCACCGGCCTCGACCATGTGGTGGCGTACGAGCCGGACGACTTCACCCTCACCGCCGAGTGCGGTGTCACGCTGGCCGCGCTGACGGCAGCGGTCGCGGCGCGTGGCCAGGAGCTGCCGCTCGAGGGCGCGCACGCCGGCCGCGCCACGTTCGGGGGCGTGCTCGCCGCGAACACGAGCGGGCCGCGCCGACTCCGCTTCGGCTCGCCGCGTGATCGCATCCTTGGCGGGCGCTTCGTGCTCGGCGACGGCACGCCGGCGCGCACCGGCGGCCGGGTGGTGAAGAACGTCGCCGGGTACGCCATCCATCGGCTGTTGTGCGGGTCGCGTGGCGCGCTGGCGGCGATCGTCGAGGCCACGATCAAGCTCGCGCCCGCCCCGCATGCGCGTCTCGCCCTCGCCTGGGGTCTGGACGCCGTGGCGCTCGCCGACGCCACCCGCTTCGCTTCGCTGCCACGGCTCGAGCCGGCGTGGTGGAGCGTGCTGGGTCGTGAAGCGGCGCGCGGTGTCGCCGGGCTTCCCGACGCCCCGTTCGTGATGCTGGCCGGTCTCGAGGACGATCCCGAGTGGGTCGCCACGCAGCGCGCGCGCTTCGTCGATGCGCTCGGCGCACCCCACGCGAGTGTGGCCGACACCGACGCGCTGGTCTGGTCACGTGCGGTCACCGACCGCGACGCGCACGATGCCGGCGTGTCCATGCGCTTCGTCTCCGCCCACGTGTCGCCCGCGTCGCTGGCGGCACTCGCGCGCGAGCCCGAGGCGGGATCGCTCCGCTTCATCGTCACCGGTGGCGGTCTGGGCGTGGAGGTGACCCCCGGGCGCGCCGCGGCGTTCGTCGACCTCGCCCACGAGGCGGGGTTCCGGCTCACCGACGTCGAGGGTCTCGATTCCTTCGTGCCGCCGATCCCGGGTCAGTCGGGCGTGGCGGCGCTGCGGGCGCGGATCCGGGCCGCGCTCGATCCGTCGGCGACGTTCGCGTACGGGGAGCGCTGGATCGGCTGAGCGGGCTGCGCGACGCGCAAGGCGACCGGCCCCGAGCGGGGCAGACCCAGCCGCCTGAGGATGGCATCGAAACGCGGATCCTTGCGCAGGGACGCCATGCGTGGATCCACGCCCAGCAGAAGCATGTCCTCGCTGCGGTCGAGGATGCCCCGATCGAGCAGCTCGAACGCCCGGTCGTGCTCGCCCAACGCCGCGTACACGCTGGCCAGGCCGTACGGCGTGACGTAGGCGTGGCGGGACGACGCCGAATCGAGCCCGGCCAGCTCCCGCCGCGTCTCATCGCTCCGGCCCTGTTTGGCGTGAACCCGTGCGATCGCGCACTGGATCCATGGGTTGCCGTCGGCTCGCGCCTTCTCCAGCTCGGCGAGCGCGCCCGGGTAGTCGCCCTGCATCTCGCGTGTCTCGCCGAGCAGACCGTACGCCGGCCAGTTGTTCGGATCGCGCTCCAGCACGTGCTGGAGCCGCAGGATCGTGCTGTCGTAGCGTCCCTGGTAGAAGGTCGGCCAGCACGCGAACCACTCGGTGTCGTCTCCGAGCGGATCGATCCGCAGCGCGCGATCGAGCTCCTGCTGTGCCTCGGTGAACCTTCCGAGCTGGATCAGGTAGTGGCCGTACCATTGGTGGGCCTGCGCGGAATTCGGATCGAGCGACGTGGCGAGCCGGTATTCCCGCTCGGCGCGCTCGAACGCCCAGTCGTACTGCGCCGAGACGTTTCCGAGCAGCGTGTGGGCTTCCGCCAGTGAAGGATCGAGCGCCAGGGCCCGGCTGGCCTCGGCCCGAGCCATTCGCATCGCCGAGTCCGGCGCCCAGAACCAGTTCGACAATCCGTAGTAGCGCATGCCCCGGGCGGCGTGGGCCGGGGCGAAGCCCGGGGCGATGCGCAGCGCCTCATCGAAGTGGGCGAGCGACGCGCGCTGCCCCTCGGCGGTCACCCGGTAGGATTCCTCCCGCCCGCGCAGATAGGCGTCGTATGCGCGCGGATCCACCGTGACCCGGCGTTCGAGCCGGCCGCGCTCCCCGGGGGTGAGCGTCACCGCGATCTCCTGGACCACCTCCTGCGCCACGTCGTTCTGCAGCGCCAGCACGTCGGCCATGGGCCGCTCGTAGTCCTGGCTCCACAACGCACGCCCCGTGTGCGCCTCGATGAGGCTGACCGCCACGCTCACGCGGTCGTTGCCACGCCGCACGGTGCCCTCGATCAGACCGTTCACCCCCAGCTCGCGACCGATGTCACGCGGAGGCTTGCGCGTACCCTTGTAGCCGAGCACCGAGGTCCGCGAGATCACCGACAACGCCGAGATGCGTGACAGCGCCTGGATCAGCTCCTCGGTCATGCCGTCGGCGAAGTACTCCTGCGAGGCATCGCTCGAGAGATTGGCGAGTGGCAGCACCGCGATCGAGCGGATCTCGGTGGCGCGCGCCGGCCCACCGCCCCACGGCCGGGTCACGAACAGCGCCGCCACGATCACCGCCGCCAACACGGTCGCGGCGATCGCCGGCAGCCGGGTGGCGATTGGGCCGCGTCCACGTGCGCTTCCCGGCACGGTCGAGGCGAGCGCGTCGCGCACCTCGGCCGCGGAGCCCGGCCGGCGCACCGGCTCCTTTTCGAGACAACGCGCGATGGCATGCCTGAGACCGGCCGGGACCTGGGGCGGCAGCGCGCGTGGCGGGTCGTTGAGGATCGACGCGGTCAGCTCGTAACCGGTGGCTCCCTCGAACGGCGCCTCCCCGGTGAGCAGACGATGCATGAGCACCCCGAACGCCCACAGATCGCCACGCGCGTCCGCCCGGCTTCCGTGCAGCACCTCGGGGGGCAGGTAACCGAGCGTCCCGACCATCATCCCGGTCTGGGTGAGGGTGGTGATGGGCGGCGCGCCGTCCTCCGGATCGAGCCGCCTCGAAACCCCGAAGTCGAGGATCTTGGCCCGGCCGTCCGGTGTCACCATGACGTTGGCGGGCTTGAGATCGCGGTGGATCACGCCGCGGGTATGCGCGTGCGCGAGGCCGTCGGCGATCTGCATGCCGAGCCGGGCCGCCGCCTCGCTCGACATCCCGCCGGGCACGATCAGATCCTCGAGACTCCGACCCGGCACCAGCTCCATCACCAGAAAGATGCGGCCCTCGTGCTCTCCGGCGTCGTGGACGGTGCACACCGCCGGATGCGAGAGCGCCGATGCGAGACGTGCTTCGCGGAGCAGCCGGGCGCGGGCGGCGTCGTCGGTGGCCAGCTCCCGTGGCAGCAGCTTGACCGCCACCTCGCGGTGGAGCACCTCGTCCCGGGCGCGATAGACCTCACCCATGCCCCCGGCACCCAGCCGGCCGAGCAGAAGGTAGTGCGAGACGCGCTCGTCTTCTCGGGGGGGAGTGGCGGCCGGGTCGTGGGGATCCAAGCGGAGGGCTCCACGGGACGGAGAGAGGGACGCGCGGGAGTATACGCTGCCTTCCAACCCCATGTCGCGACGATCCATTGCGT
>JBIOKD010000206.1:0-5897 GCA_044451485.1 Candidatus Eiseniibacteriota bacterium | reverse complement strand
TCAAATCGGCAACGTTCCGCGGCGCAATCGTGATGCGGGCTGCAATTTCGCGCTTCGCGATGGCCCACAAGACGTTGCGGTCGTGGCGATTGCCGAAGCTCGCGCGATGCACGGCAGCGGTGGCATGTGCCCTGCGTTGGGAGGCATGGGTGCCGCCCCCGACTCTTCCCGCCATTCCGGCACCGAGGAGGTCCCCCATGCGCCGTCGCTCCTGGCCGATCCCCGCACTCGTCCTGGCCGCTTCCATCCTTCCGGCGACCCTGCCCGCCGCCGAGAATCGGTCGCGCCTGGCCGACGCCCCACCGCCACCCGCGTACGCGCTCGAGCGCTCGCCCGAGCAGAGCATGGTGGCGGGCAGCCAGGTGTACGTGGTCCAGGATCGGCGCATCGCCGACGACGAGTTCCGCTACGGCGTGTTCTGGTACGTGTACCGTGCCGGATGGTGGTACCGGGCACGGAACTGGAACGGGCCCTTCGCCGCGATCGAGCCACGCGACGTGCCACGCGCCATCATCACCGTGCCCCCCGGACGATGGAAGCATCTCCCGGTCTCGGCACCCGAGCTCACCTCGCGACCCGCACCCGCGTGGGTGGTCGAGAAGGAGCGCCGGATCCACCCGGTGCGCTAAGTTCCGTTTGAGAGCGTACGGCGGGCGAGCGCCGGCTCTCGCGCAGGTGGGGACGTCCCGGTGGCTCGCGTCTACTGGACCGGGCCGCTCTCCCCCACCAGCACGAATGGCGCCCAGTGGAACGGAGCGCGAGTCTCGGGCCGCGCCAGCAGCGCGCGCTTGGCGTCGGTGAGCGCCGCCACGCGCGTGGCACCACGCTCCAGCAGCTCGCGATAGAACGCGTTCATCAGCGTCGCGGTCGAGACGTCGTTCACGCTCCACAGACTCACCACCACGCTGCCGGCGCCGGCGCCCAGGAACGCACGCGTGAGCCCGACCACGCCCTCGCCGCGTTCGAGCCGGCCGAGCCCGGTCTCGCACGCCGACAGGGTCACCAGCGTGGCGTCGAGCTTGAGCGCGCGGATGTCACCGACCGACAGGAAGCCCGGCCAGCCCGTCGAGTCGGGAGCCGCGAGCCACAGACCGGAGCGCGACGGGTCACTCTCGCTCGCGATCCCGTGGGTGGCGATGTGGACCAGCTCGGCGGACCCGAGCTCGGTGAGACCGAGAAGCGAATCGCGGGTCGCGCGCGAACCCGAGAGCACGCGCACCGGTCGGGCTCCGGCAAACGAGCTGAGCGCCACGATCTCGGCGGCGGTGTGTGGCAGTCGTGGCAGCGTGCCGGCGGCGGGCACGCCGTCGGGTGGCGGGGTGTCGCCGGCCACGCGTCCCACCTCGGCGCGGCCGAAGTCGGGATCGCCGAGCGCCACGATGCCGCGACCCGTCCGCTTGGTCGCGATCGCGGCCAGGACGCTCGCCGACGGCACGTAGCTCACCCGCCATCGCTCCACCAGCCAGGCGCCACGGGGCGGTGGGCCGTTGCCGTGCGGGTCGCGGGTGAGCAGCGCCTCGAACGGGACCAGCACGAGCGGTCCGTCGGGCGCCACGATCAGCTCGTCGATGCCCTTGAGATCCTTCTCGATCGGCGCGATCACGGTCTGGTACAGCGCGCGGGCCGCAGCGAGCGTGGTGGGCTGATCGGACGCGGCCGGATCGCCGAGCGCGCGTCGCAGCAGCTCGACCCGTGTCTGGATGGCGCGGCGCGGCGGCAGCATCACGTGGCGCCAGCGCTTGGCGGTCAGCACCCACGCCGAGGTGCTCGAATCCCCGACGCTGTAGGCCACCAGCGCGGTGCGTGGCGGCAACCGCCGCTGCGCCTCGGTGAGCGTGAGCGGGGCGCCGCCCTCGGCACTACCGCGCATGGCGTCGAGGAACCCCCGCGCCTTGGCGCGCTCGCTCCAGGCGAACGCCTCGGCGGCGAAGCCGCTGTCCGGGTACTGAGGATCCAGCCTCCCGAGCAGGTGGATGAGCGCCTCGTAAGCGAACAAACGCCGCGCGAAGAGCTGCACCGAGACGCCCTCGTCGCGCTGGCGCACCCGCAGCGTGTCGATCTGTGACGCGGCGCGGCGGTCCCATGCCAGCGCGTCGCCCACCCGGCCCTGGCGTTCGGCCACGTCGCCGAATCCCAGCCAGACGCGCCAGCGGATCTCGGCCAGGCCGCCGGAGTCGGCGAGCGCGGCACTGCGGGTGAGCGCCGCGATGGCATCGTCGGGACGACCCTGCAGCGAGGCCAGGTTGCCGAGGTTGAGCTGGTCCACCGCGCGGCACTCGAGATCGGCGTCGGGAGTGGCGGCCACCGCGCGATCGAACAGCACGCGCGCGTCGTCGTAGCGCCCCTGGTCGGAGGCGATGGTCGCGCCGGTCGAGGCGATGTCGTGCACCAGCGACGAGTCGCCGGTGGCGGCCGCGGCGTCGAGGGAGCGGCGGGCCAGCCGTTCGGCGCCGCGCGGAACGCGCTGCAGGTGCCGGACCACCGCCAGGTTGAGGAGCGCCTGCGCCCGGCGGCGCGGGTCGTCGAGCGAGTCGGCGAGTGCCACCGCGCGCTCCAGGGGGGCGCGCGCCGAGACCGGGTCGCGGAGACTGAGCCACATCTGCCCGGTCTCGACCAGCGTGGCCTGCAGGGTGACCGGATCGTTGCCGGCCAGCTCCAGGATGCGGGCGCGTTCGAGCCGGGCGAGACCGGCGGTGAAGTCCCCCGCGAGGCGCAGCGCCTTGGCCTGGTCGTTGATCACCAGCGCCTCGCGCGTCATGTCGCCGCGCTCGGCGGAGATCACCCGGGCACGCTCGAGCACCTCGACCGCCTCGCGTGTCCGACCGGCCGCGAGGAGCACCGCGCCGTAGGCCGTCGCCACCTCCAGCACCCGCACGCTGTCACCGCCCGCCGAGGTGAGATCGAGCGCCGTGGGATAGAGCGCGAGCGCCGAGTCGCGGGCGCCGAGATCTCGCCACGCGTCGGCCATGCCACGCACCGCGCTGCCGCGCTTGGCGGTCTCGCCGGTGCCCTCGCGCACCCGTGCCGCGCTTCGGTACCACTCGAGACCGTCCCTGGGGCGGCCGTCGCGCAACGCGATGATACCCAGGTCGAAGAGGGAGTTGCCGGTCATCACCGAGTCGCCGATCGCGCGGCGCGCCGCCAGCGCCAGCCGGCACAGGCTGTCGGCGCGCGCCAGTCGCCCGGCGTTGGTGGCCACCACCTCGAGATTGCCCAGCACCCAGGCCGCGCGTCGGGTCTCGTGCACCGCCCGATAGCCGGTGAGCGCCGCCCGGAACAGACTGTCGGCCCGCGGCCACGCTCCGGCGTTCTGCGCCGCCTGTCCGAGCGATTCCGCCACCGCCGCCTCGACCCGGCGGCCGAGCTCGTGCGACCGCCACGACCCGCGCCGCTGCCACGCCTCGGCGGCGATGCGGGTGCCAAACACGTCGGGCTCGACGCGCGCCACCCGCCGCGCCAGCGTCGCCAGACGCGCCGCCGAGTCGGCGCGCGCCAGGGCGGCGCGGATCTCGGCGACCAGGAGGGTGTTCCAGACCCGCTCGTAGCCACCTCCGCTCGCGCGGATCGCCGGCGACAGCGCGCTGTCGGGCACCACCCAGCGGGCGTACGGCTGGGCATGGGCCGCGGAGACGGCGAGCGCGATCCCCATGACGACGAACGGCACGACGAGGCGGCGCATCGGATCTCCGGTGGCGCGTGGCGACCGCGGCAGGATACGCGTCAGCACCGCGCGCGGGAAGCGGCCCGGACGCAACGCGGGTGTGTCACGTCAGACACCGGTTTCGTCGGCGGGCGCCGGCGAGCGACGCAGCCGCCACATGAGCACCGGCGGCGTGAGCAGCGTGGTGAGCGCCACCATCATCACCACCGCCGAATAGATCCGGTCGTCGATCACCCGCTCGCCGTGGAGATGGAGCGTGGCGCCGATACCGGCGAAGATCAGACCGACCTCGCCACGTGGGATCATCCCGAGACCCACCGCGATCCGGTCGACCCCGTGCTCCCGCACCCCCAGCGAGCAGGCCTGCTTGCCGGCGATGGCGGCCACGGTGAGCACCGCGGCGAAGCCGAGCACCTCGCCACGGCCGAACACGGTCAGGTCCACACCCATGCCCATGATGACGAAGAACACCGGCACCATGATGGTGGCGATGGGCTCAATCAGGGTGCGCACGTCCAGATGGTGCGGCTCACGCTGCACCAGCTCGCGCACGTGGACGTCCTCGAGCACCAGACCGGCCGCGAACGCGCCGACGATCGGCGCGAGCCCGGCGGCGCCCGCGAGCCAGGCGAAGGTGAAGCACATGGCCACCGCGCCGGTGAGCAACAGCCCCTGCCCGCGCAGACGCGCCGCCACCGCGAACACGCGACCCGAGAGCCAGCGACCGAGCACCACCGCGGCGCCGAGGAACAGCACCGCCTTGCCCACGATCCATCCCACCGAGCCGGCGTCGAAACCGGCGCCACGGTCGGCCGCCTCGATGACCCCGACCACCACTGCCAGCACCAGGAGCCCGAGCACGTCGTCGATCACCGCGGCGCCCAGGATGATGCGCCCCACCCGGCTCCGGGTGCGACCGAGGTCGTTGAGCACGCGCGCGGTGATGCCCACGCTGGTCGCGCACAACGTCGCGCCCACGAACCAGTCGGCGAGCCCCTCGAGATTGCGAAAGAACAGCCGGGTGACGAAGTAGCCCAGGATCATCGGCGCGACCACCCCGAGCAGCGCCACCAGCGCCGACGAGAGCCCCACGCGCATCATGCTCGCGAGCTCGGATTCGAGACCGACGTCGAACAGCAGGAACAGCACGCCCAGCTCGGCGATGATCCGGAGCGTGGGGTTCTCGCCGATGCCCTCGAGCACGTGTACGCCGAACAGCCGGAGATTGCCGATCAGCACCCCGACCAGCAGCTCGCCGAGCACCGATGGCAAACGCAGCCGCTCGAACAGCGAGCCGCCGAGCTTCGCCCCGACCAGCACCACCACCAGCGCCAGCAGCACCGGTCGGACATCGGGGCCCTGTCCGGCGGCGGCGGCGCGGGCCGGCGCCGCGAACAGGGTCCAGACCAGTGCCACGGCCATCGCGACACGACCCGCACGAAGGAGACGCATGGCCGCGTTCTTAGCGCATCCGCCGGGCGGGGTCGAGCGGAATCGGCTGCTCGGCTAGGCTCTGTGCGAACACTCCCCGCGGGTCGCGCGGGAGGAGCATCGAGACCGGGCTCGATCCGTCGCCGTCTGCATCACGTCGTCACCGGACAAACGGAGGTTCGTCATGGAACGCACCAGCTACGCCTCGGGCACGCCGTGGGAGCCGATCGTCGGCTACGCACGCGCGGTGCGTGTCGGCCCCCACGTCGCGGTCACCGGCACCACCGCCACCGGCGAGGGCGGCGCGATCATCGGCCGCGGTGATCCCTACGCCCAGACGGTGCAGACGCTGCGCAACATCGAGCGCGCGCTCGCCGCGCTCGGCGCCCGTTTCGAGGACGTCGTGCGCACCCGCATCTACGTCACCGACATCACGCGCTGGGAGGAGGTGGGTCGTGCCCACGGCCAGGTGTTCGGGCGGATCCGCCCCGCCACCACCATGGTCGAGGTGAGCCGTCTCATCGACCCCGAGATGCTGGTCGAGATCGAGGCCGACGCGATCGTGACGGACTGACGCATCGCGGCTCCCGGCGCCGGACGCCCGCGCACGATCACACACCGCGCCGGCACGCGCGAGCCACGGGCAGGTTCAGCCGTCGGCGTGCAGACCGCCGCCGACCCGGGCACTGGCGCGCTCGCCGGGGAGCGCCGGCTCGACGTGCACCACCACGTCGGTGACCCCCGGCCACCGCACACGCACACGACGCTCGACGCGGTGTCCGAGCGCGTGCGCGTCGGCCAGCGG
>JBIOKD010000205.1:0-5901 GCA_044451485.1 Candidatus Eiseniibacteriota bacterium | reverse complement strand
CGACGAAGCAGCGCCGTGGCCACCGCGCCCTCGCTGCACCCCGCAACCGGTGACGCGACCGGGGCGATCTCCTGCGCGCGGCCCTCGGTGTTCACCACGGTTCCGTGCTTCTCCGCGAGCAGCGCGCCCGGGATCACCACGTCGGCGTGGCGGGCGGTGTGGGTCTTCACCGAGTCCACCACCATGACCATCTCGCATCTCTCGAATGCACGGGTGGCGAGCGCCGGGAAGAACTCGAAGGGGTCGTCCGCGAACACCAGCAGCGCGTCGAGTTCGCCCGCCGCGGCGGCGTGGAGCATCTCCCAGGCCGACAGACCGGTCTCTCCGGGGCGCAGACCCGCCTCGACGACACCACGCTGGTTGACGTAGTCGCTGAGGAACATCACCCGCTGCGAGGCGAGACGCTCCATCGCGAGCGTGCCCTGTCCCGACAACGCGATCTCCGAGGACAACAGCACGAGCTCCTCGGGTGCCATCGGACCCAGCGACGCCACCTCGTGCCCCGGCAGCACCACCTGGTGCTCGGCGGCCACCGACGACAGCTGCGCCCGCCGGCTGTGCACGAAGCGCACCCGAGCGCCGCGATCCACCGCACGCAGCAGACGACGACCCACCTGGGGCTGGCGCACGGTGAGATTGGCGCCCAGCACCGTGATGTGCGACGCGTCCTCCACCGCCTGGAGGGGGACCGCGGGAAAGGGGAGGTAACCGACCCGTTGCATGGTGTCGAGATGCGGTGTGCCGAGTGAGCGCGCGAGGCGTCTCAGCAGCACGGCCTCCTCGACCGTGATCCGGGCCGAACCGAGGATGCCGATTCGTTCGCCGCCGCGGCGTTCACGGATCCGCTGCAGACGTTCGAGGACCTCGTCGATCGCGCGTTCGATCGAGACCCGCGTCAGCGGTTCCCCGCGGACGCGTCGATGCGCCTGCAGCACGCGACGCGGCGAGCGCATCAACTCGCCCGCACTCCAGCCGCGCAGACACAACGCCCCCTGACATACCGGGTGGTGGAGTCGCGGATGGGAGGTGCTGCCGGCGATCAACATCGCGCAGCCGGAGCCGCAGAACGGACACACGGTCCCGGCCGGACGATCTGGCGCACACCTGGTTTCCGCCGTCGACATGGTGCCTTCGACTCTGGAGCGAGCACCTGCTCGCGCGGGGTCGGCGCGCCTGATCCAGACGAGTCGACACTAACACGGCACCCGTCACCGACTGCAACGACGCGGGCACAAGAGACGCCTCGGCGAGGTCCTCGACGTCGTGCCAAGAGTCGAGGCACGCTCCGGACCCGCCGGAGTGACTCGGTCGCGGGCGCGAGCGGGACTGTCGTATCGACAGTAGAGCCGCAAGAATGTCACGCGGGCGCACATGGGCCGGGTCCGACGGCGAGCGCCCCGATCCTGCAAGCCGCTGGAACGACGGCCAACACGTCGGGTCCATCGGCCCGGACGGTGCGTGCATGGTCCGCGGGGACGGCAGACGTGCGTCATCCCGTCAGGTGGCGCGGCGGGGGCACGCTGCAGATACGACCGCGGCGCGAGACCGGTGGTGCGTCTCGCGCCGCGGGACTAGCTGAAGTGACGGAGTCCTCGAGCCGGATCTAGGCCGCCTTGGCGTGCGGCGAATGCTCCTCCGCGTCGTCGTCGTCGTCACGGACGATGGCCACCGCGCCACGGACATCGGCGGTCATCTTGCGCTCGTCCCTCAGGCCCTCGATCATCGCCTCGGCCTGCTTGAGCAGGAACTTCAGAGAGCCGGCCTTCTCGACCGCCAGGTCCACGATCGCCTTCTGACCCTGCAGGGCCTCGAGACTGGACCGCACGTCGACCAGGAATCCCTCGGCGCGGGCGAGACGCTCCTCGGCCTTGGCCATCTGCCGCTTGCGCTCGTCGAGCGCGGTGGTCGTGCCCTCGATCTCGCGGACCCGGTTCATCACCTCGTCGAGCAGCGCCCGGCTCTCGGCGATCTCGCGATGCGCCGAGGTGATCGAACGCACGTCGGACGAGGTCTTCTCGGCCATCGTGAACATCCGGTCGAGCTCGACCTGCAGCGCCTGGACGGTGCCCTGACGCGCCGCGATCTGCTCCAGCGATCGCGTCACCTCCTGGTCCACGATCTCCCACTTGGCGAGCCGCGACTCGAACTCGGTCAGCCGCCGGTCGACCACCCCGAGCTGCGCCACCCGGTCCTCGAGCCGCGCCGAGGTCTCGCCGACGTCCGACGTGCGCCGACCGGCGGCGGTGAGGGACTCGGACAGACGCTCGACCAGCTCGCCGAGCTGCTGCGCCGACTCGGCCGCCTCCTGACGCAGCCGGGAGGCGCGCTGCAGGTTCTTCGACGCCTCCTCGAGCGCCGACTGCCGCTGCTCCAGCTCCTCGCGCAGGGCCTCGGTGCGCTCGGCCAGACCTTCGACCGAGGTGCAGCGTTTCTCGAACGACACGACGCTCTTGCCGAGCGTCTCGGTCCGGCGCGTCGCCTCCTGCACACCCGCCGTCACCTTGGCGATCGACTTGGCGAGCCGATCGGCCTCCTCGGAGTGCGCGGCGAGACCGACGAAGCGCTGCTCCGCGGCCTCCATGCGTGACGCGAGCTGCTCGGTGCGCTCGTCCAGCGCGGATCCCAGCTGTCCGAGCTCGGCAACACGACGATGCAGGTCATCGACGAACTCCCGCCGCGACTCGATGCTCGACATGGATTCATGGATGCGCTGGGTCAGCTGCTCGGCGTGCGTGAGCGACGGGGTCATGTCCGCCAGCTCGCCCACCCGCACCTTGAGCTGGTCGAGCGAGCGCTCGGACTCGCTCAGCCATGAGCGGGTCTCGGTCTGGCTCTCCCGCATGCGGGTGATCTCCCCATGCGTGAGCTGGACCTGTTCGAGCGCGTCCCGGACCAGCGCGTGCGCGCCGCCGAGCTGCCCGAGATCGCGCGTCATGGCGTCCACCGCCGGTCGCGCCTCGACGATGTGGGCGACCTGGGTGCGGAGATACTCGCTGGTCTGACCGGCCACCTCGAGATCGCGGCGGATCGCGACCAGCTGCTTCACGTCCTCGTCGATCCCGTTGGCCTGCTCGTGCAACGTGCCGACCCGGGCCGACAGCGCCTCGGTCTGGGCGCTCAGCTCGCCCACGGTCTGGCCGGACTCGGCCAGCCCACGGTAACGGTTCTCGAAGTCGGCGAGCGCGCCACGCAGATCGGCCACACGCTGGCTCACCGACTCCAGACCCTTGCTCTCGAAGTCGAAGCGCTCGACCGAGTTCTTCATCTCGTCCTGCGCCGCGGTCAGCTCGTGACGGATGATCCCTGCCTGCTCCTCGGTCTGTCGCTGGAGCTGGGTGATCTCGCCCGAGCGGTCGATGACCTGCTCGTGCAGCGAGCGCAGCGAGGCCACCGCGTCCTGCATGGCGGCGAGACTCTTCTCGTTCTCCTGCTGCTGCCGGATCCCGGCGTCGATCTGACGCATCGCCCGCTCGAGACTGTCGGCCTGCGCCAGCGCGCGGTCCACGGCCTCGCGCTGCGCCTCGAGCGCGGCGGTCTTCTGGGACAGCGAGTCGGCGTGGGCCTTGAGCGTTCCCAGCTCGCGCTTCACGTCGTCCACGGTGTGCCGCACGCTGTCCATGCCGCGCACCGCCTGCTCGACACTCACCACCCGGCGCTCCTTGTCCTGCAGGTCGCGACCCAGCTCGTCGCGACGCCGGTCGAGCGCTTCCATCTTCGACACCGCGAGCTTGTGCGAGTCCACCAGGCGCTCGTGCTGCTCGCGCAGGCGGCCGATGTGCTCGCCGGTCCCCTCGACCTGGCCACGCAGCGCGTCGGCCTCGCCCCGGAGCAGCTGGAACGGCTTCTCGATCTCGAGGAACGATGCCAGCCGGTCCTTGAGGTTCACCGCCACGTCCACCTTCTCGCTCAGGCCCTCGAACACCTCGCGCACGTGTTGCGCGTCCTCGACCACCGAAGCCAGGTGGGTCTCGGAGTGCTTCTGGTCACGGGTCAGGTGTTCCGAACGCTCCTCGAGCGTCTTGATCTGCTCGGCGATCAGCGCCACCGCATCCAGCCGCTGGGCCATGTCGTGCAGGCGGCCGGTCACGGACTCGACGTCGCTCTGGGCCTGGGTCAGGGGCTCGCCGAGGGAGCGCAAGCGCTCGGCGGCGGTACCGGAGATCTCGAGCAGTCTTTCGAAGCGTTCGCGCTCTTCGCGCATCTCGGCGAGGACGGTGCGCATTTCCTCGGCGAGTTCCCGGTCCTTGGCGCCGTTTCCGAGCAGATTCTTGAGCATGGGTCGCTCCCTGGGACGCGCCGCCCGCCGGACCGGGCCGGACCGGTGGATCCGCGGCGAAATGGGGTGAAGGCTCCGTCTCCGAACATCCGGGATGCGATGCGGAGCCGCTGCAGCCGGGACGCACGATGCAAGAGCCGGACCTCATCCCGGGGCGTGGTGGGGGGATGGTGCCGAAGCGTCTCGGGTCGGGGCGGAAACCCCCGGACCGCAAGGACCACGCGCAACATGCAACCCACGGATTGCCATGTGGATGGCCTGTAAGTGCGGATTCCAGTGGGGATCCGGCGGGTCGAGTCGGCTGGGGCCGGCGCCTGGCATGCTCCGACGACGCGTTGGTTTCCGCCGGCGGAGCCCCGCGCGCCCGCCGCGGGGACCTCGCGAGCGCCGACACGGACCCCCGACCTGGGCTTCCGGGCGACCACAATTCCACCATCCGGGGGAGCGGAATTGGCCGACGGCGCGGGAGTCGTCCCGCGACGTGACCGGGTGGCGTCGCTGCGCGGCCGCGGCCCCGGCGCCGGCCCGCGCCCAACCAGATCAGCGCCGGACCGCGATGATCTCGATCACCATCGGAGTGACCATGAACGCGCCCGGCGTGGCCTCGACCTGCTCGAACGCCATCCGAATCGCGTCCGCTCTCGCTGTGTCGAGTCGACCCAGCTCGACCAGACGCCCGACCCCCACCTGCACGAACGCCCGTGGCCATCGCCACACCTGATCCGCCGGGCGTGCGACATCCACGATCGGCGCCAGGGAGCGAATCTCGAACCCGAGCTCGTCGAGCCATCGGGGCAGACAGAGCCCGATATCGGGTTCCCCACCATCGGCCCGCCAGCTTGCCATCACGTCGTTCACGAATGCCTCGAACTCCGGGCGCCGCGGTGACAGTCGCCAGGACCGGTAGTCGACGTACTCGTGGATCACCATGACACCACCCGCTCGCAAGGTGTTCGCGGCCTGTCGCAGCAGGCGTCGCGGCTCGCGCACGAACGCGTAGATCCAGCGCGACCAGATGCCGTCGGCGTTCCACGCGGGCAGCTCCTCCTGGTCCAGATCGCTGTCGCGTGTCTCGATCCAGGTCATGCTCCGGTCCCGGGCGGCCCGCTCCAGGGCATCCAGGAATCGCCGCGAGCGATCGATCGCGAGCACGCGGCCGCTCGGACCGATGAGCTCGCCGAGATCGAGGGCCGCCCATCCGGGGCCACAGCCCAGGTCCACAAGGGTCTGCCCCGTCGCGAAGCCGGCGCGACGCCATGCGTCGGTGGCGCGCCCTTGCCAGACCTGGTGCTGGAGACCCAGACGCTCGATTTCCTCGTCATGGGTGCCGAGGACATAGTCCTTCTCGACCGTCATGCTCGCTCCTCCAGGGTGGGGTCCCATTACGGCTGGGGATCGACTCGGCGCAAGCTTGCGCGATCTGGGGTCGCGGCTGCCTCCCGGGGATTGCGGTCGAAGTCGAAGCCATGCGGCCCGAAGCGGTCTCGCATCATGCCGAAACGCCGCCTAGCTCCGCTTCCACCGCCGGCGGATCGCGCGCTCGATCGGGCCGGCCGCGACCGCGTTGAGCGCGAGCTGCCAGCGCACCGCGGTGGGGGCCACGAGGCGCCGACCCTGTGCCGCGG
>JBIOKD010000204.1:0-5903 GCA_044451485.1 Candidatus Eiseniibacteriota bacterium | reverse complement strand
GCGAGAAGCTCAAAGTCCTGAACGCGCTGCGGGACGGCTGGGACGACACCGTGGGCCGCAACGTGACCCTCGGCCAGTACGCGGGATACCGCGACGAGCCCGACGTGGCGAAGGATTCGCTCACCCCGACCTACGCGGCGCTACGCGTGTTCGTGGACAACTGGCGCTGGCAGGGAGTGCCGTTCCTCCTGCGCACCGGCAAGAAGCTGCGCGAGCGCATGACCGAGATCTCAGTGCACATGCAGCCCATCCCGCCGACCCTGTTCGGACGGGCCGATCTCTGCGAATGGGTGCCGGGCAATGTCCTGACCATGCGCATTCAGCCCGACGAGGGCGTCCAGCTCCAATTCGCCTCGAAGATCCCCGGGGAACAGCTCCAGGTCGGCAAGGTGCTCATGGACATGCACTACACCGAGGCGTTCGGGGGCGAGCCCCCCGAGGCCTACGAGCGTCTGCTGCACGACGCGATGCGTGGCAACCTGACCCTGTTCTCGCGTCGTGACTGGGTCGAGACGAGCTGGGGCTGGATGCAACCGATCTTCGACTACTTCGACGCCCATCGGCCGCGGGACTTCCCCAATTACGAGCCGGGCAGTGACGGCCCGGCGGCGGCGCAGGTCTTCTCGCGCGCCGAGCGCCGGCGCGCCGGGCGCGACACGTGAGCTTGAGGCTGTTCGCCGACGCCGACGCCCTCGCGGCGGCCGCGGCGGCGGACCTGGCGGCGTGCGCACGGGCCGCGATCACGACCCGGGGCCGGTTCGATGTCGCGGTCTCGGGGGGCCGCACCCCGGCCGGGTTGTTCGCGAAGCTGGTCACCGGTGACCTGCGCGGGGCGCCCGAGATCGAGTGCATCCAGGTGTGGTTCGCCGACGAGCGCGCGGTGCCGCCCGATCATCCCGACAGCAATTACCGGATGGTGCGTGAGGCGCTGCTGCTTCCACTCGGTTGGCCATTGGCGAACGTGCATCGCATGGAGGCCGACCGGGAGGATCTCGAGGCGGCCGCGGCCGGCTACGCGCGGGCCCTGCCGTCGCGGCTGGATCTGGTCGTGCTGGGCATCGGCGAGGACGGTCACACCGCGTCGCTGTTCCCGGGCTCGCCACTGGTCGCCGAGGAGGCGCGAACGGTGGCCGCGGTCTACGACGCGCCCAAGCCCCCGGCACGGCGTCTCACCCTCACGCCACCGGTGCTCGCCGCGGCCCGCCGGCTGATGATGCTGGCCAGCGGCGAAGGCAAGGCCGACGCCGTGGCCCGGGCTCTGTCGGAGTCCGGTGACACGCGCGAGGTGCCCGCGCGTCTGGCGCGGGGACGCGATTGGTATCTCGATCGTGCCGCGGCCGCGCATCTGCCGGCGGGCATCGCGGGCTGATCCCGGGTTCATCACGCGCCGAAGGACACTGTCGGAGCCGTTGACGGTTCCACCGGACCCGTGAGCGGCGGGCGGGAGGCCGCGGCTCGCGCCGGCGCCCAAGTGATTGTGGAGACGGGAGTAGGCGGGAGCATCCTGGGCTGGTCGATCACTGGCGCACGCCTTGCCTCTTGCCGGAGACCGGAACGACGCGCATCGTGCGCACGGGGAGTCGACGATGACCGGAGCGCCAGGCTGGCGCGCGGATGGCAGGAGGCCACGGATCATGCAGACCCTCACGGCGGTCGCGGCGGCGGGCGCACTCACCTTCGCCTGCGCCGGATGCTCCGGATCCATGAGCGCGGTGACGAATCCCGGACCGCCGACCACGCCACCCCACCTCGTGTCGACCACTGCGAGTCTCAACGACTCCGTGGTGATCGTCGACATCCGGACCAGTCACCCGTTGTTCGACTTCCGCGAGCACGACCTGCAGGTGTTCGTCGACACCGACGAATCCACGGCGACCGGATATGGGGCGCACGGTGACGAGTACGTGGCCCGGCTGGTCGAGTTGCATGACTCCTCCCGTTTCCCGGTGCGGCACACCGAGCCCGCGGACCCCGCCGATCCGGCGGGATGGGGTGAGATCTCGGGCCGCGGCTCGGTCGGCTACGGATCCAACGGGCTGCGTCTGAGCATTCCGTTGTCGGCGCTCGGAAACGACGACGGGCACATGCGGCTGCGCATCGAGCTGTATTCCGGTGGCGCGTTCGACTATCGGGACGTGACCACCGACGCGCCGCTCCTCGCGGCGCATTGACCACGACGCGCCGGACGCGTTCTGGGGGCGTGCCGGCGGACCCGCCGACAGGGGCGGCGGGTGGATCCAGGGCCGGGAGGATGCGAGCTCCCGGCCCTGGCCCGGGTGGGCCGGTGCGGCCGCGCGTGACGGCTCCGCGACACCTGCGCGGAGCCTAGCGCTCGCTCCGGCGGGTGCGCGCGTATTCGTAGATGGAGGCCATCTCCACGTCGCTGAGCGTCCGGAAGGTGATCCACGGCATCCGCTGCGGATCGAGGGCGCGTCCGTCGTGGCCCACCCCCATGCGGACCGCGCGCTCGAAGAGTTTGAGCGAGCCCTGTTGGGCGAGCGAGGCGATGTCGGGCGCCGACATCCCGGGGCCGGCGCTGCCGCCGTGCAGGGTCGGACCATGGCACTGGCGACATCCGGTCACCGCCACCATGTATGCGCCGTATTCGGCGCCCGGCTCCTCGGGAACCTCGGCCGGCGTGCGCGAGCGCTCCTGCACGCTGGTCGGGATTAGACCGGCGCCCACGAACAGGTACCCGGACGCGTTGAGATGACGCGCCGGCAACACCCGATCGACACGCGGCTGCGAGTGCAGGAAGGCGAGGATCGCGTCCATGTCGCTCGGACTCAGCCAGCGAAGATCCACCGAGGGCATCACCACCAGAGCGGTGCCGTCGCGGCGGATGCCCTCGCGCATCGCACGCTCGATCTCGGCGTCGGAATACGCGGCGAGCACGCCACTCGCGGTCAGGTTCGGCGCCCACAGCGTGCCCATCTTGGGGGTGGGTTCGGCGGCGAAGTTGCCCGCGCTCCCCGACAGCACGTTCCCGTGATCAGGGGAGTGGCAACCGGAGCAGCTGAGTGCCGCGAGGTGCGCCCCGCGCGCCACCTTGACGCTGTCCACGGACAGGCTCCGCGCCGCGACCGGGCGGTCGTAGACACGGTGCAGGAGCCAGTAGCCGCGTCCGATCGCGGCCAACGCCAGCAGGATCAACAGGGTGGTGAGCAGGACCAGCCCGCGAACCAGCAGCGAGAGGATCTTCATGACGGCCCCCGATGGGATGCCCGCAACCGCGACGCGGGTCGCAGGTCCATGGTGACGCTCCCGGCGGGGCGCCAACGGCGCTTCCACCACGAGTGCGGCCGAGGCGGGGGATCACCGGCCGATCCACACCGCGAAGCCCGGGCGCGCACCCGGGCTCCGCGGTCTCGACGAACCAGCCTATTTCCTCTTGCGCGGCCGACCCGGTCGTCGTGAGCCGAACAGCTCGTCCACGTACCGCCCGACCTCGCCACGCACGATCTCCTCGACCATGCCACGGACCCTCGACTGCACCGCGCTGCGGACCTGGGCGGTGAGCGCTCCGCCGCCGAGACCGAGACTCGCCACCGCCGAGCGCAGACCGGGCTTCCGGCCGCGCCGCCGCGGCGCGCCACCGTACTTCTTGCGCCACGAATAGTACGTGACCGGCGTGACGCCGAATTTCTGCCGCACCTGGCCGGCAGTCAGACCGTCCCGATCGGCAGCGGCGAGAATGAGCTTCCGCTGCTGCAACGTGTACTGCTTCCGTGCGCGCTTGCGCGCCATGAGGCCTCCTCCTGTTGGGGGGGGTGGGGGCGGATGAACCGATTCGGAGCCTAGGTGCAGCCCGTCATTACGTCAATGCGCATGCTCGCGTCACTCGTCCATGGTTCGGCACGTGTCAGGCCACGAATATGAAATCGCGCCATTCCGAGAGCCCGGCGTCGACGAGCGCGGCGCGCCATCGGACGCGCGCGGGTGCCGCCCCGAACACCAGCACCACCGGTGGCCGGAGCCGCGATTGGAGCGTGTCCGAGGGGTGCCCGGCGACATGGACGCGCGGGACGCGGTCACGTCCGGTGAGCAATTCCTGCCAGCGCGTCAGTCCTTGACCGACTCCCACCAGGTCGAACGTGCGCGCCCCCGCCAGAGGGCCCCGGATCAACGCCTCCAGTCGGAGCGCGTCGAAGCGCTCGCGCCGGTATCGGGGGTCGGTGCGGGTGGCGCTCCCCGCGTGCTGGCGCCAACCGTAGAGACGCTCGGGCAGCTTGGCGAAGCTCGCTCCACGCTCGAGCAGTCGCCGCCACAGATCCATGTCCTCGGGCCAGCCGCGCTCCACCCAGCCGCCGGCGTCCTCGAGCGCGCGACGACGCATCGTCGCGGTGCCGTGCGCCAGGACGCTGTCGATCAGCGACTCGTTGCGCATGTCGCGGTGATCGATCAGCGAGTCGTGCCAGGCCGCCCAACGGCGCATGCCGGGGCCGGTGGCGCCCGCCGGGAACAGACGAACCCGCGTGCCCACCACCGCGACACCGCGATGAGCGGCCAGGTAGGCCATCTGGCGGGCGAACCGGTGGCGGTGCGAGAGGTCGTCGGCGTCATGACGCGCCACCATCGGGGCGCGCGCCGCGGCCAGCGCGGTGGCGAGAGCGGCCGGAAGCCCGCGGCGCGCCGTCCGGATCACGGACAGACGCGGCTCGTGTCGCGTGTGGCGCTCGAGCCATTCACCGGAGCCGTCCCGCGACCCGTCGTCGACGGCGACGATCTCCAGGTCGCGAAAGGTCTGACGCGAGAGCGAGGCGAACGAGGCCGCGATCCACGGGCGGGCGTCACGCACCGGCACCAGCACCGACAGGGCGGGCATGACGCGAGCTTAGGAGGGCGCGCCCGCGCCCGTCCACCGCATGATAAGGTCCGCCAAAGAGCCATGAATCCATCGCCATCGAAGGGGGGAGTGCCGTGGCAAATCACGTCGAGGTCGTCCATCAGCCACAGGGGGTCACCGGCCGTCTGGTCGAGGCCCGCGCGACCAAGGGTCATGTCATCGTGATGGACAGCGGGGAGGGCATGATCGGCGCCACCCCGGCGGACACGCTGCTGGCGGCGCTCGGCGGATGCTCCGCCATGGACGTCATCGACATCCTGCGCAAGAAACGCCAGACGATCACCGCCTACCGCGTGACCGTGGACGGCGACCGGCGCGAGGAACACCCTCGGGTGTTCACCCGGATCATGGTGCGTCACGTGGTGACCGGACGCGGGGTGAGCGAGACTGCGGTGCGCGAGGCGATCCGTCTGAGCGACGAGAAGTACTGCACGGTCCACGCCATGCTGGCGCCGGTGACCCGGCTCGAATCGAGCTGGGAGATCCACGAAGGCTGATCGCCCCGGCGAGCGCGCCGTTCCCATTCGGGCGGGGCGCCCGAGCGCTCCGACGCATCGCAGCGGGAGAGGCCGGCACGAGCGGGTGGCCGGTGGCGGCTTCGCCGCCCCCGGCCGGTGCGTTACCATCCGAGCGCGACGGCCGTGCCGGCCGCGCCGCGCGAAGCGCGCCGCAACCCGGCTCCATGCACCACAGGCGTCACGACGACGCATTCCGGAGCGAGCCACGATGAGCACGTCCACGGAGTTCCGCATCGAGAAGGACAGCCTCGGCGAGATGAAGGTGCCCGCCGCGGCGATGTACGGACCGCAGACGCAGCGCGCGGTGGAGAATTTCCCGGTGTCGGGTCAGCCGATGCCGCCACGCTTCGTCCACGCGCTCGGGCTCGTCAAGGCGGCGGCGGCGCGGGTCAACGTGCAGCTCGGTCTGGTCGAGCCGGCGCTGGGCAAGGCCATCGAACAGGCCGCGCTCGAGGTGGCCGAGGGACGCTGGGACGCGCAGTTCCCGATCGACGTGTTCCAGACCGGAAGCGGCACCAGCAGCAACATGAACGCGAACG
>JBIOKD010000203.1:0-5909 GCA_044451485.1 Candidatus Eiseniibacteriota bacterium | reverse complement strand
CCCCCACCCAGCCGCCGGGCTTCCTCGTCGAGCGCCCGGCGCCGGTGATCGAGCTACCGCCTGCGCGTCTGGCGGCGCAGAACCGGCGTGACTTCCTGCTCTGGACACTCGGCGCGATCGCGGCGGCGACGGTCGGCTGGTGGCTGCTGCCCGATCGGGCCCGTCACCGGCTGCTCCCGGCGCTTCCCAACGACAAGCTCGATACGCTCGCGGCACGGGTCGGTCTGTCGCGCGAGGGACGCGAACGATCCCTCGATCGCGCCCTCGGCTTCGACGACGACGTGGCCGAGGCGCTGTTCTCGAAGAACCGCATGGTGCGCACGTACGACCGCTCGCAGGCGGGGCCGCTGCGCAACAACTACGACGGGCAGACGCCGGGTCCCGAGTATCTGCCGGCCTGGCGACTCGAGCTGTCGGGGCTCGCCTCGGGAGCGATCGAGCGGCTCGGCATCGCCGAGCTGACCGGCCGCCTCGTCCATCGCGAGCAGGTGACCCGTCTGGTGTGTGTCGAGGGCTGGAGCGCGGTGGCGTGGTGGGGTGGGTTCCGCTTCGCCGATCTGCTGGCCGCGTTCCCGCCGGCCGCGGACGCGCGCTGGGTGTCGATCACCTCGGCCGTCAACCTGGACGGCGCGGGTCGATCGGATCCTTACTACGTGTCGATCGATCTCGCCACGGCGCGTCACCCGCAGACGCTGCTCGCCACCCATCTCTCGGGGGCACCACTCCCGCTCGAGCATGGTGCGCCACTCCGGCTGGTGGCGCCGATGAAGCTCGGGCTCAAGAACATCAAGGCCATCACCGGCATCGCGTACACCACGGCCGAGCCGCCCGACTACTGGAACGAGCGGGGCTACTCGAAATACGACGGGTTGTGAGCCGCGCAGGGTCGCGGACCGATCGCCCGACCGGCGTGGACCGATCTCGCCGGACTAGATCCCCGCGCCGTCGCCCATCTCGATCCGCGCCGGCCGGTCCTCGGCGCTGGCGCTGATCGCCCGGAACGCCTGCTCGATCTCCTCGGAGGTGAGCCCGGCCGGGAGTGCCGTGGCGACCGGCTGATGGCGCAGCTCGGCGAGCTCGCGAGCGAGACCCTGCAGCTGCTCGTGCAGGGCGGTGATCGCCTTGGCGGTCGCGTCGGGCATGTGACCGTGATCGAGCTCGTGACCGGGACGCACCTCGTCCGCCGGGCGCTCCTCGAGCGCCCGCGCCGGGATCCCGACCAGCGTCGAGCGCGGCGGCGCCGACTTGACCACCACCGACCCCGATCCCACGCGGGTGTGGTGACCGATGGTGATGTTGCCGAGGATCTTGGCGCCCGAACCGACCACGACGTGATGCTCGAGCGTCGGATGACGCTTTCCCGGATCGAGCGAGGTGCCCCCCAGGGTCACGTCCTGGTAGATGAGACAGTCGTCTCCGACCACCGCGGTCTCGCCGATCACCACCCCCATGCCGTGATCGATGAACACCCGCCGCCCGACCCGCGCGCCGGGATGGATCTCGACCCCGGTGAGGAAGCGGGCCAGGTGCGAGATCAGCCGTGGCAACACCGGCACACGCCACCGCCACAACACGTGCGCGGGCCGGTACCACCACTGCGCGTGGAGCCCCGGGTAGCAGAGCAGGACCTCGACGGTGTTGCGCGCCGCCGGATCCTTGGCGCGCACGGTGCGCACGTCCTCGACCAGTCTCAGCATCGCGCGCTCCGGCTCACCGGCCGGGACTTGGGGCGTCCTCGGGGAAATCGAACAACGGCGTGGACAGATAACGCTCGCCGTGGCTCGCCAGCACCGCCACGATCAGCTTTCCCGCCATCTCCGGGCGGCGCGCCACCTCGAGCGCCGCGTGCGTCACCGCGCCCGACGAGATGCCCACCATGATGCCCTCGGCGCGGCACAGATGACGCGCGGTGGTGAACGCGTCCTCGTTGCTCACGGTGATGATCTCGTCGAGCAGCTCGGTGCGCAGCACCTTGGGCACGAACCCGGCGCCGATGCCCTGGATCTTGTGTGGTCCGGGGGCGCCACCCGACAGCACCGGGGAGTCTTTCGGCTCGACCGCGATCGCCTTGAACGACGGCTTCTTCGCCTTGATGACCTCGGCCACACCGGTGATCGTCCCACCGGTCCCGACCCCGGCGACCAGCACGTCGACACGTCCGTCGGTGTCGTCCCAGATCTCGACCGCGGTGGTCTCGCGATGGATCTTCGGATTCGCCGGGTTTTCGAACTGACCGATGATGATCGAGTTCGGAATCTCGCGTTGCAGCTCCTCGGCCCGCGCGATCGCCCCCTTCATGCCCTTGGCGCCCTCGGTGAGCACGAGCCGCGCCCCGAGCGCGAGCAGGATCTTGCGCCGCTCGATCGACATGGTCTCGGGCATGGTGAGCACCAGTGGAATGCCACGCGCGGCGCAGATGAAGGCCAGCCCGATCCCGGTGTTGCCCGAGGTCGGCTCGATCACCGTGGTCACACCGGGCCGGATCACGCCGCGCTCGAGCGCGTCACGGATCATCGAGTACCCGATGCGGTCCTTGACCGACGACATCGGGTTGAAGGACTCGAGCTTGAGCACCACCTCGCCCGCGAGCCCGGCGGGCGGGCGCTGCAGACGGACGAGCGGGGTGCGACCGATGGTGTCGACGATGCTGTCGTAGATGCGAGCCATGAGCCACTCCGCACGGGGATCGGGCATGCCCGCTCCGAGCGGCTTCCGGAGCGATCGGGTCGGGACGGTGATCGTAAGGATTCGACGCGCCCAGTGGCAATTCGGTGCCGTCTTTCGACGTCCCGCGGCCATTCGGCGCCGTCTTTTCGCGCCCGGCGTGTCATTCGGCGTCATCTCCCACGCCGGGCGCACGGGCCACGTGGTGCGGGCGGCTCAGACGCCGGCGCCGAACGCCTCGAGGAGCCGGGTCACGTGCTTCGCGTGCTTCAGATAGAGGTCGATCCGGATGTTCTCGTCGGGCGCGTGCACGCGTGAATCGGCGTGACCGAGTCCCGCGGTCGCCACCGGCACGCCGAGCTCGTGGATGAACACGTGGTTGGGCCCCGAGCCGCCGATCATCGGCACGATGCGCATCGGGGCGCCGAACGCGCCGGTCGCGGTCTCGGCCACCATGCGCAGGAACGGATGGTCCGGGTCGGTCCGCCCCGGTGCCTCGCCACCGAGGAAGCGGATCTGGACGTCGGTGAACCCCTCGGCGTCGAGATGGGCGCGCAGACGTCGGAGCACCTTCTCCGGGGTCTGATCGGGCACCAGCCGGAAGTCCACCTTGGCCGACGCCACGGCCGGCATGACCGTCTTGCTGCCCGCGCCCTGATAGCCGCTCGTGAGACCACAGATGGTGCAGGTGGGCTCGAACGCCTCGGCCAGCCGCAGCTCGGGACCACCCTCGAGACCGCGCAGGAATCCGGCCAGGCCGTAGTGCTCGCGGTACTCGTCGGCCACCTCGGGCAGCGCCGCCACCAGCTCGCGGTCGCGCGGGCTCGGGGGCCGGACGTCGTCGTAGTGGCCGGGGACGCGGATGCGCTCGTCGCGACCCTTGAGACTCGCGAGCGCCCAGGTCAGACGCCAGGCCGCGTTCGGGAAGATCGAGCCGCCGAGCCCCGAGTGTGCGTCCTGCGTGGCGGTGCGCACCGTGAGCTCGACGTAACAGATGCCGCGCAGCCCGGCGTGCAGCATCGGCACACCGGCGGGATCCACGTAGCCGAACTCCCACAGACAGGCGTCCGCGGCCAGACGCCCGCGATGCTCGTGCACGAACCCGGGCAGGTGGACGCTGCTCACCTCCTCCTCGCCCTCGATCACCCACTTGACCCGACAGGGTAGATCGTCGCCGCCGGCGAGCAGCGCGTCGATCGCGTGCAGACGCGCCGCCAGATGACCCTTGTCGTCGCTCACGCCGCGTCCGTAGAGACGCCCGTCCCGGCGGGTGGGCTCGAACGGCGGGCTGGTCCACAGCTCCAGCGGCTCGGGCGGCTGGACGTCGTAGTGGTTGTAGACGATCAGGGTGCGTGGGCTCTTTCCGGCGCGCTCGGCGACCACCACCGGCGGGCCACCCGCCGACACCAGCTCGACCGTGAAGTCGCGCTCGCGCAGCATCGTCGCGACCATCGTCGCGCACGGCTCCATGCCGAGCCCTTGCGCGGCGATGCTGGGTTGCGCCACGAGACGTGACAGCTCCGCCAGACTCGAGTCGAGATGCTGCTCGAGCCACGCGTCGGTCGTCGCGAAATCGTTCATCGTCACTCCTCCGGGTCTCCTCCCGGACGCCGGGGCGAGCCGGGGGCCGGCATTATATCGGGGGACCGCCTCGGCCCGGCGGCCGACCCCGGCTCGGACTGGAGTCGGGGTCCGAGGCTCCCCCGGACCGCCCCAACCGGCCCCAGACCTGCTGTTTGCGCCTGGCGGCCGCGGTCCCCAGCGGGCTCCACGGGCACCCCGTGCCCGGCCCGCGACGGGCGGGCATCCCTGCGCAACGGCTCAAGCCGCTGGGGTTTCCGGCCGATGACACGATGGCAGGATGGCCCGCGGACCGGCCGAACCACCCCCCCAGCGGCGATGTGTCGTGGAAGGGATTCCGATGCGCTTCCGAGTGATGCCGAGTCTCGTTCTCGCGTGTGCCCTGGCTGCCGAGCCGGCGCTGGCCGGGGTCGTCGGCGGGACCCTGTGGATGAACCGCGAAGCGCTGAGGACCCACGAGAAGACAGGGGCGGCTGCCTCCGTGGCACGCCAGACCGGCGTCACCGACGCGGTGGTCTACATCGACGACCTGCCCGCCAAGGTCGACGCCAAGATCAGCGCCAACCGCCGCTGGTTCTGGCAGCGCCGCGACACCCCGTATCTGCCACGCATCGTGCAGATCGATCACAAGTTCGTGCCGCGGGTGATGTCGGTGCCGGTCGGGACCCACACCGAGTTCCAGAACCTCGACCACGTCTATCACAACGTCTTCAGCGTCTCCTCGGCCAATCGATTCGATCTCGGCAAGTACCCGCCCGGACGGATCGACACCGTGGCGTTCGACAAGGCGGGGGTGGTGAACCTGCACTGCGACATCCACCCGGACGAGCTGGGATACATCGTAGTGACCCCGAACCACGCGGTCGCGCGACCGGACTCCCTTGGCCATTTCAAGCTCCCCAAGCTCCCCCCCGGCACCTACACGCTGCACGTGTTCCATCCCCGCCGCGGCGAGTTCGAGCGGCCGGTCGAGGTCCCGAAGCACGGTGACGTGATACTGGACCTGGCCTTCTGACCATGCGTCTCGGTCTGCGCTGGCGCACCATCCTGCTCACCGCGCTCACCCCGGCCACCCTGGCGCTGGCGGTGCTCTTCACCGTGGATCGCAACGTGCGCGCCCACGTCGACGCCTCGAGCATCCACGAGAGTCTCGGCCATTCGGCCGCGGTGTTCGAGAGCATGCTCCACACCCGCTCGCGCGCGCTCGCCGGCGGCGCGCAGATCATCGCACGCGACCCGCGCTTCTTCTCGCTGCTCATGCTCGGACCGAGCCAGCGCGACAGCCGGTTCGTGAGCACCGTGCGTGGCATGGCCCAGGACTTCAATCACATCACCCAGACCGACCTGTTCGAAGTCGTCGACCAACGCGGCCGCATGCTCGCGTCGGTGGGCGCGGCGTCGTCGTCGCACGCGGCACGCGACGAGATGGTCCGTCGCGCGCTCAAGGGCGAGTCGGTGGAGGGGGTGCTGATCGAGGGGGACGCGCACTACCAGGTGGCCCTCGCGCCGGTCTACGCCGATCGCCGGATCGTCGGGGTGCTGTTGCTGGGCGCCGGGATCGGGACACCACTCGCGACCGAGCTGCGCACCGAGATGCTGTGCGAGGTCACGTTCCTCACCGGCGACTACGTCACCGGCACCACGCTCAGCGACAGCAGCGACGT
>JBIOKD010000202.1:0-5924 GCA_044451485.1 Candidatus Eiseniibacteriota bacterium | reverse complement strand
TCTGGACCTCCACGATGACCCAGGCCTTGTGCTCCCCGTCCTTGCATCCCCAATCCGCGTGAGTGAGAAAATGCGATCCGGTCTTGAGGAGGATCTCGACGGCCTGGATGCAAGCCAGCGGGGTTGCTTCGTGTGGGACCTCGATGAGGAACCTCGACGTCATCGGACATCTCCTTTCGGATGGGGGCGGCAGCGCTCAGGTCGTCACGGCGGCCGGACTCAAGAGGCCTTCGTGTCGGGTTCGCGTCGCTCGCGTCGGACCAGCAGCAGCGTGATGTCGTCGCTGCGTGGCGTGTCGCCGGCGAATGCCATCACCTCGCCGATGATGCGCTCGCGGAGCGTGGCGAGATCGGTGCCAAAGCCGTGCGTGACCAGCACCTGACGCAGACGCTCGTCGTCGAAGAATTCCTCGCCGCGCTGGGCCTCGGGAATGCCGTCGCTGAAGATGGCCAGGGTCTCGCCCGGCGCCAACTCGAACGTCCCGGAGGCGTACCGGGAATCGGCCAGGATCCCGAACGGAACACCGGTGGCGTCGATGGCGCGAAGCCCGCCCTCGCCGATCACCAAGGGTGCTGGATGACCGGCGTTCACGTACTCGACCCGGCCGGTCTCGGGGTCCAGCGCGCCGATGAACGAGGTCACGAAACGCGACGCGTCGCTGTTGCGATAGGTCGCCTGCCCGAGACGGGTGGCGAGCTCGCTCAGATCGTGACACTGCTCGTACAGCACCCGCGCCGCGGACAGGAAGGACGACATGAGCAGCGCCGCGCCCATCCCCTTGCCGGAGACGTCGCCGACCAGGACGATCACCCGGCCGTCTTCGCGCACGAAGAAGTCGAACAGGTCCCCGCCCACCTCGTAACAGGTCTCGAGAAACGGCTCGAACGCCCAACCCCGGACCACGGGCGGCCGCTCGGGCAACAGACCGCGCTGGATGCGGGTCGCCGTCGCCAGCTCGTTGGCGATGCGCTGGCGCGCCTGGTCGGCCTCCAGGAGACGACCGTTGGTGATCTTCACCGCCGCCATGTTGGCGAGCAGGGTGAGCAGCTCGAGCTGGCGCTCGTCGAAGGTGATCGCCGGGCTCTGACTGTCGACGTAGAGCAGCCCCAGCACCTGCTCGTTGTCGAACAGCGGCACCGCCATCGCCGACAGCACCGCCTGCTGCACGATGCTCATCTGCCCCGCGAAACGCTGGTCGGTGCTGGCGTTGCCGGTGAGCACCGAGACCCGCTCGTCCATCACCGTCTTCATGATCGTGCGTGACAGCGCCAGTGGCTGGTCGGCGCGCCCGCCACCCGCCCGCGCCGCGAGCTGGATCGGATCGGCGTCCGGCTGCGGTCGCAGCAGCAGCACGTAGCGCGAGGCCGGCACCGCGCGCTCGACGAACTCGAGCACCGAGTCGCAGGTCTCGCGCAGCGGTCGTGGCAGCACCAGCAGCCGTCCGGCCTCGGCGAGCAGGTGCACGAGCTTCCCCGGGTCCTGCTTGGAGCGCATCGGCTGGGCCAGGACGTCGTCGACCCGCACGTGCAGCGACGACCCCACCACCGTGGCCTCGTTGAGACGAAGCGGCGGTGGTGGCGGCTCGGCGGTCACCCGTAGCGAGACGTGGCCGATCTCGAGCATGTCGCCCGGCGCCACCGGGAGCGGCTCGCGCGCCTCGACTCCGTTCACGCGCGTGCCATTGCGGCTGCCGAGGTCGCGAACGAACCACCGCTCCCCGCGCCGCACGATCTCGGCGTGCTCCTTGGACACGGTGGGATCCGGGACCTGCAGCGTGGCGCGCGACGAGCGGCCGAGCCGGGTGACCGGCTGCTCCAGCTCCCACACGGTCTGGCGGTCGGCGACGTGTCCGGACAGGAACAGGTTCACGTGTGGTGTGGCTCCTCCATGGGACGCGGGACGCACCAACCTATCGGGTGCGCGCCCCGGCGGCAAAGCGAAATCGGGTGGCATCATGGGCCGACCGGTCACGGACCGCCCAGCCGGTGCCCCACCGCCCACACGTAGCCGTCCGGATCTGCCACCCAGGTCTCGCGCCAGCCGTGCGGCTTGTCGGCCGCCGCGCCCAGGATCACCGCCCCGTAGGCCCGCGCACGAGCCTCGATCGCGTCCGCATCCGGGCCGAGCAGGCGCAGCTCGGCGCCGAGCCCCCGCCGACCGCCGCGAGCCAGCTCAGCCGCCCACGGGTGGCGCTCGTAGGCGTGGTCGGCGTGCAGCATCAGGTCGTGCGCGCCCAGACGCAGCGCGGCGAAATCCTCGTCATGATGACGCACCTCGGCCCCCAGCACCTCGCGGTAGAAGCGCAGCGACCGGGCGATGTCGTGCACCAGCAGGTTCACGGTCACGGCCGGCAGCGCGCGTCCGTACTCGGCCGCCGGCACCTCCCAGGCGGGTCCTCGACGTTTCGAGCTCACAGCGCTCAGCCCTTCACCACGATGAACGGTCGCATCCGGGCCACCGGGCGCGCCAGGTCGGCCCCGACCACCACCCGCACCACGTGCTCGACATCCTTGTACGCCTCGCTGGTCTCCTCGCCGAGCGTGTCGCGGCCCTCCGCGCGCACCGTCACCCCCGCGGCCTTGAGCTCGGCGATCAGATCCCGACCGCGGGTCTCGCGCGCCGCCTGAGTGCGGCTCATGCGCCGTCCGGCGCCGTGACAGGAGGAGCCGAAGGCGTGGGTCATCGAGCCGGCGCTGCCGCGCAGCACGTACGAGCAGCGCCCCATGTCGCCCGGCACCAGCACGGGCTGGCCGAGCGCGCGATAGACGGCAGGGACATCGGGATGTCCGGCCGGGAACGCGCGGGTGGCGCCCTTGCGATGCACCAAGCAGCGCACCCGCCGACCGCCCACGACGTGATGCTCGAACTTGGCGATGTTGTGAGCGACGTCGTAGACCAGCATGAGACCGGTCTCGCGCTCGCCGCCGCCGAGCGTGGCGCGGAAGGCGCGGCGGACCCCGTCGGCGATGCACTGGCGATTCGCCCACGCGAAGTTGGCCGCCGCCCGCATCGCGCCCAGGTAACGCTCCCCCTCCGGGGAGCGGATCGGCGCGCACGCCAGCTGACGGTCGGGGAGCACGATTCCCCACCCGGCAAGCTTGCGGCCCACGTCGCGCACGTGGTCGGTACATACCTGGTGGCCGAGACCGCGCGAGCCGCAGTGGATCATCACCGTCACCGTGCCGACCACGAGCCCCATCGCGCGCGCCGCTTCGGCGTCGAACACCGCGTCCACCTCCTGGACCTCGAGGAAGTGGTTGCCCGAACCCAGCGTGCCGAGCTGGTCGCGGCCGCGCTCGCGCGCGCCGTCGCTCACCGCCTGCGGCTCGGCGCCGGCGAGCACGCCCCCTTCCTCGCAGTGCTCGAGATCGGAGGCGGTGCCCATCCCGCGCCCGACCGCCCAGCCCGATCCCTCGCGCAGCACCTGGTCCAGCTCCCGGTGCTTGACGATCACCGCGCCATGCGAGCCCACCCCACAGGGCACGTTCGCGAAAAGCGCATCGGCCAGCCGCTCGGCGCGCGACGCCAGCTCGGCGCGCGTGAGCCGGCTGGTGAGCAGCCGCACGCCGCAGCCGATGTCGTAGCCCACCGCCCCGGGCGAGACCACGCCCTCGCGCTCGTCGGTCGCCACCACCCCGCCCACCGGCAGCCCGTAGCCCCAGTGCGCGTCCGGCATGGCGATCGAAGCGGCGAGGATGCCGGGCAGGTGGGCCGCGTTGCGCACCTGGTCGGGGGTGCGGTCGGACATCATCTGCTCGAGCAGCGGCCGGTCGGCGAACAGCAGACCCGGCACCCGCATGCCGCCGGTGCGGGGCAACTGCCAGCGGAACTCGTCGAGCCGGATCGCGCCCCGGACCTCGAGCTGCTGCTCCATCACGTTCTCCCGGCGGCGTGCGGCGCGAGCGTCAGCGGCTCGGAGAGGAAGCGACCGGTGTGCGACTCGGCGCACGCCGCGATGGTCTCGGGTGGGCCTTCGGCCACCAGCCGGCCACCGTCGCCGCCGCCTCCCGGACCCAGATCCACCACCCAGTCGCTGTTCCGGATCACGTCCAGGTTGTGCTCGACCAGGATCACCGTGTCGGCGCGCAGCACCAGATCGCTCAGCACGTCGAGCAACCGCTGCACGTCGGCGTAGTGGAGACCGACGGTGGGCTCGTCGAGCAGATAGAGCGTGGGGCCGGCGCCCTTCTCGGCCAGCTCGCGCGCGATCTTGAGACGCTGCGCCTCGCCACCCGAGAGCTGCGTCGCCGGCTGGCCGAGCCGCAGGTAGCCGAGCCCGACGCGGCGCAGCGTGTGCAGGGCGCGGGTGAAGCGCGGCTCGCGTCCGAAATGCTCGAACGCCTGGTCGACGGTCATCTCGAGCGCCTCGCGGATGTTGACGCCGCGATAGCGCACCTCGAGCACCTCGGGTTTGAAACGGGCCCCGTCACAGGTCTCGCACGGCACGGTGAGATCGGCGAGGAAGTACATCTCGACCGTCACCCAGCCGGCGCCCTGACAGGTGTCGCAACGCCCCCCGGCGGTGTTGAACGAGAACGCTCCGTCGCGCAGCCCGCGGGCCAGAGCCGCCGGCTGGACCGCGTACACCTCGCGCAGACGCGCGTAGGCACCCATGTACGACACCGGGCACGAGCGCGGGGTGCGGCCGATCGGGGTCTGGTCCACCATCACCACCCGCGCGATCCCGTCGAGCCCGGTGACGTCGCGATGCTCGCCGGCCGGCTCCTCCTCCCGTCCCTCGATCCTTCGCCGGGCCACCCGGTAGAGCACCTCGTCGGCGAGACTCGACTTCCCCGAGCCCGACACACCGCTCACCGTGGTGAGACGACCGACCGGGAAGCGCACCGTGACGTCGCGGAGGTTGTGATGACGTGCCCCCTCGACGGTGATGAAGCGGCGGGGCGTCTCCGCGACGCGCGTCCGGGTCACCCGCCGCTCGCCACGCAGGTAGCGCGCGGTCTCGGTCTCCACCGTGCGCAGCGCGTCGCCCGCCGGGCCGGCGTACAGGATCCGGCCGCCCTGCTCGCCCGCCCCGGGGCCGAGATCGACCAGGTGGTCGGCGGCGCGCATGAGCAACGGCTCGTGCTCCACCACCACCAGCGTGTTGCCACGGGCGGTCAGCTCGCGCAGGAGCCCGGCGAGCTTGTCGCTGTCGCGCGGGTGGAGACCCACGGTGGGCTCGTCGAGCACGTAGAGCGTGTCGGCGAGCTGGGCGCCGAGCGCGTTCGCCAGCTCGATCCTCTGCGCCTCGCCGCCCGACAACGTGCGGGTCAGCCGGTCGAGCGTCAGGTAGCCGAGATCGACCCGATCGAGGAAGCGGAGCCGGGAGCGGATCTCGGCGATCACCGGTCCGGCGATCTCGAGCGCGCTGCCGTCGAAATCCAGCCCGTCCACGAACGCGATCGCCTCGCTCACCGACAGCGCGGTGACCTGGGCGATGTTTCGATCCCCGAGCGTGACCTGGAGCGCCTCGGGTCGCAGACGGGCGCCGGCGCACGAACCGCAGCGTCGGGCGCTCTGGTAGCGCTTGACGATGAAGCGGTTGCCGGCCTTGTAGCTCTTCTTCTGCAGCCGCTCGAGGAACGGAATCACGCCGCGGAAGCCCTCGGCGCCACCGAGCAGCGCGTCGCGATGGGCGGCCGATAGCTGCTTCCAGGGCTTGTCGAGCGGGATGCCCTCGGCGCGCGCGAACTTCTCGATCCGCGGCCAGGCGACACTCCGCCACGAGCGCGCCCACGGATCGATGGCCCCCTGTCGCAGCGTCTTGTCGGGGTCGGGCACGATCAGCGACGGGTCGAAGGTGAGCACGTCCCCGAACCCGCGACAGGTGGGGCAGACGCCGAGCGGGCTGTTGAACGAGAACAGCGCCGGCTCCGGCCGGATCGCGGGGGTGCCACAGTTCGAGCACTCCCAGCGCTCGCTCC
>JBIOKD010000201.1:0-6010 GCA_044451485.1 Candidatus Eiseniibacteriota bacterium | reverse complement strand
GGGGCCGTTGCGCTACCCGGCGCCGGCGGCCGCGGCGTGCGCATGGCGGCGCTGCGTGATCTCGCGCAGCAGCAGGGTCCAGCCGAACACCGCGGCGAGCAGTCCCTCGCCCGGATCGACGCCAGCCCCGATCTCGGCGGTGCCCTCGATGTGGAACGGCCGCCAGCGGCGACGAAACGTCACGATCGTGCGGCCCGCTTCGTCGAGCACCTCCCAGTAGACCCGCCGCCAGAGCCCGTGCTGGCGGAAGAACCAGCGTCTGCCATCGGCGTGCGTGATCGGGCCATCGCCACGCCACCGGCTGAGCCCCAGCCGCTCGGTGTCCTCGTCGCCATGCCAGGAGAGCGTGCGAAAGGCGAGCTCCGGCTGGTCCTGTTCGGCGCGTGCCATCTGCTGCTGCCGCCCATGACGCGCGCACCGCCACGCCACGCCCTCGATGTCGGCGAGCAGGGCGCCGCCATACCAGTGGGCGCGCCGCAGCGTCACCACGACCTGCTCGTTCTCACGCAGCTCCCAGATCGGGCGTGCCCAATGGGGTTGCGTCCACTCGAGCACGCGGGCATCCGTGGGCTTCGGTTGCGACACGTCCAGCACGATCGGGGTCATGGCCTGCCCTCCGGCTCCGCGCGACCGGGAGCGGGCAGACGACCCGCATCAGCCAGCGCGCGACGCAGCAGGAATTCGATCTGTCCGTTCAGACTCCGCAGATCGTCGGCCGCCCAGCGCTGCAGCGCGTCGAGCACACGCGTGTCGAGCCGCAGCAGGAACGGACGGCGCTCCGCCATGACGCGACCCCCGTCCTAGTGGTACAGCGTGCCGGTGTTCACTACCGGCTGGGTGTTCTGCTCGCTGCACAGCACCACGAGCATGTTGCTCACCATGGCGGCCTTGCGCTCCTCGTCGAGGTGCACGACCTCCTTCTTGGAGAGCTCGTCGAGGGCCATCTCGACCATGCCGACCGCGCCCTGCACGATCTTGGTGCGCGCGGCGATGATCGCGCTCGCCTGCTGGCGGCGCAGCATCGCGCTGGCGATCTCGGGCGCGTAGGCGAGGTGGCTGATGCGCGCCTCGAGCACCTGCACGCCGGCCTTCTCGAGCCGCGCCTGGATCTCGGCCCGCAACGCGTCGGCGATCACCTGACTAGTCTGACGCAACGAGATCTGACCCTCCTCGTGTGCGTCGTAGGGATGCGAGGTGGCGAGGTTGCGGAGAGCCGATTCGCTCTGTACGGTCACGAACTGCTGGTAGTTGTCCACCTGGAACATGGCCTCGGCGGAATCCACCACCTGCCACACCACCACCGCGGCGATCTCGATCGGGTTGCCGTCGTGATCGTTCACCTTGAGCTTGGAGCTCTCGAAGTTACGCACGCGCATGGACAGACGCCGGCGCCGTGTGAACGGGTTCACCCACCACAGACCGGCGTCGCGGATCGAGCCGCTGTAGCGGCCGAACAGCGTGACCACCGACGCTTCGTTGGGATTCACCGCCACCAGACCGGCCAGCAGCACCGCCGCAAGGAACAGCACCACCATCGCGGCGATGGCGCCCCAGGCATCGCCGACGCGCACGGCCCTCACGAACCACCCGATCGTTCCCAGCATGACGGCGACGCTAAGGATCAGCATCGCCACCCCCGGCAGCTTGGACGCGGCTTTCTCGCGGATCATCGGACCCTCCCCGTTGATGTCACTAAGATATCATTACGATATCTTCTACGCAAGAGGGCATTTCGAGGTTTCGTGGTGACGGCGGGTCGCCATAAGTCGCTGCATGACAACAAACAAGAGCCCGGGCGGTGGCCCGGGCTCCGGTTGAAGTGACCTGATCGAACCGCTCAGGCGGACGCGGACGCCATGGCTCGGTACTCCGGCGCGTTGTGCTCGAAGTCCCACATCATCGGCACCTCCTTGGCGCCGAGCGCGCGCACCATGCAGTAGAGCTGACCGCGGTGATGGACGAACTCGTCCAGCACCACCCCGGCGAGCACGAAGCCGGGCATCTCCCCCCACGAGGTCTTCACCATCGACGCGAGCTGCGCGTCAGTGATGGTGGCCGCCGCCTGGTCCGCGGTGCGATAGCACTCGCGACAGAAGCGGATCAGGTCGTCCTTGGTCTTGATCGTGGCGAGCACCGCGTTCTCGTCCAGATCTTCCACCGCGCCGGTGGTGATGCCGACCGGGATGGTCTTCACGTAGCCGAACACGTGCACCAGCAGCTCCTTCGGCGTGCGCATGTTGGGGATCGGCCGGGTGTCGAGCTTGTCGGCCGGGAGCTGATCCGCGAGACGCATGCCGATGCCGATCACCTCGCGGACGTGGCCCCAGAAGGGCGTGAACTGCTGCTTGGTCATCATGGCGATTCCTCCGGAACGACGGGTCGTGGCGGCGCTCGGCCGCGTGCAAAGGGGAAGGCGGAACCGAAGATGACCCCCGCGGATCGTGTGGTCAACTGATTCGCGACCGTCGCGCTTCCGCGAAATGACAAGAGTGTCGCGTGGCGGGTCGAGTCCCCTCGCCCGCCCTTCGGACGCCCCTTGCGGGCCACGGTGCCGCCGGCCCCGCACCTTCACCGGGGCTCGGGGGCCAGATGTTCGCGAGGGATCCGAGTCCGGCCTCCATCCGGGTCCGCAACCGGTGCGGACCATGTGGAGCATCCGCACCAGAATGAGCCGAGCGGCCGTCACCCCGGCGCCGGCAACACGTTGCCGGTCAAGCCATTGCGCGCGGGCCGCGACCCGCGGACTCGGTTGGCACGGAGCGTGTTATCGCTTCACGCGGCTCGAACGAATGGCGATGGCAACTTCACCCGGATGGGAGGTGGATATGGCAGGCTCGAAGCGGCAGATCAGGGTCGGCGCGGCGGTGCTCGCGCTGGCGACCATGATGATCGCAGGGCAGGCGATGGCGATGCAGGTGCCCCGCGGCGGCCTTGCCAAGCTCCCCCACTGGTACGGCATCAACATCTCGCGCAGCGCCGAACCCATTCGGTCTCCACTGAAGGAGTTCCGCGCCCGTCTCGCCGAGCTCGGCGGCAAGGTCGGCTGGAGTCTGACCCGCGCCGGTCGCTGACCCGGCGCCGGTTCCGCCGCGGCGGCGTCCGCTCCCCAGCGCCGCGCTTCGGCGAACCCGACCTCGCGATCTCGTGGTAGACGTTGCCCGGCCTCGGTCCGGTGTCGGATGTCGGTTCGGGGGAACGCGCCGGCACTGGCGAGGCCGGGCAAATGAAAGCAGCAGGCCCGCGGTCTCCTTCGCACCGCGGGCCTCATCGTTTCGCCAGGGCCGGGCGTCAGCACCGCGATCGACGCACCGCGGGCCGCGTCGTTTCGTGACCCGGGCGAGCGTCAGCGCCGCGGACGCCGCGCCGCGGCGGCGGGATGATGCGCCAGGTGCTCGCGATCGCCGCGCTTCGCGGCCTCGACCAGCGCGCGTGGCACCCGCACCGGCATCGCCAGCAACGCGTGCGAGAGCGTCTTCCCCTGGGCGTCGAGACGCAGCGACACCGTGCCGCCGCCGCCCAGCGACTCGTGCAGCAGGAAGTTGAGCGCCCACAGATTCGGCACCTCGTGACGCACCACCCGGCCGAGACAGATGCCCTTGAAGCGCCGCTTCACGAGAGCGGCGGTGAGTGTCTTCGCGAGCCACGGGTAGACCTCGGGCGCGCGCGCGATCACCCCGATGTTCGCGGTGTCGCCCTTGTCGCCGCTGCGCGCGTGGGCCAGCTCGCCGAGCGGCACCACGACCGCCCTGCGGCTGCCCTTCAACACCGGCCAGCGCTCGCGTGGGAGTGGCGCCGGCCGGCCCATCGGTGTCAGTGGTGTCGGCCATTCGAGCGTGCGCTCGGCGTCGCGGGTGACGAGCTGCGGCTTCACGTGATCGCGTGGCACCAGCGCCGGCCAGTAGGCCACCACCTCCTGCGTCTGCGGGCGGCCACCCGTCACCGCCACGCCGGGCGGACCCGACAGGATCACCGCGGGCACCATCTTGGCGAACGTGTCGAGCTTGGTCTGGTCGCGATCACGCACCGAAAGACGCAGCAGGATCTCGGGCGGATCGCTCGGCGGCGCCAGCGGGCCCCAGCACGCCGAGTGACCGACCAGCTCGGTGTGGGTCGCGTCGAAGCGGAGCCCGACACGCTTCCAGAACAGCTCGGCGAACGCGTGCGCCTTGGCGGCTGCGTCCGGCCCACTGATGATGATCGAGCCGCTCGCCTTGTAGCCGTCGAAATACGACGCGCTCACCTTGAGCGACGGCGGCGCTGGCCTCCCGCGAACGCCCCACACCCGCACCCGGTCGCGCCCGGCGGGCTCGAGCCGGATCGTGGCGAAGTCGGCCACCACGTCGGGTGTGATGTAGCCACGCGGATCACCCATCTCGTAGACGAGCTGCTCCTTCACCGTGCGCACCGTCACCAGTCCGCCGGTCCCGGGATGCTTGGTGACGATGAACGAGCCGTCCTCGTACACCTCGATCACCGGGTAGCCGATCGACTCGAAGCGCCGCACCTCGCGCCAGTCAGTGTAGTTGCCACCGGTCGACTGCGCGCCGCACTCGACGATGTGTCCGGCCACGATCCCGGCCGCGAGCCGGTCCCAGTCGTCGGCCTTCCAGTCGAACGTGTGGATCATCGGCGCCAGCGTGATGCCGGTGTCGGTGCAACGCCCGGTCACTACGATCTGCGCCCCGCTCGCCAGCGCCTCGACCACCGGCCACGCGCCGTAGTAGGCGTTGGCGCTCGACACCCGCTCGCGGATCGCGGCGAAGCCGGCGCCGGTCTCCATGTCGTCCAAGGTCACGCCCGCGGCGTTCAACTCGCCCAGCCGATCGAGCAGGTCGTCGCCCACCACCGCCGCCACATCGAGATCGACCTTGCGGCCACGCGCCATCTCGAGCAACGCGCCACGACACGCGAGCGGGTTCACGCCACCGGCGTTCGAGATCACGCGGATGCCGCGCTGGACGAGAAGCGGCAGCGTCTCGGCGACCTGGGCGATGAAGTCGCGCGCGTAGCCGGCGCGGTGATCGCGCGAGCGCTGCTTCTGCATGATCGACATGGTGATCTCGGCCAGGAAGTCGAGCGTGATGTAGTCGACCGGGCCCAGCTCCGCCTGGCGCTTGAACTGGGTGAGATCGTCGCCCCAGTAGCCGCCGGCGTTGGCGATGCGGATCATCTCGGGCATGTGCGGTCCGTGGAGGGGAGTGGCATCGGGCGTGGACGCTCACATGCTAAGCCGCGCGGCGCGGCGCGGTCCAATGCGGCCGCATCGCTCGCCGTGGAGGGCAGCGGCCGGCGGGGCCATGCAGGACCCCTCGATGCAGCCCGCTTCGGCCGCGGCCGATAACGATCGGATACGCGCTTCGCCGACCCACCGGAGTCCCCATGGAGCCCGCGACCGCCGTCCGCATCGATGAGCCCGCCGCCCGTGGCATCACGCCGGCCGCGGTGATGGCGGCTTTGCCCGACTTCGCGCTCGCGGCGCTCTTCCTGCGCACCTGGATCACGCCCGATCCGTCACGACCCGGCTTCGCCGGTTACCTCATGCTGGTCATGCTGCTCGAGTTCATCGTGGTCCATTCGGCCGCGTTCATGGGCACGGTCACGATCGCTCCCGGCTCGCCCGTCGCCAAGACGGCGCGTCTCGCGGGGATCGGCGTCTTCTACACGTTGTTCGTGGGCGCCTTCGCGCTCGCGTTCCACCAGTGGTGGCCGCTGTGGAGCTTCTGGGGGCTGATCGTCAATCGCATGCTGAGCGTGCTGCTCAAGCAGCCGCCGGCGGGGGAAGAGCGGGCGTTCGTGCAGCGTCAATGGGCGGCAGGGGCGCTCTTCTACATCCTGGCGGTCGGGCTCACCACGATGCTGCCGCTGCCACGACTCGGCGTGACTCCCGGCGCCATCGCGGCGATGCACTTAGGCGGGCGCGGTCTGTGGATCGATCAGCCGTGGCGCGTGCTGGCGGCGGGCACGCTCTATTTCGGCGCCACCGCGGTGTCGGAGCTGTTCGACCACCGCG
>JBIOKD010000200.1:0-6024 GCA_044451485.1 Candidatus Eiseniibacteriota bacterium | reverse complement strand
CTACATCCGGAACACGCCGAAGCGCATCGGCTCGATCGGCGCGTTGAGCGAGGCGGCGAGCGCCAGCGCCAGCGCGGTGCGGGTCTCGGCCGGGTCGAGGATCCCGTCGTCCCACAGACGAGCGGTCGAGAAGTAGGGACTCCCCTCGCGCTCGTAGGTGTCGAGCACCGGCTGCTTGAAAGCGCGCACCTCGGCCTCGCTCATCTTCTTGCCCTGCGCCTCGAGCTGGGTCTGCTTGACCTGGGCGAGCACGCTGGCGGCCTGCTCGCCACCCATCACGCTGATCCGGCTGTTGGGCCACATGAACAGGAAGCGCGGCTGATAGGCCCGCCCGCACATGCCGTAGTTCCCGGCGCCGAAGCTGCCGCCGATGATCAACGTGATCCGCGGCACCGGCGCGTTGGCGACCGCGTGCACCATCTTGGCGCCGTCCTTCGCGATCCCGCCGTGCTCGTACTGCTTGCCGACGATGTAGCCGCTGACGTTCTGCAGGAACAGCAGCGGAATCCCGCGCTGCGCGGCCAGCTCGATGAAGTGAGTGGCCTTGAGCGCGCTGTCGCTGAACAGCACCCCCTGGTTGGCGAGGATGCCGACCGGCATGCCGTGCAAGTGCGCGAACCCGGTGACGATGGTGGTGCCATAGCGGGTCTTGAATTCGTGGAAGCGCGAGCCGTCCACCAGTCGCGCGATCAGCTCGCGCACGTCGTACGGCGTGCGCAGGTCGCGCGGCAGCAGCCCGTAGATCTCCTGCGGATCGTAGGCCGGCGGCTCGGGCTCGATGAGATCGAGACGCGGCCGGGTGGCGTTGGCGCCACCCAGGTGCAGGACGATGTCACGGGCCATCTCGAGCGCGTGCGCGTCGTCGTCGGCCAGGTGATCGGCGACCCCCGAGATGCGGGTGTGCACGTCGCCGCCACCCAGCTCCTCGGCGCTCACCTCCTCGCCGGTTGCGGCTCGCACCAGCGGTGGTCCACCGAGAAAGATCGTGCCTTGGTTCTTGACGATGATCGCCTCGTCGCTCATGGCCGGCACGTAGGCGCCGCCGGCGGTGCACGAGCCCATGACCACCGCGATCTGCGCCAGACCGGTCGCCGACATGCGCGCCTGGTTATAGAAGATCCGGCCGAAGTGATCGCGATCGGGGAACACGTCGGCCTGGAGCGGCAGGAACGCGCCACCCGAGTCCACCAGGTAGACACAGGCCAGCCGGTTCTCGAGCGCGATCTCCTGGGCGCGGACGTGCTTCTTGACCGTCATCGGCAGGTAGGTGCCGCCCTTCACGGTGGCGTCGTTGGCCACCACCATCACCGCTCGGCCGTGCACCTGTCCGATGCCGGTGACGATGCCCGCGCACGGCGCCTCGCCGCCGTACAGCTCGTGCGCGGCGAGCGGCGACAGCTCGAGGAAGGCGGTGCCGGGGTCGAGCAGCTTCTCGACGCGGTCACGGACGAACAGCTTGCCGCGTGAGCTGTGTCGCTTGACCAGCTCGGGCCCGCCGCCCTGCTTCACCGCCTCGAGATGACGCTTGAGCTCGGCGGCCAGCGCGCGATGGTGCGCGGCGTTCTGCCGGAACTCGTCACCGTTCACGTCGAGGTGGGACTCGAGAAGCTCCATGCGTGGCCGTCCAGTTCGAGGCCATGGTCGGCCGCGGGCGTGGGCCGCGCGGCGGCATCATCGGCGCGCCAGACTAGCGCACGCCGCGCGTGCGGGCCAACGGGCTCAGCGCCGTCCCGGATCCCGCGTCTTCATGGCCTCGGACTCCTCGTGGTTCGGACCGTAGAGCCCGGGCGGCACGCCGCCCGCCATCCGGCACATGAGCACGAGCTGACCCAGGTGGTGAATCGAGTGATGCAGCATCGCGTCCCAGACGAGCTGGCCCACCCGATGCGGCCGACCGTCAAAGAAGGCGATCTCGCGGTCGATCAGCTCCGGGGTCCAGCGCGACGCTCGCTCGAGCGCGTCGGCGTGCACGCGCCGGTAGCCGGGCGCCAGCTCGGCGATGGTGCGTGGGCGCTCGGAGCCTGGCGGCTTCTCGCCCTCGTTCTTCCCCTCGCGCTCGATCCAGAACGTGGTCCAGGCCTCGAGCTCGGCCAAGTGCCACGACATCTCGCCGATCGAGCGGGCGTAGGGATAGGGCCGAAAGTCGTAGGGGGTCCTCGGCAGAGCGTCGAGCACGCGGCTGACGCGCTCGGCCTGCCGGCCCCAGGTCTCGTGGATCAGATCCAGTTCGCGCGCGTTCATGATCGTCACCTCCCCGTGGGACACCGGCCACAGCCTACCGCCGTGACCGATGCCCCGGGAAACGAGCGCGTCCGGGCCGGGCGCCGGGTGAGTTCGGCTACGCGGGTCGTGCCGAGGGCTCGCGCGTGGCCGCGTCCCAGTCGAGCCGACCGGTGGCCTGCATCATCACGAACAGGGTCAGGATCGCCCCCACCGTGATCGCCAGCCCGGTGTATCCCGGCCAGAAGAAAGTCGCCGAGAACAGCACCAGATAGATCGTCTGGGCCGGCGCGATGCGTCGGAGCGCGAACCTCCAGCCGGTGAAGAGCCGCGCGTAGCTCGCCACCAGCGTCACCGAGACCGCCGCCGAGATCACGAACGACGGCAGCACCGCGACGTGGTCCACCAGGTAGGCGAACAGCAGGTGGAACGCGAAGAACGCGGCGCCGAAGAAGAAGTAGTTCATCGGGTGGATCCGCTGCCCCTGGGCGGTCGAGACGATCGCCACCACGAAGAAGAAGAACAGCAGCCCGACCGGTGCGAAGAACGTGATGCGCGAGGCGAGTGGGCCGGGATTGAGCCGATCGGGCAGCACCAGGCTGATCGCCGAGTTCGCCACCAGCCGCTTGAAGCGCCACTCCCCGCGCCAGCCGTGCCCGTCCCGACGCTGGGTGCCCGGTGACAGGCTGCCTGGCGCGAAGTCGACGTTGCCGGCGTCGGTCGCCAGCGCGAGCGAGAAGTTCCGGACCTCCCCCGTGCCCTCGGTGAGCCGATAGCCCCACGTTGAGGTGCCACGCGAGCGATAGCGGATGTGGAAGGTGCGCGTCGCGCCGGGCTCGAAGCGGGTGTGGAAGGTGGCGCCACCGCGGCCCACGTTGGTCGCGAGCGGTGTGCCGGTCTCGTCCAGCACCTCGAACCCGTCGTAGAGGTTGGTGGCCTCGCCGAGCGGGAAGCGCACCACCACGTCACGCGACTCGGGTCCCGGGTTGTCGAACGTGTAGTGACCGTCGAAGTCCACTCCGTACGTCGCGAACCACAGCAGTCCCTTGCGGCGGTGGGTGAGGTCCAGCGACACGTCGAGGGCGGTCCCGTCGAGTGGCAGGGTGGTCGTGTCGGTGACCGCACGTTGTTCCTGGACCCAGTTCTCGTGACCGTTCTCGTCGGTGCGGCGGGCCCGGTCGATCACGGTGCGTGACGTCGTGAAGCCCGCGACCGGCGGTCCCTGCTCCATGGGCGGGCCCCACAACAGATGCACCTCGCGTCCGAGCGCGCCTTCGGCGCTGCCGGTGCGCGCGACCAGCGATGAACCCAGCACCATCCATCCGAACGCACAACCGACCCAGATGAGGAGGATGGCGGGAAAGCGACTCATGACCACTCCCGTGGGCCGGTGGGGGACGCCATGACGCGCTCGGCCCGGCGCGTGTCACGGGGCATCGGGAAGACCACTAACCGATGGCTGCGGTGCGTGGTGCCAGCGCGCCAAAGCGACGCTCGCGGGCGTGGAACCAGCGGATCGCGCGGCCGAGATCGGCGGGCCGGAAATCCGGCCACCATCGCCGCGTGAACCACATCTCGGCGTACGCGCACTCCCACAGCAGGAAGTCGCTCAGACGCCGCTCGCCGCCGGCTCGGATCAGCAGATCCACCGGACGCGTCTCCGGACCGACGTGGGAGGCCGCGGCGACGCGATCGCCGAAGCGCTCCGGCGTCATGGCCGGATCATCGGGGCAGCCACGCGCCGCGGCGACGATCGCCTCGCGCGCCGAGTAGTCGACCGCCACGCGCAGGTCGAGCGTGCGGCCGGCCGCAGTCGCGGCCTCGGCGGTCTCGATCGCCGCGATGAGTGGCGCCGGCAGCCGGTCGCGCCGGCCGGTCACCCGCAGACGCACCCGGTTCCGGATCAGGGTCGCGGTCTCGCCGAGCAGGTACTCGCGCAACAGGGTGAAGAGCGTACGCACCTCGATCTCGGGGCGGCGCCAGTTGTCGGCCGAGAACGCGTACACAGTAAGTATGCCAACTCCGAGACGGGGCGCGGCGCGCACCACGCGCCGTGCCGCCTCCACCCCGGCCCGGTGCCCGGCCCCGCGGGGCAGACCCCGCGACTCGGCCCAACGGCCGTTGCCGTCCATCACGATCGCGACGTGGAGTGAAGACTTCTCCGGGCAAGTGCTTTGCATGACAAAGCGACTCCGCAAGAAAAAGGACCCGACGCGTCAGCGCGGTCGCGCGGCGCGGATCAGGGCCTCCATGTGGTCGAGATAGCGCTCCAGCGCCCGGCGCCCGGCCGGCGTGAGCCGGTACACGGTGCGCGGGATCCGATTCTCGAAGGTCTTCTGCACCGCGATGTACCCGGCGTCCTCGAGCCGGCGGGCATGCACACTGAGATTGCCGTCGGTGATCTTCAACAGGCGCTTGAGCTCGTTGAAGGTCAGCGCATCGGTGGCGGCGAGCGCGCTCACCATGCCGAGCCGCACCCGCTCGTGGATCACACGGTCGAGTCCGGCCGCGCGGACCGGAACCGGCGCGGTCTCGGGCACGGACTCCGATCGCCGCGTGCGTCGTACCGCCGCGTTGGTCCTAGCCACCGTGCCGCCTCGCGATCAGGGTGCCGAAACCAAGATGGAGACCGCCGAAACCGAGCGCCAGCAGCGGGTCGCGCCAGGCCGGCGGCGCGGCCAGGGTGAAGGCCCCGAGCGCCATGAAACAGGCGCCCATCACCGGCACCACCCGGACCGACAGGGTGCCACCGGAGAACACCGCGACGCCGTAGAGGAGCAACCAGCACCCGGGCACCAGCGCGGTCTGGCCGGCGGCGAGCAACGCGATCGTGAGCAGCGCACCGGCCGCCATCGGCGCCGAGAAGCTGGCGAAGAAGCGGCGATTGGCCCCGGTCAGGAACGGCACGCCAAGAGCGCGGATCTTGCCCCGGATCGTGGCGAGCACGATCAGCAGCGCCACCAGGGCCTCGATCCCCCACACCACCACCCAGCGCGTGAAGACCGGCTGACGCGACGCGATCCACGCCGCGCCCAGGGCGGTGGCACCCACCCACACCATGCCCCAGCCCGGGACGGCGGTGAACGCTCCCGCGTGCTCCATGGTCTCGCGGATGTACCGCACACTCTCGAGCGCGCGTAGCTCGAGCGAGGGGGGCTCTTCGGAACGGACCGGACGCGGCGGGCTCATGACAGCGCCAAGAGTACCGGACGGGACCGAGGCCGTCAAGTACTTTGTGATACAAAGTCTGCGGTTTGGCGCGCGTTGTCGGACACCCGCGCCGAGGATTCCGACGAACCTCCGCCACCCCGCGCCCCGGACTCCCGCGATCGCGCGTCGTCCACGACACGTCGCGTCATGCGGCAACCCAGACTCGGGGAGCCTGCGATGCGAATTGCACACCTTCCGGTCGAGAACCGATCGGCCCTTCGCGAACCTTGCGCACACGCCACCGGCAGGGCATGCACTTGCGCCGCAAGCACGTTCGGAGCGCATGGCACGCGGCCTGCTCGAGAACTCGACGCATCGTGAGCCCGGCACCAGTGAACGCCCGTCCGAACGGGCAGTCCCAAGGAGGAGTCCCGTGCAACACAGGAAGCGGTCCCGTATCGCGATCGCGCTCACTGCCGTGATCGTCGTCGCCGGTTGTGGCAAGAGCGGCACCGCGCCGACCGGCGGCGTGAGCCCCGATCAGCTCCAGGTCACCACCTACATGGCCAGCAATCCGGCCCTGGTGGACGACCAGCTGTTCGTCGATCCGGCGAGTCTGCCGCTGTCACGCATGCAGGGCACCAACGCCGCGAT
>JBIOKD010000199.1:0-6069 GCA_044451485.1 Candidatus Eiseniibacteriota bacterium | reverse complement strand
GGCTTCACCCAGTCGCCCCCCACCGCCTCGGGTCGTCCCATCGCCACTACCAGGAGGTCGGCGGTGCGCGCGATGTCGCGCAGTGCCGGACCGCTGGCGCTGTGACCGACGGTGACGGTCATGTCGATGCCCTTCATCGACAGTAGGTTCGCCATCGGCCGGCCGACGATGTTGCTGCGGCCGAGCACCACCGCGTGTCGCCCCGAGAGCGGGATCTGGTAATAGCGCAGCAGCTCGAGGATGCCGCGTGGCGTCGCCGGCACCAGTCCCGGCAACCCGGCGGCGAGACGTCCGGCGTTGACCGGATGGAAGCCGTCCACGTCCTTGTCCGGCGGGATGGCCTCGAGCACGGCGCGGGCCTCGGCGGGCGGGGCGAGCGGCAGCTGCACCAGCACGCCGTGGACGCGAGGGTCGGCGCCCAGGGCGCGCACCCGCTCGATCACGGTCCGGGTGTCGGTGCCGGCCGCGATGCCCACCCGCCGCGCCTCGATCCCCACCTCGGCGCAGGCCTCGCTCTTCTTGCGCAGATAGATCTGCGAGGCCGGATCCTCGCCCACCGACACCAGCGCCAGCACCGGCGACAGGCCGGCCGCGGCGAGCTCGGCGACGCGCGCGTGCGCGGCGGCCCGCAACGCGGCGGCGGGCTCTTCGCCGGCGAGACGGCGGGCCACCCCGCCGTTGCCGGCGTCGCGATACGGGATCTGCAGCCGCTCGATCGTGGTGGCGTGACCGGTGGCCGCGTCCACCCGCACCAGCACCGCGTTGAGACGTGGATCACCGGACGCCGGTGTGAATCGCTCGGGCATCAGGGTGAGGAAGCGGCGCAGCGCGGGCTCGCGCTCCATGCCGATCACCGACTCGAACCCCGCGGTCATGCCGGCATCGCTCAGGTACGCGGTGCCGCCGGGCAGGATGCGCTCGTCCGCGGTCTGCACGTGGGTGTGGGTGCCGATCACCGCGCTCACCCGGCCGTCCAGGTGCCAGCCGAGGGCGACCTTCTCGGCCGTGGTCTCGGCATGGAAGTCGACGAACACCACCTTGCACCGCTCCGCCAGCGCCTCGAGCGCCTGGTCGGCGGTGCGGAACGGACACTCGGCCTCCTTCATGAACACCCGGCCGAGCAGGTTGATGACACCCACCGGGGTGCCGTCGCTGGCGCGATACACCGCCCAGCCCTGACCCGGCGTGCCGGGCGGCAGATTGGCCGGCCGCACCAGCCGCATCTCACCCGACAGGTACTCGAGCGCCTCCTTGCGGTCCCAGAGGTGGTTGCCACCGGTGATCACGTCGACGCCGGCCGCGAACAGGGACCGGGCGGAGTCCTGGGTGAGACCGAATCCTCCGGCCGAATTCTCGCCGTTGCAGATCACCAGGTGCGCGTCGAGCCGACGGCGCAGGTCGGGCAGCAGGGCCCGCACCACGTCGCGACCCGGCGAGCCCACCACGTCGGCGATGAACAACAGGTTGGGCATCGTGCCCTCCCTCGGGATCGATGGGATTACTTGGCGTACTCGACCGCGCGTGTCTCGCGGATCACGGTGACCCGGATCTGACCGGGATACTCGAGCTCCTTCTCGATGCGGCGCGCGATCTCGCCGGCAAGCCCGTGGGCGCGCGCGTCGTCCACCTTCTGGTGCTCGACCATGATCCGCACCTCGCGCCCGGCCTGGATCGCGTAGGACTTCTCCACGCCCGGGAAGGTGTTGGCGATCTTCTCCAGCGACTCCAGACGCTTGATGTAGATCTCCAGACTCTCGCGACGCGCGCCCGGCCGTGCTCCCGACACCGCGTCCGCGGCCGAGATGAGCACCGGCCACAGGCTGCCGCCGGCGTAGTCGTCGTGGTGGTAGCCGATCGACTCGAGCACCGGCTGTGGCTCGCCGTAGCGCGCCGCCACCTCCATGCCGAGCGCCGGGTGGGTGCCCTCCTGGTCGTGGTCGATGGCCTTGCCGATGTCGTGCATCAGACCGCCGCGCTTGGCCATCTTCTGGTCGAAGCCCAGCTCCGCCGCCATCATCCCGGCCAGGTGCGCGACCTCGATCGAGTGACGCAGGATGTTCTGCCCGTACGAGGTGCGGTAGTGCAGCCGCCCCAGCAGCTGTTGCAGCTCGGGATGGATGCCGTGGATGCCGACCTCGAGACACGCCATCTCCCCGAGCTCGCGGATCTTGCCCTCCACCTCACCGCGCACCTTGGCCACCACCTCCTCGATGCGGGCCGGGTGGATGCGTCCATCGGCGACCAGCCGCTCGAGCGCCTGACGCGCGATCTCACGCCGCACCGGATCGAACGCTGAAAGGATCACCGCCTCGGGGGTGTCGTCGATGATGACGTCCACGCCGGTGATGGTCTCGAACGAGCGGATGTTGCGACCCTCGCGACCGATGATGCGGCCCTTCATGTCCTCGCTCGGGAGATGGACCACCGAGACCGTGGACTCCGAGACCTGATCGCCGGCGAAACGCTGGATCGCGATGGTGATGATGCGGCGCGCCTCGCGCTCGGCGTTGCGCTGCGCGGTGTCGCGCACCTCCGCCACCAGCCGCGACGCCTCGGCGCGCGCCTCGCTTTCCACCGCGGCCACCAGCTCGCGGCGTGCCTCCTCGGCGGTCAGACCGGCGATCCGCTCGAGACGCTGGGTCTCATCGCGGATGAGCGCGTCGAGCTGCTGGTTGCGCTGACCCACGCCCTCCTCGCGCCGGGCGAGGTCCTGTTCGAGCCGCTTGAGCTCGCGGTCCTTCTTGTCGATCAGCTCGATGCGGCGGTTGAAGGCCGCCTCGCGCTCCTGGAACGCGCGCTCGGCCTGCATCTGGGCCTCGCGCTGGGCGGCGGTCTCCCGCTCCACCTGCTGGCGCATGCGGAGGGCGTCCTCCTTGCCCTCGAGCACCGCGGTGCGCTTCAGCGACTCGGCCTCGCGGGTCGAGTCCTCGAGCACCTGGCGGGCCTGGCGCTCGGCGCTTCCGAGCTGGGCCGCGGCGCGGCGCGCGCGAACCAGGTATCCGGCGACGAACGCCACCACGACCGAGGCGGCGGCGCCGATCCACACCGTTGCGATCATCCGCTCTCTCCCGTTGGCCCCGGTCGGGACGCGGGCGTCCGATCGACGCCCGGCCCCGCCCGGGACCGAGGGCGGGAAGCCTCTCCCCGCCGGAATGCCGTGTGCACCCGAGTTCTTGAGACCTGGCTAGCCAGGTGGGGAAGCCTTCGATCGGGTCGATCCCTCCCGCGAGCCCGCGAGGGCCCGGGGTTCGACTTCGCCGACCACCGGCGACCCCATGAACGTGTTCAATGGTTCAAGAACTGATGGTGCATCACGAGCACGGCAGGGAGAACACGGTGTGACCGAGGGGACGCCGGGCTTGCGCCCGGTCGCCCGTCAACGCGTCGTGCTGTCCTCCAGCACCTCCTCGAGGACGGCGTTGAGCCGTGCCGCGTGCCGGTCGATCCAGCTCTGCTGATCCCGGTGCGTCGCACGCTCCTTGAACAGCTCATCGGCGATGTTGAGGGACGCCAGGACGGCGACCTTCGAGAGCGAGGTCACCGGGACCTTCTCGGTGATCTCGCGCATCTTTCGATCCACGAAGGCGGCCACGTCCAGGATGTACCTCTCGTCGGCCTCACCGCGGATCGAATAGGTCTGTCCGAAGATCTGCACCTGGACGACGTTCTTGGACTCCATGGTCGCCCCCGTTCCGCCGCGATCTCCCTGCGTCGGTTGATGAATAAGGACCCGGCCGGTCACCCGGTCGGGGTCATCCCTCGAGCCGCTCGAGCTTCCTCACCAGCGTCTCGATTCTCGAGGCCACCTCGCGCCGTTCGCCGTGCCACTCCTTCTGCTCCTTGCGGAGCTGCTGGAGCTCGGTCACGAGCGCGGCCGCGTCCTGGCCCTGCAGTCGCTCCCGCACTTCGTCGATCCGGTGTGCCAGCTCGTCGCGTTCGCGGGTCAGCGCCACCTTCTCCTCGCGGAGACTGGCGACCAGCGCCGCGGCGCGCTCGACGCGCTCGGCCAGCAGATCGAGATCGGGGGTCATCAGGTTCGATTCGGTCATCGTTCTCTCAGTTTGGCGCGGCATTCCTTCTCCGCCGCCTCGGTCATGCGCTTCTGGACCTTCAAGATCTCCGACTCCTCGAGCGTGCGTTCCGGGTGTTCGAACCGGAGCGCGTACGCGAGGCCCTTCATCTTGTCCGGGGCCTTGTCTCCCGTGTACACATCGAACAACTCCACCGACTGGAGCCACTCGCCGCCGGAAGCGCGAAGCGTGGCCGCCAGCTGGGCGTGCGTCACGTTCTCGGGCACGAAGAAGGCGAGGTCGCGCCGCGCCGGCGGGAAGCGCCCGGGGAGCACGGCCCGGGGCCGGGCCGCCGAAGCCGCCTCGATGAGCGGGGCGAGCAGCGCCACGAACAAATGGACCGGCTGTGGTCCTGGCGTCTCGATGTCCCACTGGCGCAATGTCTGCAGAGCCAGTGGGCCCGCCCATGCGATGGATGAACCGACCCGCGCAACTTCCGCGCTCGCACCGGGTTTCCAACCAGGCGCAGAATAGGTCCGCCATTCGGGGGTGTCAACGCTCATCTCCTCGAGCCAGGCGTCCCACAAGCCGCGGGCATCGTCACCGTCGACCATCGCCTGTGTCGCGTCGTGGGCGTGGGCCCAGCGTGGACCGGTGACCACCGCCGCGAGCATCAGGGTCTCGTCGGCGAGTGTCCCCGGACCGCTCGTGCGACCGAACCCGTTGCCCACCTCGAACAGCCGCACCGCGCCGGCGCCCTGCTTCAGATTGTGCGCGAGGGCGCGCAGCAGACCCGGCGCCAGGTTGGGTCGCAGGACCTCGCTCTCGCGACTCATCGGATTCGTGAGACGCAGCAGCGAGGCGGGATCGCCGTTCAGGAGTCCGATCGTGTCCAGGGCCTCGCGCTCCGAGACCAGACTCGAGCACCATGCCTCGGTGAAGCCGCGCGCGATCATGGCGCGGCGCGCGGCATCGACGACACGCTCGCGTGTCCGGCGCTCGGCGTGCACGCCGTGTGTCTCGGGTGGCGCCTCGGGGATGTGCTCGTAACCGTGGCCGCGACCGACCTCCTCCACCAGGTCGTCCTCGACGGCCAGGTCGGGACGCCAGCCGGGGACCGTGACGACGAGGCTGGCGCCACGCGTCACCGTTAGCTCGAACGACTCGAGCACGCGCACCGCCTCCTCCACCCCCACCTCGAAGCCGAGCAGACGGCGCCACCGCTCCGGTCGCAGCGCGATCGGCGGTGGTCCATTGGGCGCGGCGCCGGCGCGCGCGCCACGGGTCACACGACAGCCCGGAGAGACCTCGGCGAGCAGGTCGAGGAAGCGGGCGGTGGAGGCGGTGGCGATACCCGGATCGACGCCACGCTCGAAGCGCTTCGAAGCCTCGGTGGTGAGACCGAGGAAGCGGGCCCCGCGGCGCACCCGGGTCGGCGCGAACCACGCGCACTCGAGCAGCAGGCTCGTGGTGCCGTCGGTGACCTCGCTGTCGGCGCCCCCCATCACCCCCGCCACCGCGACCGGCCGGCGGCGATCCGCGATCACCAGCACCTCGGGATCGAGCGCGCGATCCCGCCCGTCGAGAGTCGTGACACGCTCGCCGGCGCGGGCGCGACGCACCCGGATCTCGGGGCCCTCGAGCTTCGCGAGATCGAACGCATGCATCGGCTGGCCGAGCTCGAGCAGCACCAGGTTGGTGACATCCACCACGTTGTTGATGGGCCGCTGTCCGGCGGTCTCGAGCCGGCGCTGCAGCCACTCCGGCGAGGCCGCGATCCGCACGCCCTCGATCGCCACGGCGATGTAGTGCGGGCAGCCCTCCGCGTCCTCGAGCGTGAGATCGAATCCACCGGCCGGGCTCCAGCGCGCGTCGAGCACCGCGCGCGCGGCGTCGGTCCAACGCGCCCCGAACGCCGACTTCACCTCACGCGCCAGACCGACGATGCCGAGCCCGTCGGGGCGATTGAACGGGATCTCGACCTCGAGCACCGCGTCGGGTGGCGGCAGCAGCGCGTCGAACGGCATCCCGGGTGTCAGCGCGCGGCCCGGTCGCCAGG
>JBIOKD010000198.1:0-6072 GCA_044451485.1 Candidatus Eiseniibacteriota bacterium | reverse complement strand
TCGAGCCCCTCGAAGGCACCACCACAGATGAACAGGATGTCCTTGGTGTTCACCTCGATGTACTTCTGCTGCGGGTGCTTGCGTCCGCCCTGGGGCGGCACGTTGGCCACCGTGCCCTCGAGGATCTTGAGCAGCGCCTGCTGCACGCCCTCACCCGAGACGTCCCGCGTGATGCTGGGGTTCTCGCTCTTCCGCGAGATCTTGTCGATCTCGTCGATGTACACGATCCCGTGCTCGGCGTTGACCAGGTTGAAGTCCGCCGACTGGAGCAGCCGCACCAGGATGTTCTCGACATCCTCGCCGACGTAGCCCGCCTCGGTCAGGCTGGTCGCGTCCACGATCGCGAACGGCACCTTGAGGAAGCGTGCGAGGGTGCGGGCCAGCAGAGTCTTGCCGGTGCCGGTGGGTCCGATGAGCAGGATGTTGGACTTCTCCAGCTCGATGTCGTTGCCGGTCCCGGGTGGCGCGTAGATCCGCTTGTAGTGGTTGTACACCGCCACCGACAGCACCTTCTTGGCGCGATCCTGTCCGACCACGTAGTCGTCGAGGATGCGCTTCATCTCGGTCGGCTTGGGCAGCTGTCCACCGGCCGACGGCTGCTCGCGCTCGATCTCGCCCTCGAGGATGTCGTTGCACAGCTTGACGCATTCGCTGCAGATGTAGACCGACGGGCCCGACACCAGCCGGGCCACTTCGTCCTGTCCGCGACCGCAGAAGGAGCAGCGGATGGGGTGCGGGGTGGCGATGCGCTTCTTCATGGATGGCCCTCGGGGATGGCTCGAGCCGGGATCACTTCCGCTTGTCGATGATGTCGTCGATGAGACCGTACGTCTTGGCCTCCTCGGGCGACATGAAATTGTTGCGATCGGTGTCCTTCAGGACCTGGTCGATCGTCCGGCCGGTGTGCTTGCACAGGATGGTGTTGAGCTGGTCGCGCATCTTCTTCATCTCGCGGGTGGCGATCTCGACGTCGGTGTACTGCCCCTGCGCGCCGCCGAGCACCTGGTGGATCATCACCCGCGCGTTCGGCAGCGCCGAGCGCTTGCCCTTGGCGCCGCCGGCGAGCAGCACGGCCGCCATGCTCGCCGCCTGGCCGATGCACAACGTCGCCACGTCGGGCTTGATGAACTGCATCGTGTCGTAGATCGCCAGCCCCGAGGTCACGATACCGCCCGGGCTGTTGATGTAAAGGTTGATGTCACGGTCCGGATCGTCGCCCTCGAGGAAGATCATCTGGGCGATGATCAGATTGGCCATGTGGTCGTCGATCGCGTCGCCGATGAAGATGATGCGGTCCTTGAGCAGCCGGGAGTAGATGTCGTAGGCCCGCTCCCCCCGTCCGGTCTGCTCGACGACGATCGGTATCAAACCCATCCCGCTCCGTCCTTCCACCCCCGCCGGGGGATCATCGTGCCGCGGGGACGATCAACGGCTCGTCCCGGAGCACCTCTTCACGCACGTTGGCGTGCTCGATCAGCCAGTCCATCGCCTTGCCCTCGAGCACCGTCTGCCCGAGCAACCGGCGTCGTTCGTCACTCTGATACCGCGCCCGGATCCGCGCCGCCTGACGCGGGTCCGCCTGCGCCATGCGTTCGATCTCGGCCGCGATCTCCTCGTCGGTCACGGTGAGCCCCTCCTGCCGGGCCACCGCTTCGAGCAGCACGTCCCGTTTGAGCGCCCGCTCGACGGCGGGACGATACCGGGTCTCCAACTCGCGATGGAGCTCCTCGGGAACCTCCCGTCCGCCGGCCGCCTCGTGGATGTACCGCTCCAGATGATGATGCACGAGACGGTCGGGTAGATCGAACGGATCCCGCCTCACCAGCTCGTCGGTGACCGCCGACTCCAGCTCGCGCCGGACGCGCAACTCCTCGTCCCGCTCGAGGTTCGCCCGTACCCGGTCGCGGAGCACGGCGACCGATTCCAGACCGAACAGATCCCTCGCAAAGTTATCGTCCAAGTCCCGGAGTTTCTTCTCCTGGATCTTCCGCACCCGCACCTCGTAGCGGAGGCTTTTCCCGGCCAGCTCGGCGGAGGGGTGCTCGGCGGGATACTGGACCGCGATGGTGCGGGTCTGACCGGCCTCGGCGCCCAGCAAGCCGGCTTCGAGGTCACGCAGCATCTCCGGATGCCCGAGCTCGAGCCGCAACCCCCGCCCGCGGGTGGTGGGAAGCCGGCGACCGTTCGCGTCGAGACGCACCGAGTCCGCGAGCACCACGTCACCGCGACCGGCCGGGCGATCCACGTCGAGGAACACCGCCGACTGGTCGCGCAGCTCCTCGAGCTGCCGCTCCACCGCCGCGTCCTCGACCCGCCTCACCCGACGCATCAGCGGGATCCCGCGATGATCCTTGACCTCGACACGCGGCGTCACCTCGACCACCGCCTTGAAGGACATGGGTTGACCTGGCACGAAGCGCAGGTCGCGGATCAGCGCCGGGACCGCCGGGTCGAGCCGCGCCTCGCGCATCGCGCTGGCCGTGGTCTCGTTCAGGAACGGCTCCAGGAACTCCCTCTCCACCAGCTCGGGGAAGTTCTGCCGCACCATCTCCAGCGGCACCTTGCCCTTGCGGAACCCGGGAAGCTGCACCCGTGGCCGCAGTGCGCGGGCGGCGTGCTCGAGCCGGCTCTCGACGTCCTCCGCCGGGACCTCGATGTCGAGCGTGTGCTGCCACGGACCGCTGTTGGTGATCGATAGCTTCATGTCTTCCGTCGCTCCATGCCGCGCGTGTCGGCGGATCGGGTCCATGCGAGAGGGGGGACTCGAACCCCCACGAGTCTCCTCACCGGAACCTAAATCCGGCGCGTCTGCCAGTTCCGCCACTCTCGCACACCGGACCAGAGCCCGTCCCCGGGACGGGTCGGTGCGTGCGTGCCGGTACCGCGCCCGGCTCCGGGAACCGTCGCGTACCGGCGACGCCCCGGGTGTGTCGGGCATATTCGGAGCGGAGTATAGCATCGTCCCCGACACACCCTAGAAGGTGGCGCGGATGCCGACCAGCACCCGGTCCTCGTGGCTGGTCGGCTCACTGGAGCGATGCACGGCGCGATGCAGAACGCCGACCTCGGCCATGGCACCGGTGAAGTCCCAGCCGAACGACAGCCCGAGCGAGCCCGCGCTCTCCTCGGGGACCTCGGACTGCTGGTCGAGAGCGTAGCCGGCGCGCACCGTCCAAGGCGTCGTGGGGTCGTGGTAGTCGACCGCCAGCGCGCCGGTCGCCCAGCGTCCGCTGGTCATCGCGAGACCGCTCCACGCCATCGCCGTGCGCGTGCCGCCACCGGCGAAGAGACGAACCGCGTCGTTGACCCGCCACGACGCCGACACGCCACCCTCCCAGCCGGACTCGCGATGCGTGGTCAGGCTCGAATCGGTCGATCCAATGAGCAGATCGGTGTGGTTGGAGCCCGAGACCTCGAGCTCCGGCAGACGACGGAGCCCGCCACCCACCACGATCTGACCCGCCCCGGAGTCCCCGTGGGTCCAGCGGAAGCCGGCCTGGCCCCCGGTGGCGTTGCCCTTCCACGACGTCGTGCGGGTCCCGCTTTCCGGGGCGCCCGACTCCAGGGTGCGGGTCCAGTCGTCGGTCCGATTCGTCACCTCCACCGCGACGCCAAGCCGCAGGGCCCCAAAGGCGCGGGAGAACCCCCCACCGCTTCGCACCTCGCGGGTGTCCGTCTTGGCGGTCACCAGGGCACTCGGCTGGGTCGGATCGGTGCCGCGCCCGGCGTAGAAGGCGACATCCTCGGAGCGCGCCTCGGCGGGAAAGGAGTAGAGCCAGAGCGTGACGCGACCCGGCAGTGGCGCCGACAGCGCCGCGCTGCCGAAGTCGAACAGGCCGGAGCCGCCGTCGAACTGACGGTTCGCGGCGCGGAGGTCCTGCCGGTCGTCGCGCAGATAGAGCAACGAGCCCTCCACCGACCACCCCCCGCCCGCGGCGGGATCGTCCCACGGGGCGTCACCCAGCCAGCGGTCGGCGAGCGCACGGCCCGCGGACATCGGGCTGGCGGGATTCGGGAAGGCGCCGGGAAACGAGAACAGATCCCCGCTCGAGGGCGGATCGACTTGGGCGCGGGCGGCGGATGCGATGGCAAGCGAGGTGATGGCGAGCGCCAGGAAGGCGGCGCGCCGGCAAGACAGGCGATCCGACATGTCAGGCTCCGTACTTGTCGAGACGCCCGGCGTTGGCAAGTAATACCGCCATCAGGTCGCTGCTGGCAAGGGTCCCGATCTGACCTGCGCGTGCAGTCTTCTCGTGGAAGCGGGGATGGCCATCCGCGAAACAGAAGCGGCCGTGGACCAGGACCGGCACCGGGTGCCACGAGTGTCCGGTCATCAGCACCGGTGTCGAGTGGTCCCCGGTCAGACAGAACACGTCGGGCGCCAGCGCCAGGAGCTGTGGGAGCGCGGCGTCGGTCTGCTCGATCACCGCCACCTTGGCGTCGAAGTTCCCGTCCTCGCCGGCCATGTCGGTGCCCTTGACGTGGATGAAGAAGAAGTCGTGGTCGGCCCACACGTCACGGGCCAGGGCGAACGCGTCGGCGGCGGTCTCGCCCCCCGGCACCTTCACGTCCATCCCCGCGAGTTGGGCCACCCCGCGGTACATCGGGTAGGCGGCGATTGCCGCCGCGCGCAGCTTGAACCGCTCCTGGTAGCTCGGCAGACGGGGGCGCGCCGAGAGCCCGCGCGCGAGGATCGCGTTGGCGGGGTGCTCCGCCTGCAGCACCTCGCCGGCCCGCCGCACGAACGCGTTGACCACCCGCGCCGTCTTCTCGTGCGCGGTCTGGGGTGCCAGCGGCTTGGCGGAGGGGATGGGCTTGCCCTCCCTGTGGGGATCGGCGTCGCTCACGTCACCACCGAGACCGGGACCGCGGAACACCGCCACGAACCGGTGCCCCTTGCCGGCCTTGAGCAACACGTCGACGTCCTCGAATCGGGCAGCGCGGGTGCGGAGCGCTTCGACCAGCTTGGCGCAGGTCTCGCTCGGGATCCGACCGGCGCGCCGGTCGGTGACCACACCGGCGGCGTCCACGGTGCAGAAGTTGGCGCGTGCGGCCACGTCGCCCGGTTGCAACTCGAACCCCGCGCCCAGCGCCTCGAGCACGCCACGACCGACCATGGTGGCGAGCGGGTCGTAGCCGAACAACCCGAGATGACCGGGGCCGCTCCCGGGCGTCACCCCCGGCGACACCGGCTGCAGACGGCCGAGCGCGGACTTGGGCGCCAGCGCGTCGAGATGCGGCGTGCGCGCCGCCTCGAGCGGTGTCGTGCCACCGTGATCGGGATGCGGGATGTCGCCGAGCCCGTCGAGCACCAGCAACACGATCTTGCTCGTGCTCTCGAGTACCAGCGTGGGAATGACGTCGTTCAAGAGGCTCCTCCCCGGGCGTGACGACACCCGATCCATCGAAATCTCACATGTCGTAGCGTTCGCGAAGAACGACGAGATGGTGCAGCTCGTGACCGGCGATGATCCACGCCAGCGCGCGCACGCTCACCGGCGCGTCGTTGGCCACGCCGATCCGCGACGTAGCCTCGGGTGGCAGCGAGCGGAACAACGACAGCGTGGCGGCGCGCACGGTCGCGAACTCGGCCAGCGCGTCGTCGAGCGTGCGCCGCTCGGCACCCGCGTACGGCATCCACTTCGTCTCGTCCCAGCCCGGCAGCGACGTGGTGTCGGCTCGCGCAAAGCGCAGCGCGCGGTACGCGAACACCCGCTCCGCATCCGCCACGTGCTGGACGACCTGGGTCACGGTCCACTTGTCCTCGGCGTAGCGCTGCGCGCCACGCGCCGGGTCGGCGCCCGCCAGACGCGCGATCAACGGCGCCGGGCTCACACCCAGGGCCACCAGGGCGTCGTCGCCGGAGACCCGAGCGATGTAGCGGGCATAGTACTCGAGGTGTTCGCCGGGTCCGGGACGGGGAAGCGCGATCGGCATCGGGGTCTCCTTCGTTCAGTGCGCGAGGATTCCTCGCGCGGTCATCCACGGATGAAGCTCGGGGCGCAGACGTTCGGCGGCGACCAGCGGGTCCGCCGTCGCCCAGCGTCGCGCCTCGGCGGTGTCGGGGGTGTC
>JBIOKD010000197.1:0-6136 GCA_044451485.1 Candidatus Eiseniibacteriota bacterium | reverse complement strand
GACCAGGGCGCTCGGCACCGTGAAGCGGACGTCGACGGAGTCCGCCTTGTCCTCGGGCGCGTCCTTGCACGGCCACCAGCTGCGTGCGCCGTAGGGCTCCGAGAGACTCCAGATGAGCGGGCGTCCGTAGACGGTGGTGAACCCCAGCGCGTCTCCAAACGCTCCTCCCGTGAGCGGCTGCCCGTGATAGCGGACCGTCACCACCAGGCTCTCGCCATTCAGGTACGGCCGGCCGAGACTCAGCGTGACGAGGTCCCCCGGGCGCGCGAACGTCCTCTCGATGCCGTCCACCATCACGCCGTCCACGGTCATGTTGGCGAGCAGGTCGAGATCGAGCGTGGTGAGCGGACCGGACAACACCGTCGCGGTCATGCGCACGGTACCGGAGACCGAGGTCGTGGCCGGGTCGAACGCGAGATCGAGATCGTAGGTGCGGACGTCGTAGGCGGCCTGATTGGCGGTGCCCTGGACCCGCAGGGGGCGCGCCGAGCGCAGACGTGCCGCCTTCCACGCCGCGAGATAGGGCGCGGTGTCGCGCTCGTCGCGCCATTGTGTGGGACCGAGCGGCGTCGGTGGAAACAGGACCGGCCGTGCGCCCGCGGGTGCCACCACGACGGTGGTGAGCTCCATCGCGGCGAGCATGATCGCGGCCAGCGTCACCCGTCGCGCCGCCGCGAGCGGTGAGCGGGATCGCGGCGCGCGTCGTCGGGTGGCACCGAACATCGTCAACTCCCAGCGGTCGGGTCGGGCGGGCTCGCGGGCCACGCCCCGGGTAGTCGGAGCGCGGCCACGGCGATCGACGCCCGGCCGGTCGGATCGGTCACCGGATATTGTACCTCCTGCTCCGATCCGTCCGACTCCGTCGCCGACGCCTCTCAGCTCTGGACCAGGCTCCGCAGCACGGTCTGCAGGATGCCGCCGTTCCGGTAGTAGTCGACATCCACCGGCGTGTCGAGCCGGGCGACGACCTGGAACTCGAGCACCGAGCCGTCCTCGCGCTTGGCCCGCACCGTCAGCCTCTGATGCGGCTCGAGTCGCCCGCCGAGCCCGCGCACGTCGAAGGTCTCGCGACCGGTCAACCCCAGACTCTCGGCGCTCTGGCCGCTCCCGTACACGAGCGGCAGCACTCCCATGCCGACCAGGTTGGAGCGATGGATGCGCTCGAAGCTCTCGGCCAGCACCGCCCGGATCCCGAGCAGCAGCGTGCCCTTGGCGGCCCAGTCCCGCGAGCTGCCGGTGCCGTACTCCTTCCCCGCCAGCACCACCAGCGACGTCCCGCCCTTCCGGTAGCGCTCGCTGGCATCGAAGATCGGCATCGACTCGCCGCTCGGGAAGTGCACGGTGACGTTGCCCTCGCTGCCGGGCAGCAGCAGGTTCTTGAGACGGATGTTCGCGAACGTGCCGCGGGTCATCACCAAATCGTTGCCACGCCGCGCGCCGTAGCTGTTGAAGTCCTTCTTCTCCACCCCCCGCTCGCGCAGGAAGCGGCCGGCGGGCGAATCGAGGGCGATGTCACCGGCCGGCGAGATGTGATCGGTGGTCACCGAGTCGCCGACCATGACCAGCACCCGCGCGCCGACGATGTCCTGTGGCGGCACCGGCTCGAGCGAGAGCCCCTGGAAGAACGGCGGCTCGTGGATGTAGGTGCTGGACGGATCCCACGTGTAACGCTCGCCACCGGCGACCGGTATGGCGTTCCAACGCGGATTGCCGTCGAACGTGTGACCGTAGCTCTTCTGGAACATGCCCGGCTCGAGCGCCTTCGCGATCGTGTCGCGGATCTCCTCCTGGGTCGGCCAGATGTCGCGCAGGAAGACCGGCTTGCCGTCCGATCCGGTGCCGAGCGGATCGGTCTCGAGATCGATGTCCACCGTGCCGGCGAGTGCGTAGGCCACCACCAGCGGCGGTGAGGCGAGATAGTTCGCGCGGGTCAGCGGGTTCACCCGTCCCTCGAAGTTCCGGTTGCCCGACAGCACCGCCGCCGCCACCAGCCGGCCCTCCTCCACCGCCTTCGCGACCGCCACGGGCAGTGGACCCGAATTACCGATGCAGTTGTGCACACACACGGTCCCTGCGACGAACGCGTGGAGGTCCGGCACCGTGAGATCGTAAACGTGACGTGAACCGGCCGGGCGACGATCGAGCACACCCAGGGAAAGGGTCGGGAGGCTCGTCGCGTCCTTCTCGACGACATAGCGCTTGTCCTCGACGACACCGGCCCGGCCTTCGAGCTTCGAGAACCATTCCCGCGCGCCGATGTCGGTCAGCAGTCGGACCGGGGAGGGGAACCCCGCCGACTCGCGGTGGAGGGGCCGGAAGGCCCGTCCGCCATGCTCCGACAGACGGTCGAAGCGATCGTGCCCCGCCAGCAGCGAGTAGTACGGATGAATCGGCGGCTCGCACTCGAGCAACGCGGTCGCCGCATGGGTGCGTGCCTCCGCGAAGGAGAGTTCGGGCGTCGTGCGATGGATCGAACGGAGGGACTCGGTCATCCGTGCGCGCTGCCCTCCGATGCCCTGCACGGTTCGCCAATAGACCGCGGCCGCGGTCGCACGCAGCGCCTTCTCGACGCAGTAGCGGAATCCGACCCGTTCGACGAACGAGAGTCCGTCGCCGAGCTGGAGCCGAACCTCCCAACGCGGCGCCCCATCCTTTGCCTCGGGGTAGCTCGTCGCCGCCCGGCGCGTTGGGTACTCGTAGATCTTCGCGCCTTCCGTCCGGACACCGCAGCGTCCGAGCAGACGAACCACCTCTTCCGTCATCGAGCGCAGGGATTCGAGATGCACCTCCACCGCGCAGCGCGAGAAGGCCGGTGCGCCAAACACCGCGTCGTTCGGATCGTCGCCCTGGCGTCTGAGCGCCGGGGCGTGTCCGTCCGCGCCGAACATGCCGCCGAGGAACTCGCGGACGAGCGCGACGGGGCACTCCGGTGCACGGATGAACGAGGGCAGCTCGTGCGCCTGGGTGATGCGGCGGCCGGCTCTCACACCGTCGAGGGCGAGCATCGCGATGGTCAGCGTGCGTGGCAGCACGATGCTCCACTTGCGTTCGTCGTAACGCGTGGCGCTCGGCCGCCGACCCGTCAGCAACTCGATGTCGGCGAGCATGGCCTCGCGATCGAGCCACTGACCCGCGTTCATGCGGCCTTGACCGTTCTCGCTGATCGAGCCGTCGCTCAACAGATGACCGAGCAGCCGTGAGAACGCCAGCGCACCGCGCCTCTGGACCGGATCCGAGAGCGCGAAACGCATCGCTCCCGCGGCGAGGACATACCCGCTCTCGTCGTCGGCCACCCGATCGGTCGGCGCCTCGAGTCCCACGGCCAGGCGATCCCGCCCCGGCTCGAGCTGGTCCGCGCGCACCCAGGTCCCGTCGGCACGGAGCAGCCGGTGATCGGGGGTGCATACGAGCTCGCGGCCATCCTGGAGCGAGACGGTGACGCAATCCTTGATGCCCTGGTCGAGATGGGCCCCGAGCACCACGGGTGCGAGCCGGGTCGCCGAGTCGGGGCCCATCAGCCGGGCGCCAGCGTTTCTGACGAGCCGCTCGATCGGCACCGCCAGACCGTCTCCCATGAGCACCGGGGTCCCTTCGGCGATGCACGTCGTACATCCGTAGCCCACCACGGCGAAGCCGAGCGTCTCGAGATCGTTCATGACACCGGCTTGCTCGAGATACTGGGTCACCACCTTGGAGCCGGGTGCCATGCTGGTCTTGACGAACGGCTTGACGCGCAGCCCGCGCGCCACCGCCTTCCTCGCCAGGAGACCGGCGCCGACCATCACCGACGGGTTCGACGTGTTCGTGCAGCTCGTGATCGCCGCGATCACCACCGCGCCGTGGGCGAGGGTGTCGGCATGGCCGTTGGATCGCGCGGTGGCGGTGCGGTCGAGGTCGGCTTCCGTAAGCCCGTAGCCGCGGTCCTTGACCGGCGCCATCAGCGTACGGCGGAACGCGCCCTTCATCTCGCGCAGGGTCACGCGATCCTGCGGTCGCTTGGGACCCGCGACACTCGGCTCCACCTCACCGAGATCGAGCGTCAGCGTGTCGCTGAACGCCGGTTCGGGCGTGGTCGCGGTGCGGAACAGCCCCTGCTCCTTGCAATAGATCTCGGTGAGACGCGCCGCATCGGCGCGGCTGGTGCGCTCGAGATAACGCAGCGTCTCCTCGTCGACCGGGAAGAAGCCCATGGTGGCGCCGTATTCGGGCGCCATGTTCGCCAGCGTGGCCCGATCGGGCAGCGACATCGAGGCGAGACCGCGGCCGTAGAACTCCACGAACTTGTCGACCACGCCCTTCCTGCGCAGCATCTGGGTGACGGTGAGCACGAGATCGGTGGCGGTCACGCCGTCCTTGAGACGGCCCTCGAGCTTGAACCCCACCACCTGCGGTGAGAGCAGGTAGAGCGGCTGTCCGAGCATCACCGCCTCGGCCTCGATGCCACCGACACCCCAGCCCACCACCCCGAGCCCGTTGATCATGGTGGTGTGCGAGTCGGTGCCCACCAGCGTGTCGGGGAATGCGATCCTCTCGCCACCGGCGGTCGCGGTCATGACACAGCGGGCCAGGTACTCGAGGTTCACCTGGTGCACGATCCCGGTCGCCGGTGGCACGACGCGGAAGTTCGAGAACGCCTTCTGACCCCAGCGCAGGAACTCATAGCGTTCACGATTGCGGGTGAACTCGATCTCGGCGTTGCGCTCGAGTGCCGCGCGGGTGCCGAACAGGTCCACCTGCACGGAGTGGTCGATGACCAGGTCGACCGGCACCAGCGGATTGATGCGCTTGGGATCCGCGCCCAGCCGCTGCACGGCGTCGCGCATCGCGGCCAGGTCGACCACGCACGGCACGCCGGTGAAGTCCTGCAGGATCACGCGGGCCGGCTTGAACGGAAGCTCGGTGGGCTCGGTCGCCGTGGGTTGCCAGCGCGCCAGTCTCTCGACGTCCTTCGAGGTGACCTGGTACTCGTCGCAGTGACGCAGCGCCGACTCGAGCATCACGCGGATCGAGAACGGCAGGCGGTCGATCGCGATCCCGAGCCTCGCGGCGAGACGGTCCAGCCGGTGGATGACGACGGAGCCGGACGGGGTGGCGAGGGTGGCGCGGGCGCCGAATGGATCACGGAGGGCGTTCATGACGCGTCCTTTCCGGTGACGGCGGCACACAGGGCCGCCGTGGAGAACGGGGGGACACACAGGGTCCCCGGTGAACGGCTTCTACTATAGATCATCGGCGGCGGGGCGTGAAATCTGAGCCGTCGCTTCATGGCTTGGGCGGCGTCACCGGCCGGTACGGCACGCCGAGCTGGTCGAAGAGGAATCCGAACAGATCGGCGTACTTGTCGTTGCGCGCGGCCAGCGGCACGCCGATGTGCCCGGTGGACAAGCTGGTGCGAAGCAGCACGGGGTTCCGGGTGCCACTCGCCTGGAGCCGGGCCGCGAACTTGAACGAGTGATACGGGGCCACCCGGGGATCGTTGGCCCCGGTCATGAGCAGCACCGACGGATACGTGACGCCGTCGGTGACGTGCTGGTAGGGCGAGTACGCGGCGATCGCGCGGAACTGAGCCGAGTCCTTGACCGTGCCGTACTCGGTGGTGTTGAAGAGCCCGTTCGGGGACAGCTCCCCGCGCACCACGTCGTAGATGCCCACGTCCGACACCACCGCGCGAAACAAGCCCGGCTGCTGGGTGATCATGACGCCCATGAGCTGGCCGCCGTTGCTGCGGCCGTAGCACGCGAGACGGTCGGTCGACGTGTAGTGATGGTCGATCAGCCACCGGGCGCACGCGGCGAAGTCGTCGTAGTCGTTCTGCTTCTTGGTGAGCATGCCGTCCTTGTGCCACTGGTCGCCGTACTCGCCGCCGCCGCGGATGTTGGCGATCACCCAGATCCCGCCCTGCTCGAGCCACAGTCGTCGGATCGCCTGGAAGTCCGGCACCTGCGAGATCCCATAGCCGCCATAGCCGTAGAGCAGCAGCGGGGTGCGGCCGTCGAGCTTCACGCCTTGGCGCATCAGGATGGTCATCGGAACCCGGGTGCCGTCCTTGGAGATCGCGAACTCGCGTCGCGAGTCGGTGTCCGTGAAGTCGGCCGGCGAGCGCATGGCGAGACGCGTCTCGGCCAGCGCGCCGGTG
>JBIOKD010000196.1:0-6187 GCA_044451485.1 Candidatus Eiseniibacteriota bacterium | reverse complement strand
GGCCACTACTACCTGAACGCGCTCCCGGTGGCGCCCGAGCGCATCGCGGCCGCGGTGGACGAGATCCGCGCGGTGCTCCGGGTGCGGCGGCACCTGCGCGCGGACCAGTCCGACAACTTCGCGGTGCTCACCGAGGATTCGCTCACCGACATCTACAACCAGCTCACCGGCGCGACCTACGTGGTGATGCTTCTCATCTCGTCGATCGCGTTGATGGTCGGCGGGATCGGGGTCATGAACATCATGCTGGTGGCGGTGACCGAGCGCACCCGCGAGATCGGCGTGCGTCGGGCGGTCGGCGCTCCGCGTGCGACCATCCTGTTGCAGTTCCTGGTCGAGGCGGCGATGCTGACCGGTCTCGGTGGCGTGATCGGCATCGCGTTGGGGGCGGGGGTGGCGCAAATCGTGCGGCTGGCGAGCCCGCTGCCCGCCTACACGCCGCTGTGGGTGGTGTTCGTGGCCTTCGGCTTCTCGCTGGTGGTGGGGCTGTTCTTCGGCTTCTACCCGGCGATGCGCGCGTCACGTCTCGACCCGGTCGAGGCGCTGCGGTTCGAGTAGCGGCCCGGTGGTCGCCTGACCGGCGTGAACCCCGGCGCCACGCGTTCCCGGACCGGGTCTAGCCGGCGCGCTTCTCGATCCGGGCCCAGACGTCGCGCAGCGTCACAGTGCGGTTGAACACCAGCGCCCCCGGCCCGCAGTCGCGTGGGTCCGCCACGAAATAGCCGACCCGCTCGAACTGCAACGCGTCGCCCGGACGGGCATCGGCCAGCGACGCCTCCACCTTGCATCCGCGCAGCACCTCGAGCGAGGCGGGATTGAGCCCGGTGGCAAAATCCACGCCGTCGGGCAGATCCTCCGGATCCTCGGCGGTGAAGAGCGTGTCGTAGAGCCGCACCTCGGCGTCCACCGCGTGGCGGGCCGACACCCAGTGGATCGTGGACTTCACCTTGCGACCGTCGGCGGTGTTGCCGGTGCCGGTGGTCTCGTCGTAGGTGGCACGCACCTCGCTGATGGCGCCCGTGGTGGGATCCTTCACGACGCCGGTGCAGCGAATGACGTGACCGGCGCGCAAACGCACCTCGACCCCCGGGCTCAGACGGTAGTACTTGGGGGGCGGCACCTCGCGGAAGTCGTCGTGATCGATCCACAGCTCGCGCGAGAACGGCACCGGTCGGGTGCCTGCGGCCGGATCCTCGGGGTTGTTCGCGGCCTCGAAGGTCTCGATCCGGTCGTCGGGGTAGTTCTCGATCACCACCTTGAGCGGGCGCAGGACCGCCATGCGTCGCAACGCGCGGCGGTTGAGCTCCTCACGCACGCACGCCTCGAGCAGACCCAGCTCGGCGCGGTTCTCGCGCCGGCCGACGCCGATCCGCTCGGCGAAGTCCCGGATCGCCGCGGCCGGGTATCCCCGACGGCGCATCCCGCTGATGGTGGGCATGCGCGGATCGTCCCAGCCGCTCACCCGCCCCTCCTCGACGAGACGCAGCAGCTTGCGCTTGCTCACCACGGTGTGCGTCACGTTGCGACGCGCGAACTCGTACTGGTGGGGGAGCGGGCGCGGCAGGTCGAGCGTCTCGAGGATCCAATCGTAGAGGGCCCGATGCGGCACGAACTCCATGGTGCAGATGCTGTGCGTAATCCCCTCGATGTAGTCGGAGAGACCGTGCGCCCAATCGTAGAGCGGATACACGCACCAGCGGTCGCCGGTGTTGTGGTGCGTGGCGTGGCGGATGCGATAGAGCACCGGATCACGCAGCCACACGTTGTCGGAGGACATGTCGATGCGGGCGCGCAGGGTGCGGGCGCCGTCCGGGAACTCGCCCGCGGTCATGCGTCGAAAGAGGTCGAGACTCTCGGCCACGCCGCGGTTCCGCCAGTGGCTCGGGATCCCCGGCTGGTCGGGTGCGCCACGCATGCGGTCCACCTCCTCGGCGGTGTGATCGCACACGAACGCCATCCCCTTCTCGATGAGCCGTACCGCCATGACGTGCAGGGCCTCGAAGTAGTCGGAGGCGCGGAACGGCTCGAGCGCGCGTCCGCCGGCATCGGGTGGCATCACCGCCGGAAGCTCGAAGTCGGTCCCCCTGGCGATCGCGGTGGCGCCGCGCGGCTTGAGACCCAGACAGGGGTCGGCCCATCCCGCGATCAGCCACTTCACGTCCTCGATGATCGAGTCCTCGTACTCGATCTCCTCTTTGGCCGGGTTGGTGTCGTCCATGCGCAGGTTGCACTGTCCGTCGAACTGGCGGGCGACACCGAAGTTGAGAACGATCGAGGTCGCGTGGCCGACGTGCAGGTGACCGTTGGGCTCCGGTGGGAAGCGGGTGACGACCTTGCCGACCGCGCCACGGGCGAGATCGGTCTTCACGATCTCGCGGATGAAGTCCTCGCGCTCGACCGGAATCTCGGTGGCGGGAGGGGTGGGCTCGGTCATGGGGCTCCTGGGTCCGGGCGCGAGGCACGGCCGGACGCGATGCAGGCGTGGGCCGAACGCTCTCGCGGATCGGGGTCGACGCTTCGGAGCCGGCAAGGAAACGGCATCCGGCACGCGTTGTCCAGTCGGCCACGCGCGGCAGGTTCGCCGCCCCGCAATCGAGCACGCTCGTCGCGACCGGCCGGCGGCGGGCACGGACGTCGAGACCGCCGGCCCTTGCGGGCGCGGCGGTCTCCACGACCCGGATCCCGACGGGCGCTATCGCACCCGGATCACGCGGCGCGTCTGCTCGAATCCGGCCCAACGCGCCCGCACCAGATACAGTCCACCGGGCGCCGGCCGCCCGTCCTCGCCGATGCCGTCCCAGCCGAGCGTCGAGCGCCCGGCGAGACGGGTGCCGTCGGCCAGCGTCCGGACATGACGGCCGGCGATGTCGAACACGTCGACGTGGACGTCCGCCACGGCAGGCAGCTCGAGCGCGAAGCGCACCGTTCCCGTGGCCGGGTTGGGCCAGGCCGCGGAGAACGACGGACGCAGGATCGGGGGCCCCGCGACTCCGACATTGCTGACCGTGATGCTGAACGTCGCGTCGCTGGCGTCCACGATCAGCGGGCGGAGGCTGTCACGCACGCGGACCCTTGCCTGCGTCGTCGCCGGTGGGGTCACCATCCACGAGAACGACGATCCGGGCACGGAGCGGGCGATGCTCTCCCAGTTGGCGCCCCCGTCACGGGTGAGCTCGAGATCCACCGTCGAGGTGCCGGCCGGCTTGGTCCAGGTGAGCGTCTGGGCCGCCAAGGCCGCGAACGACTCCCCACCGTTGGGTGTGGCGACGGTCATCGTGCCGGTGCCGGCGCCGCAGGCCCCGGTCACCTCGTCGAAGCTCGTTCCCAGGAGTCCGATCACCGCGTCCAGCGATCCGTCGCCGTCCAGGTCCCCGGTGGCGATGCAGGTGGGCACGGAGGCGACGACGTCGGTCACGATCGGGGTGTAGGTGGTGGTCGTGATCGTGTGGGCGGTGCCGTGGAGGAGCGCCGAGACCGAAGCGGTGTTGCTGGTCGCCTCGACCAGGTCCGCCAGACCGTCGTGGTTGATGTCGAGCAGACCCAGCGACGTCGCCGCGGTCGGCGTGGTGTTGAGGACCGGCGCGGCGAACGTCCCGTCGCCCACGCCGCCGCTGCCCTGCCCCTTGAGCATCGCGATCGACGGGGCGGTGTTGCTGGTCGCCACCAGGTCGATGATCCCGTCCAGATCGAGATCGGTGGCCGCGATCGCGAACGGGCTGGTGCCCGCGGGGTAGGCGACCGGTGCGTCGAAATGGCCGCTGCCATGCCCGCCGAGTGCCAGCCCGCGCAGGATCGACACGGTATTGGCCGTGGGGTTGGTCACCGCCACGTCGAACACCCCGTCACGATCGAAGTCGTTCACGCAGATGCGGCGTGGAGTGCTCCCGGCGTAGGTCATGATCGGCGGATCGAAGGTCCCGTCCCCGATCCCGGCGGTGCCGCGTCCGAGCATCACGCCGATCGAATCCCGGCCGCTGAAGGTCATCACCAGATCGAGGATCCCGTCCTGGTCGAGATCGGCGACCGCCACGTCGAGCCCGACCTTGCCGATCGCATAGTGCGTCGCCGGGGCGAAGCCGCCGTCGCCGACGCCGCCGGTGCCGGTCCCGAGCGCCACGTCGACCCCGGTGCCACCGACCGCCACCACGTCGAGCATACCGTCGCGATTGAAGTCGCCGGTCGCGACGCCGTTCTCGGGCGCGCTGACGACGACCAGTGGGGCGAGATAACCGCCCGCGCCGTCCGATTCCACCACGGAGGCGGACGTGCTGCACGAGAACAGGAAGTCGGGATTCCCATCCTCGTCGAAGTCGGCGATCGCCACGTCGGTGTTCTTCGACAGACCCGGGAACACCGCCGGGGGTGTGAGCCCGCCGCAGATCGTGAACACCGCATCGGAGCTGTCGGCGATGACCCCGGTCGCCGCGTCCGAGACATAGACCTTCGCTTGCGTGGTGGTGGTGGCCGGCACCGCCCACGACAGCGTGCCGTCGTTGGCCGTCCACGGGTTCACCGTGACCCGGGTGCCGCCCGGGGCCGCCAGCGAGTACTGCAGCTTCATGCCGCTGTTGGGGCAGTCGACGCTGGTCCACGTGATGTTCTGCGTGGAGCCGCCAATCAGGGTCTCGCCACCGTTCGGGGAGGTGACGGTGACCTTGGGGGCGACCACGCTGCCGCTGGATCGGCGATGCGTCGCGTAGACGTCGATGCCGTTGGAGGCGTTGTTGCGTTGATCCTCCCAAGCGCACAGGAAGCCATCCGAGCCGTCCGAGGCCAGGGTCGGGCGCTTCTGCGGTCCATCGGTGCCGATGGTCGGCGTCAGGTACGTTTCCGACAGTCTCGTGCCCGCGTTGTCGAAGCGTCGCGCGACGATGTCACCGTTGGCGGTGGCGAAGTAGTCCTCGTAGGCGATCAGAACCCCGCCGCTGCCGTCGGGAAGCATGCGGACGTTGGTCTGGGTCCCCGGCGTGCTGTCGAGCGGCGCTCCGTTGGCCGCCCATTGCGCGACGCCGGCGGAGTTCAGGTGTTGGCCGAAGAGATCCTGCGCGTGCTGGAACCCGTTCGGGGCCAGCCGTGTGAAGTCCCGTCCATCCACCCAGCCGATGAAGCAGCCACCCGCGCCGTCGGTGGCGATCTTGGGGAAGGTGAGGATGTCGGTGTGCGCGAAGCCCGTGGTCACGGGGTTGAACACGTTGACCCCGGTGGCACCCCACTGCTGGGCCCCGACCGCGTCCATCCGCTGCGCGGTGATCGGGGCCGATTGCAGATTGAGACCGCCGACGTAGCGCGCGAACGCCACGATGGTGCTGAGGGTGCTGTTGTCGTAGAACATCACCGGGTCGTTGGCCTCGGAGCTGGCGTCGAGATAGACGACGTGACCCGAGGCGCTCCACAGGGTGTTGCCTGCGGCGCTCACCCGGTTGCCGAACACGCCGATGTGCGGTCCGCCGCCGACGGTGCGGACCGCGGTCCAGGCCACCACCGTGCCATCGACGTTGTCGGGGGAGGCGGCGATCTCGACCGGGGAGTCGGTGGACGGGGAGACGAGGACGCCGCCGGCGGCGAATTGGGCGGTCCCGGTGCTGTCGAAGCGCTGGACGCGGACACCACCGTCCTGATAGGCGACGATCAGGCGCCGATCGGATGGCGTGGTGAAGATGTCGAACCCGTCGTCGGCGTTCTGCTCGAACGTGCTGATGCGCTGGCCACCGGCCGCCAGCTGCGCGTTTCCGTCGACGTCGAAGAGCTGGATGTAGAGCCCGGGAGCGGATGCGCGGGTGTCCGTCCAGGCGACCCACGCGCCGCCGGAAGGTCCCGGCGCCACCAGCGGATGACCGCTCAGGTTGCCGCCGTGGTTCACATCGAATCCGATACCGCCGTTCCACATCTTGGCGGCGGTGACACCGTTCAGCCGATTGATCCGCATGGAATCGGTGCGGAAGATGGAGGCCACGATCAGCCCGCTGGCGCCGTCGCTGCACAACATCGCGCCGTGGCTGTCACCATCGTTGTAGCCGATGGTCTCGTCGCGCGCGGAGTCCTGGACCGGGTTGCCGCTCGTCGACCACGTGGCGTGGGCCGGAGGCGGAGCCGCGAACGACCATGCGGCGGCGAACAGCAGGACGGGGAGTGGGAAGCGGGCTGGACGCATGAGGGTGCCTCCGGGCGAGGGGGATGCGATGGGGGG
>JBIOKD010000195.1:0-6215 GCA_044451485.1 Candidatus Eiseniibacteriota bacterium | reverse complement strand
GGGGCGCGGGCGTGGGGGCCCGGGGGGGCCACCACCCCCAATGGCCCCCCCCCCCGGGGCCCCTTACCCCACCCGGGGGCGGCCCGGGCGGCGGCGGGGCCCCCATGGAACACGATGAATCCTCGTCTGGGCGCGGTCGTCGCGCGCTCACGCCTTCCCGGTCACCTTGTCCGCGACGTTCTTCACCTTGCCCGCAAACCCACGCAGCCGCAGCCCCGCGAAGATCAGCAGCAGCCCGAACAGGAACGCGAAGGTGGCGATCGTCCACAGCATCGACAGCACGCCGGCGCCGGGGCTCCACAGGATGAACAGGCCCAGCAGCACCGAGAGCACCCCGCCCAGGATCAGCATCCACTCGTTGTCGATCTCGTTGCGGATGCGGATGGCGGTCACGATCTGGGTGACACCCACCATCATCGCCCACACCGCCACGTAGAAGACGATCACCAGCGCGGTGGCGGCGGGGGCGCGAAGCGTGAGCAGCCCCACCAGCGCGCCGAGCAGTCCGCCGGTGAGCATCCAGCCCCAGTCCGGGTTGTCCTTGCGTCCACCGATCGCGGTGAAGACCGCGACGATCCCATCCACGAGCATGTAGGCGCCGAGCAGAAGCATCAGCGTCGCGAGCCCGATACCCGGGCGCATCCAGAGAAACAACGCGAACACCACGGAGACGATGCCGCGGAGAAGCAGCGTCCACCACAGCTTGGATAGCATCTTGAGCATGGTTCACCCCCAGAGTGGAGACACGGTGATGCCGCCGTATCGGAGCCGGGTATGGGTCGCGGGGTGCGTGGGCTCCTCGGGGGCACGGCGAGGTCGCGAAGCTACCCGAGGGGACCGCGGGGACGCAAACCCTCGTGGTCGCGACCCCGGCCCGGGGAAGAGCGCGACGGAGCCCGTGTCGGGCCCCTCCCGGCTGTGCTAGCTTGGCCGCACTCGCCGAAGCAAGGGTTCGATACGCGTGTGGAGGGCCGCCTTGGAGCGCAAGACCCAGCCGAACACCGCGGGCGACGCCGGCCCGGCCCGGCTCCCACCAGCCGGGCCCTCCACGGACCCCGCTCGCGGCACCTCCCCAGCGCGACGCGATGCCCGGCCTCCGTCGGGGCGCGGGCGTGATCTCCTCATCGGTCTGGGACTCGGCGCCCTCTGCTTCACCCTGACCTGGGCCCTCCGTGACGTCCCGGTCATCCGGCGGGCCCCGTTGATGCTCAGCATGGCGTTCGCGTTCACGACCCTGGCGCTGACCGGGGTGGTCGCGAGCCTGATCACCCTGATCCCCGGCATGATCGCCGCGATCCTGTTCATCCTCGGGTCGGGCCATTCGCTGCGCATCGACGACCCGGTCGAAGCGCAGCGCTTCGCGTTGTCGATTGCCCTGATCCTGCTCGTCGGCGGACTCGTCGCCTGGCTGCGCGTCGACCGGCGGCGGCTGATCGCGCGCGAGCGCGGGCAACGCGAGAGCGAGGAGCGTTACCGCACCCTGCTCGAGCAGGCTTCCGACGCCATCTTCGTGACCGACTCCTCGCAGCGGCTGGTCATCGTCAACCAACGTGGGTGCGAGCTGCTCGGCTACAGCGCCGAGGAGATGCTCGGGCGCGACGTCCGCAGCATGATCACCGCCGAGAGTCTCCGGTTGCGGCCGTTCCGCTACAAGGAGCTGCGCGAGCAGCCGCTGGTGCTGGCCGAGCGCGAGATGATCCGCAAGGACGGCTCGCGTGTCTTCGTCGAGGTGACCGCGCGTCTCATGACCGACGGCCGGACCCAGGCGATCGCGCGTGACATCACCGAGCGACGCCGGTCCGAAGAGACGATGAAACAGCTCGAGTCGCAGCTCCAGCACCTGCAGCGACTCGAAGCCGTGGGCCGGCTGGCCGGTGGCGTGGCCCACGACTTCAACAACCTGCTGGTGGTCATGCTCGGCTCGGCCCGGATGCTGATCGACTCCGATCCCAGCGGGCCGGCGGCGGAGCGCGGACGGGAGATCCTCGCCGCGGGCGAACGGGCGGCGTCACTCACCCGGCAGCTGCTCGCGTTCAGTCGCAAGCAGACGATGCGATTCGAGGTCGTGGATCCCAACCGGGTCGCGTCGGAGTTCGAGGTGATGCTCCGCCGTCTGGCGGGCCCGGATCACCATCTGGTGCTCCACCTGGATCCCGATGTCGGCCGGGTGAGGGCCGATGCCGTCCAGATGGAACAGATCCTTCTCAACCTGGTGGTGAACGCGCGCCATGCACTCCTGCAGGGCGGAACGATCGAGGTGCGCACCCGCACCGAGCGGCTCGATCCGGGTGGGGACGGTGGCGGTCTCCGCGAGTACGTGGTGATGAGCGTGAAGGATGACGGGGTCGGCATGGACGCCGAGACACAGGAGCGCATGTTCGAGCCGTTCTTCACCACGCGCGCGGGTCAGGGCACGGGTCTCGGTCTCTCGACGGTCTACGGCATCGTCCGTCAGAGCGGTGGCTTCATCCGCGTCGACAGCGTCGCCGGCCGCGGCACCACGGTTCATGTCTGTCTGCCGGCCCTCGGCGAGGAGGCCCCGGCCGGGCGGCCGGAGGCGTCAGCGGTCGAGTCGAAGACCGGATCCGGGAGCGAGGTGCTGCTGGTCGAGGACGAGGAGTCGGTGCGCCGGATCGTGCGGCAGATGCTCGAGGGGCATGGTCTGCGGGTGATCGAGGCCGCGAGTGGCGAGGAGGCGCTGGATCTCGCCCCCCGTCTCGCCACGGCCCCCACGCTGCTGGTCACCGATCTCACCATGCCGGGCATGGACGGGCGTCAACTCGCCGACGCGCTGGCTCCGCGCTGGCCCGAGCTGCGCGTGCTGTACCTCTCGGGTTTCGTGCACGAGGGGCTCGAGATGCCGGGGCTGCTTGCGGCGGGTCGTGGATTCCTGTCCAAGCCGTTCACCGCCGATCAGCTGCTGGGCTCGCTCCAGCAGCTCATGAGCGTGGAGAGTCACGCCGGCGGGTGATGCAGGGCCGCCGGTGGCCGGCCGCGCTCAGCGCCGCGGCGTCCCGGTGGTGGCCGCGAGCGCCTGATCGCACCGCGTCCGGGTCTCGGCGATCAGACGCGATTCCTCCGCCACCAGGTCCCAGGCCGCGGCGGTCGAGTCGCGCACGAACAGGGCGTGCGCCCGATCGACGTGCGCGTGCGCCTCGCGCCACGCGCGTGTGGCGTCGGCGCCTCGCCCGGCGCGCGCCCGATCCTCGTCCACCAGTGCCATGCCCAGCAGCAGGGTGGGTCGCGCCCCGAACAGACGATCATCGGTCGTGTCCGCCCGCCACCAGGCCTCGATCTTCGGCGCCACGGTCTCGAGCTCCCGGTCCGCCGAGGCCACCTGGTGGTCGAGCGCCAGCACCAGACCGAGCTCGACCCGGCCCAGGTCCACCTCCATCGCCAGGTCCTGGTTCTTGGGATCGCTCGCCGCCGCCGTCTCGATGACGCTCTGCGCGATGCGGATGTGAGCCAGCGCCGAGTCGGGTGGTCCGTTCCGCAGCGCCAGCGTGCTTCCCAGACGCTCGTGGGCGTCCGCCACGCGCTCGGCGAGATCGGTGTTGTCGGGCTGACGACGGGCGGCCTCGGTGTAGAAGAACAACGCGCGTCGCTCGGCGGCCAGCGCGCTGTCGGCCTTCCCCGGGAGCGCGAGCAGACACTGCCCGTAGACCGTGGTGGACATGCCGACCAGACGACGCCACTCCACGCTGGCGGTGTCGGCGGCCGCCAGGGACGCGAAGCCGTCCATCGCCTTGCGCAGCGGCGTCAGCGCCTCCTCGTAGCGGTGGTTGTACGTCAGCGCGTTGCCCAGGTTGTTGTAGCGCTTGTACATTCCCACGCGGTAGGCGTCGTGGTCCGGGTGGAGCGCCAGCAGACGCTCGTTGCAGGCGGCGGCTTCTTGCATCAGCGCCAGCGCTTCGGGAAGGTGTCCGCTCACCTCATCGAGCGCCCCGATCCGCGTGTAGACCTGGATCAGCCCGTTGAGCACGCGCTCGTTGTCCGGATACTCGCGCTGCAGGTCCTCGCGCAGGGTTCGCGCGCGCTGGTAGCTGCGACCGGCGTCGCCAACGTGGGTCTGGCCCTGCGCGGTGCCGAGCCGCTCGTAGGCGTCGGCGAGACTGAAGCGCAACGAGCTGTCACGCCCGGCGTCGCGTGACAATGCGTCGAGATAGATCGCCGCCTTCTCCACGACCTTGGCCCGTACCGCGGTGGCCCCCGGCATGTTCTCGATGCCGTCGTAGACGTCGAAGAGAAGGGTGTTGGCCAGCGAGTGCGCGTCGCGTAGACGCTGGCGCGCCAGCGCGCTCTCGTGGGTCGCGACCGAGGCTTGCCACAGCGACACCACCAGACCCCCGATCAGCGCGAGCAGCGCCAGTGCCCCGGCAGCCACCGCGACGCGGTTGCGACGGACGAACTTCCCGGCGCGGTACGACCACGAGTCCCCGCGTGCCTCGACCGGCCGCCCGTCGAGATAGCGCTCGACGTCGGTCTTCAGGTGCTCGACCGAGGCATAACGGCGCGCCGGGTCCTTGTTCATCGTCTTGAGCACGATGTTGTCGAGATCACCCGCGAGCCGCTTCCCGAGCGCCGTGACGTCGGCGATGGGTCGGACCGGGAGCGGCGCAGGCCAGGCGCCCTCCCGCGGCCCGCCGGTGGACGTGCCGGTGGCGCCGGGGGTCGCGGTGACCGCCGCGCTCGGTCGCAGCGGCTCGGTGTCGAGCACGGTGCGGATCACCTCGGCAGGGGTCGCGGTGCGTGTCGGGTAGGGATGCATCCCGGTGAGCAGCTCGTAGAGCAGCACGCCGAGCGAATAGATGTCCGAGGCGGTGCCCACCTCCTCCGAGCGCAGCTGTTCGGGACTCGCGTAGAGCGGCGTGAACGGTAGCTCGACGGTGCGCAGCTGCTCCCCGCTCCCCGGCAGCGTGTCGAAGATCTTGGCCACGCCGAAGTCGAGCAGCTTGGGACTGCCGTCGCCAGTGACCATCACGTTGCCCGGCTTGAGATCGCGGTGGATCACCAGCTTGCGATGCGCGTCGTGGACCGCCGAACACAGGGTGACGAACAGCCGCAGACGCTCCACCACCGAGAGACCGCGGGTCGAGCAATAGGCGTACAACGGCTCGCCCTCGACGTACTCCATGACCAGGTAGGGCAGCCCTTCAGGCGTGCTGCCGCCGTCGAGCAGCCGCGCGATGTTGGGATGGTCGAGCGAGGCCAGGATCTGCCGCTCGCGACGGAAGCGCCGAATCGCCTCCTCGTAGGCGAGACCGAGGCGGATGAGCTTGAGCGCGCCGCGCTGGGTGAACTGGCCGGTGGCCCGCTCGGCGAGCCACACCGTGCCCATGCCGCCCTCTCCCACCGGGCGCACCAGACGCCATGCGCCCAGCACGGTGCCGGGTCCGGGCGACATGGGGCCGCCGGGGAGCGGCGACATCCCACCGAGCGGCGTATGCGCCGGCTCGAGAAACCCCTCCGACTCCGCATGGTGGGCGAGCAGCGAGCGCACCTCCGCGGCCAGCGTCTCGTCACCGGCGCAGGCGGCGGCGACGAAGGATTCGCGCCGGTCGGCAGGCTCGGCCAGCGCGGCGTGGAAGATCTCTGTGACCCGGCCCCATCCTTCGCTCACGACGGTCCCCCGTGCAGCTCGCGGTGGAGCCACGCCCGCGCCACGGTCCAGTCGCGCTTGACGGTGGCCGGCGAGGTGCCGAGCACCTCGGCGGTCTCGTCGATCGACAGACCGGCGTAGAAGCGCAGCTCCACCACCCGGGCCTGACGCGGCTCGAGACGAGCCAGGTCCTCGAGTGCCGTGTCGAGATCGTCGGCCGCCACGTCGGGCGCCGCCGCGATTCCCTCCTCCGGAAGCGCGACACGGACCTGACCGCCGCCGCGCTTCTGGGCGCGGTGGCGGCGGGCGTGATCGGCCAGCACCCGCCGCATCGCCTGGGCCACCAGACCCATGAAATGGGCCCGGTTCTGCCAGGTGACCTCACGCTGGTCCATGAGCCGGAGAAACGCCTCGTGCGCGAGCGCGGTGGCCTGCAGGGTGTGCCCGGCTCGCTCCCGGCGCAGATAGGCGGAGGCCAGCCCGCGCACCTCGTCATACAGCATCGGGACCAGCACTTCGAGCGCCCGCGCGTCGCCGCCGCGCCAGCGGAAGAACGTCTCGGTGATGTCGAATCGCTCGGCCATGGGAGGGTGGGTCCGCTCGATTGTGAGCGTTC
>JBIOKD010000194.1:0-6235 GCA_044451485.1 Candidatus Eiseniibacteriota bacterium | reverse complement strand
TAGCGGAAGAAGTTGTAGATGCGTGGCAGCTGCTCGGCGTAAAGCGCATCCCAGTCGGTCGCGGTGGCGGTCGGGGTCCACGGGATCCAACGCGGCATGGCCAGATCGTACGCGTCCATCGACACAATGTACGCACGTGGCGTGCATGTATCACGGTCGCCGGCCGAATTCGGTCGCGCGGCCGGCCCGTGGGCGGCGACCCGGCGCGTCGCGATCCAACCCCCAACCCGAGACGCATCAACCGGTTGAAGGGCGCCACCGACTACCCGTGCGGACCGCCACGCGCCGCCCGGGAGCGCCGCCGCATCTCGATGGCCAGGCGGGCGGCGCCGGCGCCAAGCGGCCGGGTCTCGGAGCCCGCCACGGCGTTCCGCTATACTTCGCCCCGCTTTTTCACCCGGGAGAACCCGTGCCCAGACGCTTCTACATCACCACCGCCATCGACTACGTGAACGGCAAGCCCCACATGGGGCACGCCTACGAGAAGGTGCTGGCCGACGCGCTGGCCCGCTTCCACCGCCAACGCGGCGACGCCACCTACTTCCTCACCGGCACCGACGAGCACGGCCAGAAGGTGGCGCGCAACGCCGAGGCCGCCGGCAAGAGCCCCAAGACCTTCGTCGACGAGCTGGTGCCGTCGTTCGTCGCGGCGTGGAAGACCCTCGGGGTTGCCTACGACCAATTCATCCGCACCACCGATCCGCGCCACGAGCTGGCGGTGCAGGAGCTGTTCGCGCGTCTCGCCGAGGCACGCAGCCCCAAGACCGGCGATCCGGCGCTGTTCGAGGAGGAGTACGAGGGTCTCTACTGCGAGGGCTGCGAGGAGTTCAAGCAGGAGAAGGATCTGGTGGACGGATTGTGTCCCATCCATCACACCAAGCCCAAGCACGTCAAGGAATCGAACTTCTTCTTCCGTCTCTCCGAGTACAACGAGGCGCTGCTCAAGCACATCCAGGCGCACCCCGATTTCATATGGCCGGAGTACCGCCGCAACGAGGTGATGAACGTCATCAAGGACGGTTTGCGTGACGTCAGCGTGACCCGTCTCAATGTGCCGTGGGGCATCTCGCTGCCCGAGGAGATCCCGGGCGCCTCGAGTCACACCGCCTACGTGTGGGCCGACGCGTTACTCAACTATCTCTCGGCGCTCGGCTGGCCGGAGCGGCGTTACTCGTTGTGGTGGCTGGCCAAGGAATCCGACGTGGGCGGACCGGGCGCTACCCGGCAGGATGTGTTCGCCGACCTGGACGGGCAGGGACGGCCGGGTGCGGCGTGGGCCGGCACCGCGACCCCGCAGTACACCAACGCGTTTCATCTGATCGGCAAGGACATCAGCCGCTTCCACTGCATCCTGTGGCCGGCGCTGCTGCTCGCCGCCGGCGTGCCGTTGCCGCGCCAGGTGTACGTGCACGGCTTCATCCTGACCCGTGGCGGCGAGAAGCTCTCCAAGTCCTCGGGCGTGGTGGTGGATCCGGTGGAGATCGCCGGGCGTTTCGGCGCCGACGCGCTGCGCTTCTACCTGCTCGACGCGGTGCCCACCGGTCGCGACGGCGAGTTCACGCTCGAGCTGTTCGTGGAGCACTGCAACACCCATCTCGCGAACGATCTCGGCAATCTCGCCAGCCGGACCGCGACCATGGTGCACAAGTACTTCGACGGCGTGGCGCCGGCCGACTGGACCCCCGAGACCCTCGAGACCGAGGCGCGCGCCAAGCTCGACGAGATGATCGCCGCCACCGCCGCCGCGCACCAGGGCGTGCCCGAGCGCTTCGAGTCGATCGAGGTGCACGAGGCGCTGGCGCTGGCGTGGCAGCCGGTGGTGCGCGCCAACGAGTTCATCGAGAAGGTGAAGCCATGGGTGCTGGCCAAGGATCCGGCGCGTCGCGCCGAGCTGGGCACGGCACTCGCCGCGCTGCTCGAGACGTTGCGTCTGGTGGCGGTGTGGGCGTGGCCCGCGATCCCGGGCAAGAGCGACGAGCTGTGGGATCTGCTGGCGCTGCCGGGGCGGCCGGGTGAGACCCGTGGCGCCGCCGCGGCGCCGCGTTACGGCCAGCCGTCGCAGGCGCGTGGCAAGCTCGGCGAGGTGAAGAGTCTGTTCCCGCGCATCGAGCTGCGCGACGAGGCGACGGCCGGCGGCGCGTGAGCGCCGGGCCCGGTCACGCCGCACCGCTTCCACCGATCGCCCGCACGTGATCGACACCCACTGCCATCTCGCCGACAGGCGCTTCGACAAGGACCGCGCGCAGGTGTTCGATCGCGCCCGGGTCTCGGGTGTCACGCACTTCGTCGAGATCGCCTATGCGCCCGAGATCCTGCCCAGGGCCCACGCCCTGGCGGCCGAGCACCCGACCCTGTTCCTGGCGGTGGGCGTGCACCCGAGCGAGTCGGGCAAGGTCCCGATCGCGTGGCTCGACACGCTCCGCGACGCGGCGCGTCACGCGCGCGTGGTGGCGATCGGCGAGACCGGGCTCGATTTCTATCGCGACTACGCGAGCCGCGAGGACCAGGAGCGCTGGTTCCGCGCCCAGCTGACACTGGCCGATGAAGTCGGGCTGCCGGTGGTGATCCACCAGCGCGCCGCACTCGACGACACGCTGGCGCTGCTCGAGACGCATCGTCCCGCGGCCGGCGGGGTGCTGCACTGCTTCGACGACGGCCCCCACGCGGTGGAGCGCGCGCACGCCATCGGGTTCAGGCTCGGACTCGGCGGCTGTCTCACCTACGGCCACACGGCCCTCGACGAGGCGGTGCGGATGGCCCCGGCCGAGATGCTGGTGCTCGAGACCGACGCCCCGTATCTCGAGCCCGAGCCGCGCTCGCTCAAGCGCAACGAGCCCGGGCTCCTCACACGCGTGCTGCCGCGTCTTTGCGAGCTGCGTGGCTGGACGGCCGCCGAGGCGGAGCGGATCACCACCGCGAACGCGCGGGAGCTGTTCCGCTTCGTCTGAGCGGGCGGCAACCTCGTGCGGCGTGGCGCGTCCGGCGGCCTCGGACAGCATCGTCCCGAGACGCGGACGCACGCCGGCGGCGGGCGCTTCCGGGGACGCGTCCGCGTGGCGCGCATCGGGCGTTGACACCGGGGTCGTGTCCGCCCCAGCATCGCGCCGTCACCCACCATCGGAGGATGCCATGCGAAACGCCGTCGCCATCGTCTGTGTCGCGTTGATCGCCATCGTGTCGAGCACCGCGTCCGCGGCCGGGTTCAAGCTCGAGAGCCCGACCATCAAGTCCGGCGGCACGCTGACCGACGACCAGGTGTTCAACGGATTCGGCTGCACCGGCAAGAACATCTCACCGGCGTTGAAGTGGAGCGGCGCTCCGGCGGGAACCAAGAGCTTTGCGGTGACCCTGTACGATCCCGACGCGCCGACCGGCTCCGGCTGGTGGCACTGGGTCGTGTACAACATCCCGGCCGGCACGAGCGAGCTGGCGGCGGGCGCCGGCACGGCCGACGGCGCGAACCTCCCCACCGGGACCGTGCAGGGTCGCACCGATTTCGGGACCCCGGGCTTCGGCGGCGCCTGTCCGCCGCCTGGCGACAAGCCGCACCGTTACGTGTTCACGGTGTACGCGCTCAAGACCGACAAGCTGGAGGTCCCCGCGGACGCCTCGGCGGCGATGGTCGGGGGCATGATCCACGCGAACCAGCTCGGTTCCGCGACCTTCACCGCCAAGTACGGCCGGAAGTGACGCGGCGCCGCACCGCCCCCTGAGCATGACTCTGCCCTCGGCTCGATCGTGGAGCCGAGGGCGGGGAGCTTGCGGACGCGGCCTAGCGGCCGGGCCGGATGTTCATGTTCTGGCGGAACACGTTGGTCGGATCGAAGCGCGTCTTGAGCTTCGCCAGCCGCTCGAAATTCGCGCCGTAGGCGCCCTGGGGCACCCGCTGATCCTCGTCCTCGGGCATGAAGTTGACGTACACGCCACCGGTGGCGAACGGCGCGGTGCGATCGAACAGCCCGCGCGCCCAGGCGATGCACGTCTTGTCCTGGGACGGATCGGTCCACCGGGTATGCACGTTCATCACGAACTCCACGTCGCGATGCGGATACGCCGTCGCGCCGACCGGCACGCGGTTGATGGCTCCGCCCAGCTGCGCGATGAACACCTCGCACTCGGGTGTCGGTAGCTGTTTCACGGCGGCGACGAGCTCGTCGATCAGACCGTCCGAGAGCTCCCGGAAGTCGTGTGACTTCCAGTAATTCCTCGCCCCGGGTGTGAGCAGTGGGTCGAACGCGGTCTGCCAGCCGGCCAGCGGATTCGGCCCGATCACCTCGGCATGGGGCTTTCCCAGCGCGCGGAGCGGCGCGATGGCCTTCTCGCCGGCGGCGACGTCGCCGCACCAGCACACCGCAAGCACCACCACTTCGGTGCCATGGACCTCGGGCGGCAGGAAGGGCAATGGCGGCGCCTTGCGCATGACCACCCAGCAGGTCAGCTCGTCGGGAGCCTGGGCCGCAACCTGCCGATACCCGCGCAGCAGCTCGCCGGCATTGGCGAACGGATGGACGATGAGACCCGAGAGCACCGGACCAACCGGGTGGGCCTGGAACTCGAACGAGGTCACGACCCCGAAGTTGCCACCGCCGCCGCGGATCGCCCAGAACAGGTCCGGGTTCTCGGTGGCGCTCGCGCGCAGTGACTCGCCACCGGCGGTCACCACTTCGGCCGACACCAGATTGTCCAAGGTGAGCCCGTACTTGCGTTGCAGCCAGCCGAAGCCGCCACCGAGCGTCAGACCGGCGACACCGGTGGTGGAGTTGATCCCGACCGGGACGGCGAGCCCGGCGAGCTGCGTTTCGCGATCCAGGTCGCCGAGGGTGGCGCCGGGCTCCACGTGCACGCGACGCGCCGCGGCATCCACGCGCACCGACTTCATGAGCGAGAGATCGATCATGAGACCGCCGTCGCACACTGCCTTGCCCGCGATGTTGTGACCACCGCCACGCACCGCCACGGGGAGCCCGTGCCGCGAGGCGAAGCGGACGCCACGGGTCACGTCGGCGGCCTCCATCGCGCGAATGATCAGCGCCGGGCGCCGGTCGATCATCGCGTTCCAGATCGTGCGGGCGGTGTCGTACCCGGGTTCCCCGGGCAGGCAGAGCGGTCCGCGCAGCTCGCCACGCAGACCGGCGAGCGCATCTTCGGAGAGCTTGACGCTCCCGCCCGTAAGGGCATTCACGGTGAGGACGGACATGGGCAGGCTCCTTGTTGGGCGACCGCGACGGGGGACCCGGTTCCCGCGGGGTGCGGAAGGCGAACACCGGGTTCCGACGACGGCACGATAAGGGTGCTGGGGGGCCTGCGCCACTATAGAGATTCCCGGCGCCGTCGGCGGATTCGCATGAAGATGCGAGGGGCGGCGCCGGTAGGGCCGACGTGTGACGGATCAAGCTCCTGCCGCGAGCGACCGATAACGACGGTGTATGACGCCATCGAGCCAGGTGCCGCTGCCCGGTCTGGATCTCAGCCCGCCGCTGGAGATCGCCGTCGTCCTCGGCTGTGTCGCCGTCGGGCTCTACCTGGTCCGTGCCCATCAGCGCCGTCAGCACCGCCACGAGCGACAACGGCTGGGCTGGTTCATGCGCCAGTGCCAGCGGCTGCTGCGCGGGGAGATCCGCGACACCGAGCTCGACCGCGACGCCGCCGGGACCCCCGAGGGCGAGTTCTGGACCGCGCTCGAGCGGCTGTCGATGCGCTGGCGCCGCGTCGACTGGCTGCGTCTGTCACGCGCGCTCGAGAACGCTCGCTGGGCGGCCACCGAGCGCCGCTCGCTGCGTGACGACTCGCCGTGGCGGCAGGTACTCGCGGCCCGCCGGCTCGCGCTGCTCCGCTCGCGTGTGAACGGCCGCGCGCTGCGCGCCGCGATGGTGCGTGGCCCCGAGCTCACCACCTACGCCTGCGCCATGGCCCTGGCCCGTTATCACGACGTCGCCGCGCTGCGCTGGCTGCTCCAGCATCCCGAACGCGTCACGCATCGTCCCCGTCTGGCGCTTCAGGCACTGCTGCGCGGCTTCGGCCGGCGTGGCCGCGCCGAGCTGGTGGCGTCGCTGGATGCCGGCATCACGGAGCGGTGGGTCGAGCGCGCGGTCATCGAGACGCTCGGTCTGTTGCGCGAGCGGGCCGCGCGGCCGGCGGTCGAACAGCGTCTCGGCAGCACCGATCCCGAGTTGCGGGTCGCCGCGGTGCGGGCGCTCGGCCGCATGCAGGCGGTGGAATCCGGGACGCTGCTGCT
>JBIOKD010000193.1:0-6242 GCA_044451485.1 Candidatus Eiseniibacteriota bacterium | reverse complement strand
CGGTCGCGATCCCACCACGTGGTGTCGGGACAGAAGCTCCGGGGGGTCCAGCCGATCCACATCGCCACGGTGTCGCCCGGGGTCTGGGTCATGCGCAGCGGCAGCGTGCCGGCCGGGTGAGTGACCTGGGTCGCGTGCGCCACCCGCGTGGTGTCGGGCTCGGTGCCCGACCGGTATCCTTCGGCCCAGTCCATCTCGAACACCCGCTCCAGCTCGGCCGCGACGCGTGGGTCGCGGACACGTACGCCCAGCTCGTGGATGTGCTTGAGCGCGCGCCAGTCGAGATTCTGGCTGCCCACGAACGAGGTCGTCCGGTCGATCACGAAGTACTTCGAGTGCTGCACCCCGCCCGCGATCCGCGCCCACGGCAGCAGCCGCACCGACCAGCCGGGCACGCCGGCGAGCGAGTCGGCCACGTGTGGATAGGTGCGGTACATGCGGGCGTCGAGCAGCAGGCGGATCTTGACCCCGCGCTTGGCGGCGGCGCCGAGAGCGGCGAGCACGGCGTCGGTCGGCTCCTCGGGCCAGGTGGAGAGATAGAACTCCTCGAGGTCGATGGTGTGACGCGCCGAGTGGATCAGCGACAGCCAGGTCTCGGTGGCGCTCGGCAGGGTGGGATTTCCGAGCGTGGTCTCGACCGGTCGGGTCTCCACCAGCTCCACCGGTGGCCCGCCGGGTGGCGGCCCGACCGTAGTGCCGTGATGTCGCCGGTGGTGTCTCGAGTGCGTGGTGCCGGTCTTGGCGCCAGCCGACGACGGCGTGCTCGTGGTGCCTGTTGCGGTCGCGGCCGGCGGCGTGGTCGTGCTCGTGGCGCCCGTCTTGGCGCTGCCGCCCGGCGGCGTGGTGGTGCTCGTCGCGGCAGCGGCCGTGACGACCCCGGCGAGCGCCCACCCGAGCGCCGACGCGAGCACGCCCGCGACTGCCCGGCGGATGCGGGGCCCGGGTCTCATCGCGCGGGCCGGCGCGCGCTCACGCGCGCTCCTCCCACACCCGACACAGCTGGACGATCACCTCGACCGCCTTCTCCATGTCCTGCGCCGACACCCACTCGAGCTTCGAATGGAAGTTGTGCCCGCCGGTGAACACGTTGGGGGTCGGGAGACCCATGTAGCTCAACCGGGAACCGTCGGTGCCGCCCCGGATCGCGTTCTCGATCGGTGTCAGACCGGTGCGTCGGATCGCCTCGCGCAGGTGCTCGACCACCTCCGGGTGACGCCGCAGGACCTCCCCGAAGTTGCGATAGCTCTCCGCCACCTGACAGCTCGCCGAGGCGCCCGGCCAGTCGGCCACCACCTGCTGCGCCAGCGATTCGAGGAAGCGCTCCTTCTCGGCCAGTGCGGCGGCGTCGAAGTCGCGCACGATGAACTTCACCGAGGTGCGGTCCACCGAGGCGTCGACCACGTAGGGATGCACGAAGCCCTCGCGGCCCTCGGTGGTCTCGGGACTCATCCGCTCCCTCGGCAGACGGGCGAGGAAGTCCCCGGCCACCTTGATCGAATTCACCATCCGTCCCTTCGCCAGTCCGGGATGGGTGTTGAAGCCCTGGAAGGTCACGGTCATCGCGTCGCCGGAAAAGGTCTCGAGATCGATCTGGCCCAGCTTCTCGCCGTCCATGGTGTAGGCGCAGCGCGCGCCGAACGCTTTCACGTCGAAGTGGGCGACCCCGCGTCCGATCTCCTCGTCGGGTGTGAACGCGATCCGCACCGCGCCGTGTGGGATCTCGGGGTGCGCCATCAGGTGCTCGGCAGCGGTCATGATCTCGGCCACCCCCGCCTTGTCGTCGGCGCCGAGCAGCGTGGTGCCCGACGCGGTCACGATGTCGTCGCCGATGCGCTCGGTCAGCGACGGCGACTCCGACGCGCGCAGCACCGCGGTGCGATCCCCCGGCAACACGATGTCACGCCCATCCCAGGCCCGGTGCACGATCGGCAACACACCGGTGCCGCTCGTCTCCGGCGAGGTGTCGACATGCGCGACGAGGCCGATCACCGGCACGTCGGGTTTGCGGCTGGTGGCCGGGATCGTGGCGAACACCACGCCGTGCTCGGAACGCACGGCGTCGCGGATGCCCATCGACTTCAGCTCCTCCACCAGCTGATCGAGCAGCACGAGCTGCTTGGCGGTGCTCGGCGAGCCGGTGGCGTGCTCGTCCGACTGGGTGTCGACGGTGACGTAGCGGAGGAAGCGGTCGAGGACGGTGGTGGTGACGGTGGGCGCGTTCATGGCGGGCTCGGGGGTGGAGGATCGGGAACGGGGTCGGACACGGCCGACCGATTCTCGTCGAAGCTATCCCGGTCGCGCCGCGGTGGCAAACGTGTCCCCGGAGCGCCCCGGCGCGCTTCGGAGCGGCGGGCGCGGCTCAGGAGAGCGGTAGCGGCCGGCCGGTCACCGGCGTCAAGGTCCATGTCAACATCCGCGCTATCGATGCGTGCAGAATGAAGGCGGCTACTCGATTCGAGCGGCAACATTCCAGACGTGCCCCGACGGATCGATGACCCGCCCGACACGGTCGCCCCAGAACTGGTTCGCCGCCTGGATCAGAACCCTCGCCCCAGCGGCCACTGCCCGGTCCATCACGGTGTCCACATCTTCGACGTAGACGTAGATCACGACTGACGAACTGCCGTCCGATTGCGGGGCCCGGCTTGCAAGGTGTGGGAACTCCCCGTGGATCATGATCATCGCCGCGCTGATCGTCAGTGTCACATGCACCACGGTTCCCTCGGGGGCCAGGCGGCGCGTCAGTTCCACTGCGCCAAATGCGGCCTTGCAAAACTCGACCTCAGATGCAGCGTCGCGGCACACCAACATCGGGATCACCTCACGGACGAGGTCGGCTACTGGCTTCGCATCGCTCATGGTTTGTGATTCCAGGTGAAGGGTTCGAGTCGCCTACTGGCTCGAGCGCACGTCCATGCCGGAGTCCGGAGTGCGGTCAGCGGGAGCAGGGTGTTCCGCCGACGGCGCTCGGGTGCGGCTCGGGAAGGGGGGGCGACGCCACCGGTGTCGGCGTTGCGAGGGCGGGGCGCCCCGCGAGGTCGTCGCCGGCTCCTCAGCGCGCGCTCACGAAGCGCATGGTGCCGGAATCCGCGACCAGGTCGATCATCAGCGTGTCGCCCTGCCAGAACGTGTGCGCCGCGCCGCCCAGCTGCTTCAGGAACTGGCCGTCGAGGGAACCCGGTGGACAGGCCATGAGCGTCATCGCCATGGGTCCGAAGTGCAGAGCCGGACCGTCGAGGGTGTAGGCGCCGGAGCCGCGGTTGCAGTCGGCGCGCACCGAGACTCGCCCGTCGGTCCCCAGCTCGAAGGTGTAGTCCGTCGGATCGGAAGGCGCGATCACCTCGACCTGCGTGACGGTGCGCACCCACGTCCACGGCACGCCAATGAGTGGGTGCGCGCTGCCCGCGACATCGGACGAGGCGGTGCCCGACGCAGGGACGGGATGGTGCGCGCACCCGGTGGCGCACAGCACGACGGACAGGGCGAGGACGGGACCGGCGACACGTGCGGACATGGAACCTCCCGGCGGATCGGCGAGCGGCGGCTCGGAAGAGACGTGGGACGATGCCCGGTGCCCTTCCCTCACGTGCGCTCGCCGTGCGCGCGGGGCGGAGCCTAGCACGGAACCACGCCGCGCTCAGGGCCGTCCGACCACGCCGCCATCGGCGCTCACCAGCGCCTCGACCGCCACCATGGTGGTGTGCAGGTACTCGCGTTGCTCCACCCAGGTCCCGTAGAGCGCGCGTCCGCGGTCGTAGCGCCCCCACGTGCCGTCGGGATTCTGCGCCGCGATCAGCTCGCGCAGACCGTCCACGAAGACCGGGTCGGCTCGCGACCCGGTCTCGGAGATCGCGGTGAGCAGCTCGGCGCCGAGATCCGGATCGCCGTTCGCGAGCGCGCGCCGTGCCAGCTCCGGGAGCGTGCGATGCAGATAGTCGAGATCGCCGCTCCCCCACACCGGTCGGCCACCGGCGGGATCCTCGCAACGCAGGAACACCTCGTGGGTGAGGTCGTACGCCAGGTCGAGATCGAACCCGGCCGGCGGCACCCGGCGCGCGATCACGCCGCCGGCGGGCGCCCCGTTCGCGATCGGTCCGGACGATTCGAGACCGAACGCGGCGAAGTAGCGCTCGAACTCCGCCCGCTGCCAGACACCACGGGTGACGAGATGCGTCTCGAGACGCGGGCGCGCCGCGGCGATCTCGCGCCGGTAGTCGCGGGTGTCGAGCCCGAAGCGCTCCATGAGCCACGCCACACGCAGGTAGGACATGCTCTCCTCGCGCAGCTCGCGCTCGGAGCAGGTCGTCATGTCGTGATAGGCCGGGTCCGAGGTCTGCGCGGTGAGATCGCGCACGCGTCCCAGGATCCGCGCCCGGATCGCCGGGTCGTGCCAGTGACGCCACAGCATCCACTCGGCGTCCAGGATCTCGGCCAGCTTCTTCTTGCCCTTGACCCCGTGGATCTCGAGCGTCGCGCAGTCCACGGACAACGTGTCGAGCCAGCCCGCCGCGCGGGTCAGGGCGAGATCGGTGGCGGTGTCCGGCGTCGCCGGCCGTGTCACGGTGGTGGATCCGGCCACCGACCGGGCGGCCACCACACCGGCCGCGCCGATCACCAGCGCCAGCCGGCCCGCCGTCCACCACCGCACACGCCAAGCACGCGACACGCCACTCTCCCGTACCCGGCCGTGTCCGACGCTACGCCCGCACCCGTGTTCACGCCAAGATCCGCACAGCCTTGACACACGCGCGTGCTACGCTCGCCCCGCCATGTCCGCGTCCCGCTCCACCACACCGGCGACCGCGACCCCACCGGGCCGGTTCGCCCGACTGCTGCCCGTCCTGCTGCTGGTCGTGTTGTTCGCGTCCGTCTATGCCGCCGACCTCGGACGGGTGCGCATGCTCATGTGGGACGAGGCCGAGTACGCCGAGCTGGGGCGGTCGGTGTTGCACGGCGAGGGCTACCGGACCTACGTGGACCCGGAGGGGATGCGGCTGCCGATGGTCCCGCTGCTCGCGGCGGGCTCCCTGGCGGTGGCGCCACACGCCGGCGACACCGGGCTCCGGGTGGTGGCGCTGGTCTGCATGCTGCTGGCCCTGGTCGTGGCCCATCGCGGGGCCACGCGCGCCGCCGATCCGCCGACCGCGCTCGCCGCCACGCTGCTGCTCGGCGCGATGCCCATGATCCAGGTCCTGGCGACGCTGATCCTGTCGGAGGGGTCGTTCCTCGTCTTCTTCACCGCCGCCGTGTGGTGGTTCCACGACGGGCTCGAGGGCCGCTCCCAATCCTTCCTGGCGTGCGCCGTGGCGGTCGGGCTCGCGGCGCTCACCCGCTACGTCGCATGGCTGTTCGTGCCGGTCGCCCTCCTCATGATGCTCGCGCGCACCGTCACGCTCGGTCCGGGCGAGGTCGCGAAGCGCACGTTCCGGAGTCGGGTGTTCCTCCTCGCGCCGCTCGTCACCGTGGCGGTGATCGCGCCCTGGCTGGTGCGCGAGGCACTCGTCTTCCACGATCCCTTCGAGGGCTTTCGCGACTCCCTGGACGCCTTCGGAGGGTGGAACCTCGAGCCGTGGAGCTGGTACCTGACGCGGCTGCCGCTCACCGTCGGGTGGCCGGCGCTGATCGCCGCGATCCTCGGGCTCGTGGTCGCGGTCCGCGAACGCGGTGGCGCGGCGATGACGGCCGCGATCGTGTGCGTGGTGGTGATCGGCGCCCACTCGCGTTTTGCACACAAGGAGGATCGCTACGTCAGCTCGATGATGCCGTTTCTCGCCACCCTGGGTGGGATCGGGCTCACCCGTCTGGTGGCCCCGCTGGCCGCGCGTGTCACGGGCGAGCGGGCGGCGGCGGTGATCGCCGCCACCCTGGCGGTGATCGGATCGCTGGTGACCATGAATGGCGACGGCGCGCGACGCGTGTCGCTCGATCCGGCGGGGTTCCCGTCGTTCGTCCAGGCGATGGACGCGATCCGCTCCGCCAGCGGCCCACGGGACCAGATCCTCGGGGCGAGCGGGCCGCTCATCCGCTGGTACGCCGACCGCCCGGTGCGACCGTTCCCGGACCGGCTGGAGGGGCTCCCCGACGCGCTGTCTTCGGCGTCGTGGGTGGTGTTCGTGAACTACGAGCGGATGCAGCCGGACTGGGCGGCGGCGCTCACCCACCGTCTCACCGCCGAGGACGCAGCGCGTGGCGACGTGCGGGTGTTTCGAAGCGGCCCGTATCAGACCGTGATCGCGCGGGCG
>JBIOKD010000192.1:0-6279 GCA_044451485.1 Candidatus Eiseniibacteriota bacterium | reverse complement strand
TCCCGCTTCCAGGCCACCCACGCGACACTCAGCGCCGGGTCTCCCCGGCCAGACTCGCGAGCACCACGACCCGCACCACCGGCCACGGGGCGCCACCGGCGGCGATCACCGCATCGTCGCACGTACGGGCGTCCCAGCGGGCGCCGAGCGAGTGACGGGTCTCCGCGCGAAGCGCCTCGTGCCGCCACCGGCCCCGTGCCGCGAGGGCCTCGGCGGGTGTCACGAACGGCGTGCCTGGAGCCGCGCCCTGGAGCGCCCGTCGCAGCCACGCGGCGGTCGCGGCCGCTCCACCCGCGCGCCCGCCCGCCGACCCCAGATCGCCGCGCACCCCGTCGATGGTGGCATCCCACGCCAGCGCCTGACGCAGCGCCGAGGGCAGCGCGCGCGCGGCGTTGGCACGGGTCAGATCGACCAGACAGCGATCGACGGCGTCACGGGTCTCGCGCTCGGGCAGTTGCGCCGGAAGCGCGAGCGTCGCCTCCACCATCCAGCCGCGTCCCACCGGCTCCCACGTCCCGGGGCCGTGGAGCGCCAGCTCGGGTGGCCGCACGCCGCCGCGTCGGAGCACGCGCACGCGCGGCCGGACTCGCTCGATCGGTATCGTGAGCGCCCGCTCCCGCGCGGAGAAGCCGGCCGACGCGACGTCGATCGCGTTTCGGAGCCACTCGAGCGCCGCGGCGGAATCCGCGAGCGACATCATGGTCACCGGATCGTGCCCGGCCGCCGCGAGCGTCTCCGCTTCGGCCCACGCGAGCAGACTCTCCGGGGTGGCCCCCTCGATCCCCTCGGACTTGAGCCAGCGGGTCACCGCGTCGCCTCCCATCGGTGGGGCGTGGCCCGCGATCGGCAGCAGCTCCTCGCGCAGAGCGCGTGTGAAATCGGCCACCGCGCGCACCGCGGCGCTGTCGGCCTCGGCCAGACGGGCCTGACGCGCGGCTTCGTTGCATTCCGCGACCGACGCGCCGACCACCGTGCGGTACACGCGGATCAGCTCGTCGAAGCGGGGGATCGCGGCGGCCACCGCCGCGGAGTCCGGTTCGGTCAGCAGGACCCGCGCGGCGCGCATCGTCTCGGGGATCTGGTCGAGACGCGCGGCGAGCGGCTGGATGCGACGGCAGGCGGGGCCGGCCATCGGATCGGTCAGCACGAGGATCGCGTCCCGTGCCAGCGGCAGCACGCAGGCCGGGTCGGATCGCCATGGCCGCGTCACCTCGAGTGCCACCCGATCGCGCTCGAGCGCCGTCACCAGCACGGCGCGATCGACGCGCCGGGTCACGTCGAGGGCGGAATCGGGGATCGAGTCCACCTGGGTCCGGAGCGCCCGGGTCCAGGCCAGATCCTCGGCCAGCGAAGTCTCGCTCACCGCCGGCAGGACGTTGTCGTAGCGGCGCGCTCCGAGCCGGGTCGCGGCGGCCGGATGACGCGGAAGCCAGTGCTGGAGATAGACGTCGGAGAGACGCGCGAGCGCGGTATCCCGGCGCCCGGCCCACGCCGGGGGCGCGGTCAGCGCGAGCGCCCCGACCATCGCGACCGCCACCATCCGGCGCGCGTGGGGGGTGGCGAGCCGGTCGGGAGGCGGGTGGGGACTCGGAGCGGGCGTCACGACCACTCAGAGACGCGGAACGATGTCCTGCACCAGCGTCATCGGGTCGCCGATCCGGAGGGGAGTGGCGCTGAGGAACGCCTGGGCGTACTTCACGCCGATCTGCCATCCCCAGTATCGCGCGTAGGTCTCGAACACCTCCCGCACCGCAGGCAGATGCGTGGGGCGTGGCCGGTCGGGGTGGTGGAACTGGGTCTGATGCGCGTCGATCGACGCCATCCAGTCGTCGAGGAACGGGGTCACGTCGACGATGAAGGTGGGCATGGTGCCGGGAGGGACGAAGTAATGGTAGATCGCCCGTGCCTGGAACGGCTCGCCCTCCACCGGCGCCTTGCGGAGGTGGGCGAGGTTGTAGGCGTTGGCCACGATCTGACCGGTCTTGTAGTGGTCGTTGTGGCCGAGTCCGCGTCCGATCGGCAGGTGGTAGTGGGGAGCCAGCACGATGGACGGCTGGTGCTTGCGGATCATCGCCGCGGCCTTGCAGCGGTTCTCGAAGGTGTCCTCGACCCGGCAGTCGCCGAGATCGAGATTCTCACGCGCGTCCAGCTTGAGGATGCGCGCCGAGTGGGTGGACTCCTCGAGACGCAGCTCGGGTGATCCCCAACCCATGTCACCGGTGGTCATGTCGACGATCCCGGTGCGATGGCCGAGCGATTTCATCTTGAGCAACAGCCCGCCGGCGCCGATCTCGGCGTCGTCGGGATGTGGACCGAACACGAGGATGTCCACTGCCATGCGAAGGGCTCCAGTGGGGATCAGGTCGGTGGGCCACGGCCGGATCGGATTACGGATGCTGGATGATAGGACGGGGCAGCGTCCCCGGACAACCACACCGGGTGCCGCCGGACTCGGCTCCGGCGGAGTCTAGGTTCCGCCGGCCGGCACCACGCTGCCGGTCTTCGGGTACAGCCGGGCGAAGTACTCGTCCACCATCCGGTCGGAGGTGAATTTCGTCTCGGCCATGGTGATGCTGGCGCGCATCAGTTTCAGCCAGCGCCCCCGGTCGGCCCAGGCCGGCAGCACCTCCTCGAGCAGCGTGTGGTGGAGTGCCGCGAGATCGGCGTCGTCGTCCCCCGGCCGCTCGCTCCGGATCGCCCAGCCGTTCACGCCGTGCTCGCAGCCCTCCGGCCACCATCCATCGAGGATGCTCAGGTTGAGCAGACCGTTCAACGCCGCCTTCATCCCCGACGTGCCGCTGGCCTCGAGTGGTCGGATCGGATTGTTGAGCCACACGTCGCAGCCGCGGGTGAGGGTGCGACCGAGGGACATGTCGTAGTTCTCGACGTAGACGACACGTCCCGGCCAGCGATGCTGCGCCTCGACCAGCCGGCCGATGATGGCCTTGCCGGTGCGGTCGTCGGGGTGGGCCTTTCCGGCGAAGATCAGCGTGACCGGGTGCCGGTCCAGAAGCTGGTCGAGCGCGTCGTCGTCGCGCAGGATCAGATCGGGGCGCTTGTAGGTCGCGGCGCGGCGCGCGAACCCGATGAGCAGATGAGCCGGATCGATCTTGACCGTGGTGCGCTCCTCCACCTCGGTGACGAGCTGTTGCTTGTGCTCGACGTGCGCGGCCCACAACGCCTCCGGGTCGTCACCGCACTCGCGGATCGCGTGCGATTGCCAGGTCGGGGCGTGCACGCCGTTGGTGATGCCGATGATGGGCGCCGCGTCGTGCACGTGGGTCCACATCGCGCGGGCGGTCTCGGCGTGGAGCTGGGACACCGCGTTGGCCGCACAGGCCAGACGCAGACCGGCGACCGTCATGTTGAAGGGATCGTCCCCGAGCGCGCGCATCTCCGCGCCCGACAACTCGAGACACGCACCCATCCGGCGCAGATCGGGGAGCGCGTGCTCCTCGTTGCCCGCCTTCACCGGGGTGTGGGTGGTGAACACGATGTGCCGGCGGGTGTCGGCCCACGCATCGGGAAACGTCATCCCCGACGCCATGCGCTCGGTGATCATCTCGACCCCCGCGAACACCGCGTGTCCCTCGTTGAAGTGATAGACCGAGATGGGAATCCCGAGCCAGTTGAGCGCGCGCAGACCGCCGACACCGAGCAGCATCTCCTGTGCGATGCGCACGTCGTTGCCGGCCTCGTACAGCCGTTTCGTGATCCAGCGGTCCTCGGCGCGCATCGGCTCGATCAGGAACAGCGGGGCATTGCCGAACCGCTCCGTCATCCGCACCGCGCAGCTCATCTCGCGGCCGCGGATGCGCACCCGCACCCGCACCCCGGTGTCCTCGAGGAAGCCGTGGTCGTAGACCGGGAACGAATCGTAGGGCTGGCCATCCTCACCGATGCGCTGGACGGTGTAGCCGTGCTCCCACAACAGACCGACCGCCACCAGCGGGTGGCCGAGGTCGTGGGCGGACTTGATGAAGTCGCCCGCCAGCACGCCGAGACCGCCCGAGTAGATCGGGAACGACTCGTCGAGTCCGAACTCCATGCAGAAGTAGGCGACGTGGGGTGTGCTGCGTTCCATGGGCACCGGTCGGGTGTGGGGTCGAGTCTCGTGTCCGGGGTGTGGTCGGGGGTGGCCGTCACCGCGCCATCCAGCAGTATCGGTGGAATCGGCCGCGACCGAAGTCCCTGGGAGTCGCCGGGGCGGCCCTCAGGCCATCCCGACCCGACGCTGCGTTCCCGGGGCATCCTCCATGACCCACCGCACGCCCTTGGAGCAGGGGCAGGTGCCGCCCACGCGCTTGAGCTTGGGCATGGCCATGATGGCGTCCTTCACCGACAGCTCGCCGGCCGCCACCTTCCGGAGGGCGTCGGCGTAGTTGCCCAGGTCGCGGCTGGCGACGTAGCCCTCGTTGAGGTTCTTCGCCAGGTAGCGCAGGTACGTCTCCGCGTCGTCGAAGACCTCGCCGTCGATCCCGATCATGCTGAACGCCGGCTCGCCCTTGCGACGGAAGAACCGCCGGTCGGGGAGACGCAGCAGGTCCTCCCAGTGCACGCCCTGATGGGTGCCATGGGAGCGCTCCAGGTCGACGAGCACCGCGTCGATCTTCTCCGGGGCGTCCTCCGGGAAGCGCGCGCGCAGGTACCGCGCGTTGATGTCGCGCAGCATCTTGCGCACCTCCTCGATGTAACGGTCCTGGGCCTCGCGGTTCTTCAGATCCTTGAAGCCGAACTTCACGTTGGTGTCGCCACCGCGCTCGTCGCCGAACATCTCGAGTGCGCGTGGGTACCACTTGTTCACCGCGTGCTGCATGGCGTGCATGGTGATGAGGGGATCTCCCTGGGCGGCCTTCTGGGCCCAGCGCCGCATCGGGATGACCCCGGCGGCCAGGTGGAACGCCTCCTCGCGCAGCATCGGCGGCATGCTGTCGGCCATGGGCCTGTAGGCGCACACCTTCTGCATCGTGAGCTGGTACTTGCCCACGCGGTCCACCAGACCCGCGAAGGTGATGTTGTCGATGAACGAGTCGTAGTCGAGGTTGAACGCGTCGAGGATGTGGTTTCCCGTCTGCATCGACAGGATCTCCTCGACCATCTGCTCGCCGGTCACGCCGCCGGAGACGTGGGTCCAGTCCTCCGACAGCAGCAGGTGCAGCATCTGGTAGCCGTGACGCAGCTCCTCGGCCATGACCCGCAGCACCCAGTAGCGGTCCTGGTCGTCGATCGCGCGTTCGAGGGTGCCGGCGTGCTGCTGGATCGAACCGAACTCGGTCGAGGCCTGGGCGCGGATGATGGCCAGCAGATGCGCGGCCTGGTCCTCGGTCAGCTCGTCGGGCTTGACCCGCTTCTTCTCGCCCTTCTGATCGCCGACCTGGATCAGGTCGGAGGTTCCGATCTCCATCTTGGCGCACAGACAGAACCGCTCGTCGGTCGGGAAGTACCGGTCCCACTGTTCGAGCAGCGTGGGATAGTCCTTGAAATGGTGACGCTGCCAGTGCTCGACCGCGTCGTGATACTTCTTCTCCAGCGTGGTGTTCTCGACCTTCATGCCTCTCCGCCTGCCGGCTTGAGCCGGATCTCGAGTGCCTGCAACGGGGACGGCGCGAATCCCAGCGCCTTGAGAAAACCCGCCACCCGTTCATCCTTGCCGTCCACCAGGGTCCGCACCGCGCCGGCGCCCTCGGCGCGGAAGTGCTGCACGATGGCCTGGAACATCTGCGAGCCGAGATCGCGGCCGCGGTGGTCGGGGTCGATGCCGAAGCGCTCGACCCAGCCGCTCGGCTCCTCGAGCCCGAACTCACCGGCACGCAGGTCGGCGAGCATGAACCCCACCACCTTGCCGTCCACCTCGGCCACCTGGGACGCGTCGGGATCGCGCCGCAGGTAGTACATGACCCGTCGCTCCCACACCTCCGGACGGTAGATGCCGGTGATGCGCTCGTCGATGCGCACGATCGCTCCCAGATCGAGCTCGTCGAGGGGGCGGATTCGGGTCGCGCCGACGGTGGTGTCGGGCATCGGGACTCTCCTGCGGGGGGGCGCCGGGGCTTCGGATCGGCAGGAAGAGTAACAGTTTCGCGGGCGACGGTGCACGCAGGGCGCCGGGGCCGAAAAGCCCGAGGGCGGGGAACGCGCCCCCGCCCTCGGAACCATTCACCAACGTTGCTTCAGGACGTCAGTCCTTCAGCACCGTCAGCTTCCTCTCGCTCACGAACGACGGAGAGCGCAGCTGATAGAAGTACACGCCGCGGGCCACCGGCTGACCCTGCTGGTTCG
>JBIOKD010000191.1:0-6282 GCA_044451485.1 Candidatus Eiseniibacteriota bacterium | reverse complement strand
TGCTCACGTTGAAGTTGTTGAGACCGACCAGACGCACGTTGTCGTTCTGTGGCGCGATCGCGATCGCCGAGATCGGCACCTGCGCCGAGATCGGCGCCTGGCTCACCACCGGGTTGGTGGTGCCGTTGTCGGTCGAGCGATGGAGCCGGTCGGTGCCGTAGTAGATCGTGTTCGGGCTGCCCGGGCCACGCACCAGCGGCGCGTAGAAGTTCACGAACTCCGAGGCCAGGATTCCGTTCGCGTTGTTGCCCACGAATCCCCAGTTCTCGAACGGGCTCCCGTTGTTCAGAATCCGCGCGTACCCCACCACGTTGTTCCGCTGGTTGAAGTAGGTGTGGTACATCGTCACGTTGTTGACGTCCGGGGCATTCTGGTCGATGACCGCGAAGCCACCGTCGCCAAAGTCGACCCGTGTCCAGGTCGCGCCGGGTGTGTACTTGTTGGTGCCGTTGTCCTGGGTGCCGCCGATCGAGAAGTTGGCGTCGATCGGGTGGACGTCGATGCTCTGGAACTGGGTGGCGCTGAACCCGGCCGTATTCACGCTGGTGAACGTGGCCCCGCCATCGGTGGACTTGAAGATGCCGCCGTCGTTCCCTTCGTAGACGATGCTCGGATTGGAGGGCGCGAAGGCGATGGCGTGCGCGTCGGCGTGCATCCCGACGTCGGCGACACCGGCCGCGGAGAAGGTCGCGCCGCCGTCGGTCGAGCGCGTGTAGACCCGCGAGCAGGTGCCGTTGCCCGCGCCTCCGAGCAACACCTGGCTGGCGTCGGTCGGATTGGTCGCGATCGGGACGTCGTAGAAGCACTGCCCGCCGCAGAACCCGCCGCCACCGGTCAGCTTGGCCGACCAGGTGACGCCGCCGTCGGTCGACTTGCGGATGCAGCCCGATCCGGTCGTGCAGGTGGTGCCCGTGGCGGCCTCACCGGTGGCCACGTACATGGTGGTTACCCCGGCGACCCGATTCACCGCGAACGCACCGCGGGAGTTGGCCACCGTGGTCACGAAGGTCTGGGTGAAGGCCGGCGTGGCCGCCAGCGCGTTGGTGGTCCGATAGGCGCCACCGTTGAGCGCCGCGACGGCCCCGTACAGCCAGCAATCGATCGTGTTGCCGGTCGGGTCGGTCGGGTCGTAGACCATGTCGGTGACGATGATGTTGCCCGTCACGTCCGGCGCGATGCTCGCGGACGCGGTCACGGTGAGCTTGGTGAACGACGGGCTCCCCGACGTCGCGTTGGTCGAGCGGTAGATCCCACGCAGCGCGGTGATCGGCGGCGACGACCCGAAGGCCTCGCCACCCAGACCCCCGATGCCGCTGGCGGTGCTCACGAAGATCGTCCCCGCGTCGCTCGGATCCACCAGGATCTTGCTGATCGAGCGACCGGTGAAGGTCTTGGCGCCGATCACGTCGCCGGTCGGGGTGGGATTGAACGGCCCGTTCAGGACCGGCGCGGTGTCGGCGTTGTCGATGCGATAGAGACCGACCCCGAAGAACGAGTCGGCCGAGAGGTTGGCCTCGCCGGTGCCCACGTACAGGATCGTCGGATCGGTGGGTGCCAGCGCGAGTGCGCCGATCGCCAGCGACGCCGCGCTGTCGAAGATCGGCGTCCACGACGCGCCACCGTCGGTCGTGCGCCACACGCCGCCCTGCGCCGCGCCGATGTAGACGATGTTCGGATTGGTCGGGTGGATCGCGATCGCGGTCACACGGCCGCTCACCGAGGACGAGATCGTCGTGGTCTGCCCGTTCGGGATCGGATAGGGCCCGATCGGCGTCCACACTCCAAAGACCGCGAACGCGGCCTGTTGTCTCATCTGTCGCTGGATCTGCGCGATCGCGTTCAGACGGGCCTGGTAGACCTGGTCGAACGGCTCGTCACCGTACCGCCGGTTGAAGTAGTCCTCACGGAGCTGCATGTAGGTCGCCTTGTCCATCGAACCGGCGATCGACGAGGGCATGTCCGGATCGTCGTCGGTGATCATCACCGCCGACGAGACGGGCGCGGGCGGTGACCACGGTCGTGACCCTGTGGCGGCCTGGATCGAAGCCACGCCGGCGACGAGCAGCACGAGTGCCGCGAGCATCGGTAGCCATTTGCGCATGGGGAGCCTCCGGGGATGGGAAGCGTGCACGGCGAGCGCGCGCGTCGCGCGGGTCTTCGGACGGTTGGGGCCCGCCCGGTAACAATCAGCTTAACGGATGCTGAACATGGCATTCCACAGATAACCGAGCGTTTGGTGGGACCGAACGCCTTGGAAACAAACGCGCTGCAGACATCCAGTGCCGATCCGCGGCCGAGAGGATGGTGCCGCATCCGGGGCGCGGCGGCGGCACCACCACGCCAACCCGTTGCGGCCCTGTACCGTGCCGGATCCCGCCACGCGCGCCCGGATGACATCGGGACCCGGCAGCCTCGCGGCGACCGGGCCCCGCGTCTTGCATCCGCGACGCGACCGGCTACTTCGCGAACATCTGGTCCACCGGCACCACCGTGATGTGATCACGCGTGAGGTGGAGCGGATAGACCTGGATCTCCTTGTCCTCCTCGGTCACCGACTCGGGCTTGGGCGTCGTGTAGGTCATCGGACTCGGCTTCCCGCTGGCGAGATCGTCGGCGAGCTGATCGGCGTTCTCCGACACGATCGCGATGACCATGTCGGCGGGCTTCAGATACTTCTTCACCGCGGCGTTCACCTCGGCGAGCGTCAGCTGGGGCACGATGGACCGGAAGGTCGCCAGGTCCCCCGGCGGTGTCAGGCCATCGATCTGGTCGTCGAGCGCGTAGCCGAGCCTGTCGCTGGTGGTCTCCGCGAAGTGCAGACAGTACTTCGACAGGAACGTGCGGGTGAGGTCGAACTGCTTCTGGGTGAGCCCGTCGCTGGCCAGCTTCTCGACCTCGCGCATCGCCGCGCGAAGCGCGAAGTGCGCCTGGTCGTTGGGGACCGGACGCACCCACACCTCGAACAGCTGCAGGCGCCGAGGCACGTTGGTGGGCGGCATGGTGCGGAATCCGCCCTCGGGGAAGATCTCGATGTACGAGTAGTCCCCGTAGTTCATGCCCCGCGCCTCGCGGATCACCTGGTACAGGTGCGACGCCGAGTTGCGGTGCTCGCCGAGCCACGAGTTGGCGAGCCACAGCGCGTAGAAGTCGCGCTGGCCGCGACGCGCGTCGATCGGGAAGCCGAAGCTGATCGCGGTGGACTGGCCGGGCTTCTTGACCAGCATCACCTGCCGTCCCTGGATCGGCGCGGGTTTCGGTGCCGCCACCGCGGCCGGAGCACCCGCGGGCAGGGTCGCCAGAGCGCTCGCCAGATGCTCCACGAGTGGCGGGGCGTAGCCGCCGCCCACCGCGAGGATCACACGGTCGCGTGTGAAGCGCTCGGTGTAGAAGCGCTTCACGTCGTCGAGCGTGATGGCGTCGAGGCCGGCCACCGTGCCCCCGTTCAGGTGCGCGTAGGGCGTGCCCGCGAACACGGTGCCGTAGAGCGTCTGCTTGCCCAGCTCCTCGTCGGAGGAATAGCGCAGCGTCTTCTCGATGTAATCCCGGGCCCGCTGTTTGAGACGCTGGAAGTCGGCGTCGTCGAACGCCGGCTCCTGAACGGCGTCGAGCAGCAGCGCCGTGTACGCGTCCACGTTGTCCTTGTGGACGCGTCCCGAGAAGGTCGTGAGCTCCTTGTCGACCCGGACGCCATATCCGGCGGCCATCGGATAGAGCAGGTCATTGATCTCGGGATACGTGTGCTTCCGGGTCGCCCCCTCGGCCATCATCTGGGCGGTCAGCGCGGCGAGCCCCTCCTTGCCGGCGGGATCGTCCTGGGAGCCGACGCGGAACGCGATCTTGATGGACACCGTCGGATCACCGCCCACCGGCAACAGGACCCGCGGGGTGACGGACTTCGCGTCGGCCGCCGTGGCGGTGGTCCCGTACGTCGCGAGCACGCCGACGACGGCGAACGCGAGCGCGACCCTGAGGATCGTGCGTGCGGTCATGAGTTCACCCCCTTCAGGATAGCGACAGTGCGGTGACCGTCCTGCAGGTACTTGCGGGCCAGCGTCTGGATGTCCGCCGGGGTGACCTGGTCGATCGTCTCGTAGAGACGATCCACGGCCTCGATCCCGCCGGTGAGCGCCACCGTCTGGGCCAGTGAACCCGCCACGTGATCGGGGGTGTCGAGACCCATCAGCATCTGGTAGCGCCGTCGCTTCTTCAGGTCCTCGAGCCGCTTGGCGTCCGGCGGCGCGTCCTGATAGCGCTTCACCGCCGCAGCCAACGCCTGCTTCGCGACATCCAGGTTCTCCTCCTTCCCCACCATCGCGTACACGGCCCACAGACCGGGATCGCGGTTGGGTGAGAAGTCCGGTGTCAGCCGCTGGACGATGCGCTTGTCGAGCACCAGGTCCTTGTAGACGTCGCTGGTCTGACCGAACGCGAGGTCACCGAGCAGCAGCGCGGCCGCCTGCTCCCGGCTGCCGGGATCGAACGTCATCCCCTTCCACGCGAAGGTCAGGATCGGCAGCGTCCGGCCGGGGTACGCCACGTTCACGGTGCGTTCACGCGTCTGCTCGGGCTCGGGCTTCACGTCCGGCGCGACGTAGCCCGGCTTCCAGTCCTCGTACGCCTTGCGGATCTGGTCGAGGGTTTTGGCGGGGTCGAAGTCGCCCGTCACCAGGATCACCACGTTGTCGGGCCGGTAGAAGCGCTTGAAGAAGCTCCTCGAGTAGTCGTACATCGTCGGCATCGCGGCGATGTCCTTCTCGAATCCGATGGTGGTGTGCTTGTACGTGTGCACGTCGTACGCGGTGTCACGGATCGCCTCGTCCAGCACCTCGAACGGCTCGGTCCTGCCCTTGCGGTACTCGCCGTACACGGCCCCGGCCTCGGTCTGGAAGTCCGCCTCGGCGTAGGACAGGTTCTGGAACCGGTCGGCTTCGATCTCGATGACCTTGGCCAGATCCGGTGTCGAGAGGGCCAGATGGAAGCACGTGTAGTCGTCCGTGGTGTAGGCGTTGGCGTCGGCCCCCATCGCGGTCACGATCTGGTCGTAGACGCGGGCCGGGTACTTCTCGGTGCCGCGGAACATCATGTGCTCGAAGAAGTGCGCGAATCCCGAGTGACCGGCCTCCACCTCGTCGCGGCTGCCGGTGCGCACCACCGAGTAGTACGCGACCAGACCCGGGCTCGGCATCGGGATCAGATAGACCTTGAGCCCGTTCTGGAGGGTGTGCACCTGATAGGGGAATGGGAACACCTTGGCCGACGCAGGTGCGGTCATCGCCAGCACCAGCGCCGCGGTGATGAGTCCGGATCGCATGAGCTCTCCTTTCGGATGACGGGAGGGCGGATGACCGCCCGATCGCGGCGCGCATTCTAGCGCGCGTGTGACGATACGCGCGACCGCGTCCGCACTCGGGCGCAGAAGACGGGCCGACGAACGCGGCAGATCGCAATGTCCGGCGCCACAACCCGGCAGCGGCGTGCGATTTGACCCATCGGTGGGCGCTCGGCAAGCTGCCGGGCGACCGTCGGCGTCGTGTCGACCGACCGTCCGCCGGACAGGCCGAGGAGATCGTGTCGGCGATCGCGTGCCGACCACCGACGCACGGCGTCACGCCATCCCGGGGACCCGCATGAATCCGATCCGCATGGCCGCCGTGTCGTGTGTCACCGTGGCGCTGCTCCTCTATTCCATCGGCACCGTGCGCATCCAGCGCGCCCGCCGCGCCGTCGTCGCCGCGCGTGGCTTCCTCACCGCCGGCGTCTTGATGGACGTGATCGCCACGACCCTGATGGTGCTCGCCTCACCGCGTGGTCTCACCGTGCACGGCGTGCTGGGCTATTCGGCGCTGTTGCTGATGGCGGTGGACGTCGCGCTGGTATGGCGTCACTGGCGGCGACACGGCACATCCGAGACGCCGCCCGGTCTGCACCTCTACTCGCGCTGGGCCTACGTCTACTGGGTGGTGGCGTACTTCACCGGCGCCGCCCTGGTGATGGCGGCCCGCACCGGCCACCCCTAGGTTCTGTCTGAGAATGTGGGGTGAACGCGTTGCGGGCGCCGGCGGCCCCAGCGCAAGGAACACCGACGAGACGAGGGTCGATCCCCTGTCGACGAGGCGTGACGCAGCGACGGGGCCGCCGTCACCCGCAACCCGAAGGGCGAGACCGGGAAGGGCCGCTGGGCGGCGACACTCGTCGTCGACAGCCGTTACAAGGCTGGTCTCCTCCTCGTTCCTTGCGCGGCGGCCCTTCCCGGTCTCGCGCCTTCATCCCACGTTCTCAGAC
>JBIOKD010000190.1:0-6301 GCA_044451485.1 Candidatus Eiseniibacteriota bacterium | reverse complement strand
CCGCCAGATGGGCATCGGCGACGGTCAGGATCCAGGCGCAGTCCTCGCTCTTGCGGATGCGCGTCGACGGCTTGCGGCGGCGTGTGCGCGGCGTCTCCATGCTGCCTCCAGCATCCCGGCTGTGTCGTGCTCACGCGCCGGATCAGTCGCCGGGGCGCGAACCGAATCTCGTCCTTGACCATCGTTGTCGGCGCGATGCGCGCGGACTTGAGCGGGAGTTGCAAACCGCGTCGGAGCCGCGATTTCAACGGTCGAGAATCGGGTCGCCCCGGCCGGGGATCGGCCCTTCGAGCCGGTTCCCCAGCCCTACCCGCATCGGCTAACGTGCATGCATGCCCGAATTGCCCGATGTCACGGTGTACGTCGAGCACCTGCGCCGGCGGGTGGTCGGGGCCACGCTCGAAAAGATCGTGGTGTTGAGCCCCAACCTGCTGCGCACGGTCGAGCCGCCGCTCGAGAGCATGGTCGGGCGGCGGGTGCGCGAGGTGCGACGTCTCGGCAAGCGCATCGTGATCGGTCTCGATCGCGATGGGTTCCTGGTGCTGCACCTGATGATCTCCGGTCGTCTGCACTGGAAGCCACGCGGGGCCAGGCTGGGACGCAAGATGGGGCTGGCGGTGTTCGAGTTCACCACCGGTGCCCTCACCTGGACCGAGGCCAGCACCCGCAAGCGGGCCTCGCTGCACGTGGTGGCGGGTGCATCCGCGCTGGCGGGGCTCGATCCGGGCGGGCTCGAGCCGCTCGACGCTCCGCTCGAGGCGTTCGCCGCGGCGCTCACCGCCGAGCGACACACGCTCAAACGCTCACTCACCGATCCGCGGGTGCTGAGCGGCGTGGGCAACGCCTACTCCGACGAGATCCTGCACCGCGCCCGGTTGTCGCCGTTCCGGCTCACCACCCAGCTCGAGCCGGACGAGATGGCGCGCCTCCACACGGCCACGCGTGAGGTGCTCGTCGCATGGACCGACCGTTTGCGCGCCGAGACCGGCGAGGCCTTCCCGGAGCACGTGACCGCGTTCCGCGACGGCATGGCGGTACATGGCCGGTATCGCCAGCCATGCCCCGAGTGTGGCGCCCCAGTGCAACGGGTGGCGTACGCCGACAACGAGCTGAACTACTGCGCGCGTTGTCAGACCGGGGGGCGTTTGCTCGCCGATCGCGCGTTGTCGAAGCTCCTGCGCGAGGACTGGCCGAAGACGCTCGAAGAGCTGGAAGAGGCGACGGCGGCGCGACGGCAGCGCCCGTGAAGCCCCGGGTAGCTCGCGCGGGGCATCCACAGGGCTCACTCCTCGGCACGCTCCGCTCGGCATCGTGCCTCGCTTCGCTGCAGCCGCGGTCGCGGCTTCCCGACCATCCTGGCGGCGCCGCGCCGCGGGTGCGCCTCGGAGCGACCCTGTGGATGCCCCGCCCTCGGGCTACGCCGATGATCAGCGCCGAGCCCACGGCAAGCGAAAGCGCCATGCCGGTGCCATCAAGTCCCGCCACCGCGCCGGGCGGCCACGCACCGTCCACGACAACGACGACACCGGGAGGAACTCGACGTCCACCCAGGCGGTGTCGTCGGTCGCACCGGGCTCGGTCGCCTCGCTGCGCTTGCCGAGCCGCCGGCGGTGCGTGAGCACGAGACCGGCCGCGGCGTCCCGCTTGAGCCGCCGCGCCAGCACCAGCGCATCGACCGGACGGCGCACCCGCTGCGCCATGACCAGCCCCAGCCCCGCGGCGAACACCACCACGACCACACCGTTGCGATCGGTGGTCCGCAGGATGACGCCGAACGCGATCAACAGGATCAGCGCCTGCACGATCAGCACCTTCCAGGCGTCCTGCAGTGCCGCGACCCGCGCCAGCACCTCGCGGCGTTCGTCGGCAGTCATGCGCCGGCGCAGGATCTCGACCCGCGGATCGCTGACCCCGATCGACTCGCGTGGGATGACCACGCGCAGGTGATAGGCGGGTGCCGCGGCGACGGTGCGCACACGCACCGCCCGCCAGCGGTGGTGACCGGAACGGTCCGGCACCCGCACCGTGGAGGAGAGCGGAAACAGACGAAGACGTTGACCGCCGTCCTCGGTGGCGACGAACGCCGCGCGCTTGAGCAACGCGCGCTGCTCGGTGTCGAGCCGGCCGCCGTCGATCGCGCCCTCGAACACCTCGACCTCGCGCTCGCGCAGCTCACGCTCGTGACGACGGTAGCGTCGCATGCAGTCCAGCGCGAAAAGCTGCGCCACCGGCAGACCCATGAGCCAGCTCACGAACAGCAACGCGGTGATCGCGGTCGAGACCGGGCCGGGCGCGGTCCAGAGCACCGGTGGGAGCAGGAACGGCCAGGCCAGCAGCGCCCCGCCGGCGAGCCCAAGCAAGAGTGCCGCCTGGAGCAACGCGCGCGCGTAGCGTGCGAGCCCGGCGCGCTCGTCCGCGTCCATCGGCGCCGTGCCCACGCTCACGAGCCCGGCGCACCAGCGCTCGGTCTCGACCGACTCGTTCGGGTCCGCTTCCCTGGTCATGGCCCACATATCCTCCCGGGTTATCGGCAGGATCGTGGGTCCCCGTGAGCGGCGAACCCGACGCGACGTCCAACGATGGTGCTCGGGAGCGACGCGTTCAGCGCCGGCGGCTGGTCGCGCGCCGCTCCGGACTGATTGAGTCAGCGCCGGCCGCTGGTCGCGCGGACACGGGTGCGACGCGCCGGTCGTGCCGCCTTCTTGGCGCGACTCGCCACCGCGCGCTTGAGCGGCTTGCCGCGGGCCCGCGTGGCGCTGGCGCGCTTCTGGGCGACGGCCGCCTCGCGTGTCGACTTCTTGAGCCTGCCCTGCGCAGGCTTGCTCTTCGCCTTGCGCTCGTCACCGGTCTTCTTGGGCATCCGCCCGGTGCCGTTGGGGCCCTCGCCACGCTCCTTCACGACCGCTCGTGTGGTGGCCGACGGCTTCTTGCGCTCGGTGCCGGCGATGCTCTTGTAACGCGGCCGGATCGCCACCTTGCTGATCGCGCGCGCCTTGGTGGTGCCCGGCTTGCGCATGGTCTCGCGACTCGGCGACTCGCCCGCGAACACCTCCTCCAGCTCCTCCTCGAGCGGTTCCCCCACCGCCGGCTCGTGCAACACCAGCACGTTGCCGTCCGGATCGCGCACGTCCGCCATCAGCCCGAAGGGGGTGTCGTGCGGCGTGGTGACGAACTCGACACCCTGGGCGTGGAGACGATCGGACCATTCATTCAGGTCGTCGCTCTCGATCGCCAGCGCCATCGGCTTGGCGTGATGGTGCTCGCCGGCGCCGAGCTGCGCGCGTGGCGCGAGCGCCAGGTGCGCCGTGCCAGTGTCGAACTCGACCCACCAACCCGACTCGGTGGTGGTGTGGAGACCGACCACGTTTCGCCAGAACGCCTTCGCCGCGTGCAGGTCGTGGCAATTCACGATCGCCATCGACAGCGCCGGCCCATCCTCGGCCGGCTCGTAGCGATCGTCGGGTGTGTAGAGCGTGACCAGCGCGCCCTCGGGATCCTCGAACAGCGCCACCGCGCCCGTCGAGATGCGCATGACGTCGGTCGAGAACTGGACCCCGCGCGCCTCCAACTCCTGCTTGCGCTCGAGCACGTCGGGCACGTCGAGCACCACCTCGATGCCACGAGGTCGCACCGGGGTCACCGGATTGAGCGCCAGCGTGGCGCCCGCCGTCTCGAACTCCACCCAGCGCGGGCGGTCGAGTCGCACCTTGAGACCGAGCTGATCCCGATAGAAGCGCTTCATCCGCTCCATGTCGGAGGTGACGAGGATCACGTACGTGAGGCGATCCATCTGCTCCTCCCGCGCGCCGTGCGCGCGTCAGCCGCTCGAGCGTGACGACATCGAATGACGTCACGCACGCGCGGTCATTCGATACTCATCCAGACGCTCTTCAATTGCGTGTACTCGAGGACGCTCTCGGCGCCGAGATCGCGTCCGAAGCCGGAGCCCTTCACACCCCCGAAGGGCATCGCCGGATCGTAGAAGTTGTAGGTGTTCACCCACACCGTGCCGGCCTGGAGCCGCCGCGCCACGCGGTGGGCCTTCTTCACGTCCCGGGTCCACACCCCGGAGGCGAGCCCATAGAAGATGTCGTTGGCCTGGGTCACGGCGTCGTCCTCACCGTCGAACGGGATGACCGCGAGCACCGGGCCGAAGATCTCCTCCTGGGCCACCCGCATGTGATTATCCACCCCCGCGAGCACGGTGGCCTGCACGAAGAAGCCCTTGCCGCCGACCGGCTGGCGCTCGCCGCCGGCCACCAGCTTGGCTCCCTCCTTCACGCCGATCTCCACGTAGCTCAACACCTTCTCCATCTGCTTGCGGTTGACGAGCGCGCCCAGACGCGTCTTGGGATCGAGCGGGTCCATTGGCACCATCTTCTTCGCGCGCTCGGCCAGCTTGGCCACGAACTCGTCGTAGATGCCCTTCTCGACCAGCAGCCGTGATCCGGCCGCGCACACCTCGCCCTTGCCGTAGAAGATCGCGGTGGTGGCGCCACGCAGCGCCGCGTCGAGATCGGCGTCGGCGAACACGATGTTGGGCGACTTGCCACCCAGCTCGAGCGTCACCTTCTTCAGTGTGTCGGCGGACTCGCGCATGATCCCCTTCCCCACCTCGGTGGAGCCGGTGAAGGTGATCTTGTCGATACCCGGGTGCTTCACCATCGCCGCACCCGCGACACTGCCCGGACCCGGCACCACGTTGAACACACCGGGTGGCACACCGGCCTCCAGCGCCAGCTCGCCGATCCGCACTGCGGTGAGCGGGGTCTCGGCGGCGGGCTTGAGCACCACGCAATTCCCGGCCGCGAGCGCCGGTGCCACCTTCCAGCCCACCATGATCATCGGGAAGTTCCACGGGATGATGGCGCCGATCACCCCGATCGGCTCGCGCAGTGTGTAGGTGAAGAACGCCGGGTTCACCGGGATGGTCTCGCCGGTCAGCTTGGTGGCCCAGCCCGCGAAGTAGTGGAAACAACCCGACACCATGCCGATGTCGATCTGACGCGACTCGAAGATCGGCTTGCCGTTGTCGAGCGTCTCGAGACGAGCGATCTCGTCGGCGTGCTCGAGGATCAGGTCGCCGAGCTTCCACAGCACGCGCTGACGCTGGGCGGCGGTCATGCGCGGCCAAGGCCCGCTCTCGAACGCCTTGCGCGCCGCTCGCACCGCGCGGTCGATGTCCTCGGGTCCGGCCTCGGCCACCTGGGTGACCGGCTGCTCGGTGGCCGGGTTCATGGTGGTGAAGGTGCGGCCCGAGGCGGCGTCCACCGCCGCGCCGTCGATGATGAGCTGGGCCGGCTTCACCGGCGCGAGCGTGTCGGTCATGTCTTCTCCTTGCGACTCGGCGCGCGCGCCGTCGCGGGTCGGACCTCGGCGCCGTTCGAGCTGCGCCAGCGTTTCAGGACTTCGGCGTGATGGCGGTCGTGCGGGGGGAGCTTGAGCAGCATCTCGCCGAACGGATGGCTCGTCTCCCAGACGTGGCCGGGCTCGTCGGGCACCGCCTCGATCGCCTCCATCAACTGCTGTCGTGTGGTCTGCAGCAGACGCAGCGTCTGGTCCCAGTCGTGCTGGCGGAGCGGCGCCAAGTCGCGCTCGTTCATCTCGGCGTTGGCAGCCTCGCCCTGCCCGATCCAGGAGCCGCGGCGCCCGAGCAGCGCCGCCTCCATCTCGCGCAGACGAGCGCGATCGCGTGTCACCAGGTGCAGCACCGTCTCGCGCACCGACCACTTGCCCTCTCCGAGCCGTTCCTCGCCGGAGCCGGCCGACAACCCCTGCAGCGCGGCCATGAGTTGGGTGCGCGCACGTACCAGCTCGAACACCACGCGCTGCTTGTTGGAGCCGCCCGCGGTCTGTGGGAACGCGGGTGGTGTCGGGCGTGGGAGCACGCGCAGGTGGGAGCGTTTGGCAGCGGGCTTCCGCTGAGCGCGTTTCGACGCGGCGCGCCTGGGTGGTCGCTTGGTGGCGGGCGCGCGCTTCCGGGTGGGCCTCGGCGCGGCGCGCTTGCGCGCGGCCTTCCGCGCCGCGGTCTTTGCTCCGCGCTTCACGGTCGCCCGCTTCGTCTTCGGCTTGCGCGCAGCGGCGCGTCTCGCGTTGCCGCGCGCGTTCGCGCGTCGGGTCATGCGGCCGGGTACTCGTACACGCCGCGCCCGCTCTTGCGTCCGAGCCGGCCGGCCGCCACGTACTGCTCGAGCAGCGGGCACGGCCGGAACTTGTCGCCCAGGGTGCGGTGCAGATGCTTGAGAATCGCGAGTCGCACGTCGAGCCCCACCAGGTCGCCCAGCTCGAACGGGCCCATCGG
>JBIOKD010000189.1:0-6310 GCA_044451485.1 Candidatus Eiseniibacteriota bacterium | reverse complement strand
GGTCGAGAGCGCCACCTACGGCGCGCTGCCACGCAACGTGCTCGGTCGACTGCCGGCGGTGCTGGCGGGCTCGCGAAGTCTGGCCGGCCTTGTCGACTTCGTGGACGACGGGCTCGGCGCGCTGCTCGGACCGGCGTGTCAGAACCGGCGTCTGGTGGCACGCAAGCCCGAGCGCGCGACGGGTGTGCCGGCTCCGACCACCGCGTTCACGGGCGAGCCCGTGGGCTCTTGAAACAGGCTCAATCCAGCTCCGCGTAGACCGCTTCGGTCGCCGCCGCGCAGGCGTCCCAGGAAGACCGGGCGGCGTGCGCGGCGCGTCGCGCGACGCTGGCGGCGGAGCGATCGCTGCCGAGCGCGACGGCGATCGCCGCGGCGATGGCGTCGACCCGGGTCGGATCGGCGTAGACGACCTGGTCGCCCCCCACCTCGCGCAGCGGCGCCACGTCCGAGGCCACCACCGGACAGCCGAGCGCGAGCGCCTCGAGCACCGGCAGCCCGAAGCCCTCCCACAGCGCCGTGTAGAGGAGTACCGTCGCGTGCTCGTAGGCCCAGCGCAACGCGCCGTCACCGGGGTCGAGCCGACGCACCCGCGCGCCGGCGCCGTGCCGTGCCAGCAGGGCGCGCTCCTCGACGCGCAGGGGTCCGCCGCCGACCAGCAGCAGCACCGTGTCGGCGGCCGCCGGGCACGTCGCCCACGCCTCGCAGGTCCGGGTGAAGTTCTTGTAGCCGTGCCGCTCACCGATCCACATCACGAACGGGGTTGTCATGTCGGGGATGGGCTCGGGCGCGATCGTGGTCCAGTCGCGTCCGGCGAGCGGCGTCACCCGGGTCCGGGTCTCGGGGACGCCGAACATGCCGACCAGGTCGTCACGCGTGGCGCGTGAGATGCAGAGGATGCGGTCGGCCCGGGCGCACAGTGCGCGCTTGTGGCTCGCCGCGTCGGTGCGGCTCCACCATCGCCGTCGCGTGGGCAGCAGCTCGGGGAAGCGTTCGTGGATCATGTCGTACACGGTGACCACCACGGGCGCGCTCCGAGGCAGTGCGCGTGGATCGCGGTAGTAGGTCGGGTGCAGGATCGCGCCCCGAGCGCCACGCAGCGCGAACGCGTCCACCAGCGCGTTGACCGGTGTGGCGAGTCGTCGCAGCGCCGGCACGGATGGGATCCGCACCGCCCATCGCGCCCGCGGACCGAGTGCCGCCAGCTCCGCCGACACGTGGAGCCCCGCCGGGACCACGACCGGGCGTCTGAGCCGGGTGGCGATCTCGATCACCACGCGGGTGATGCCGCCGCGTGTCTGCATGCGAAACACGTCGCCGGTGAGCACGACCGGGCGTGTCATGCCGTCAGCCCCCCCGGAGCGCGCGCACCCGGGTCTCGTGATCGGCGATGGTGAGCGAGCGGCGGGTGCGGCGAACGAGCGGGAACAGGAGTGGACCGAGACGTGTCGCGAGACTCCAGCGCCATGACGGGAACGGCCGGCGCGCGAACACCTGCCAGTAGCGCCCGGTGATCACGTGTGGATAACCCGTCTCGCGGCCCAGCCGCACGAGCGTGCGCGGCTGGTAGAAGGCGACGTGCTGGCCGCTCTCCGGCGAGAGATACCACCAGGCGGGATCGGGGGCTTCGCCACGCACCAGCTCGGTGCTGGTGATCACGAACTCGGCGCCCAGCGCGGTGATGACACGAAAGGACTCGAGTGGCCGTGGCAGGTGCTCGAGCACCTCGAACGCGGTGACCGCGAAGGGCGGCGGCATCGCGTCGTCCCACTCGAACCCCTCGGCGAACAGGTTTCGCGCGTGCGGATCGGTCCAATGAAAGGCGAAACCGGCGTCCCGCATCAAGCGCGCGAAGACTCCGTAGCCGCCGGCCCAGTCGACACACGGGCGGTCCCCCACCCCCGAAAGATGCAGGAACGTGCCCACCCTCGAGCGAAGCGAGAGGTTCCGCGCCAGCAGACCGGTGTCGGTGGTGGAGATGGCCTCGGCGTACGCCTCGTCGAGCCAGTCCGGATCCCGGGTCTCGGTGAGTCCGCAGCCGGGGCAGACGTAGTAGCCGGTCCGATGCCGACCCAGGACCGTCCCCTCGAAGCGACGTGTCGCCGACTCCCCGCACAGCCGGCACGGGATGCGCTCGGCGTCCGCGCTCATCGTCCGTCCAGTGGTCGCGTCCGGGCGGCGGCGAGCGTCGCCGCCAGCGCCTTGCGCACCGCGGTCTCGTAGTGTTCGGGCCGGTAGCGCCGGCGCACCAGCGCGACGCTGGCGTGAATCTCGGACTCGAGTTGTGGTCGCGGCGTCGCCGCCAGCCGGCGCACCTCGGTGGCGAGCGTCTCGAGACGGCAGTCGGGCAGCACCTGGATCTCGGGATCGTCGAACCCGCACGCATCGCTCACCACGCACGGCAGACCGAACGATAGGGCGACCGTGACGTTGGTGGCCTCGCCCTCGGAGCACGAGGGCAGCAGGAGGTGCCCGCAGGTCGACTGCAGCTCGCGGAAGCGCGGGCCACGCACGTCCACGAAGCCGGCGGCGCGGACACTCGAGACCCCGAACATCTCCCGTCGGAACGCCCGAACGAAGTCCGGCTCGCGCTCGTACTGGCTGCACACGGTGAGGTGCAGGTCGGGTGCCTCGGCGAAGGTCTCGAGCAGGAGATCGAGCCCCTTGTGCACCTGGCCGTAACCACCGAGGAACAGGAAGCGTCGCGGATTCCGCAGCGTGGGGTCGGTGGGCTCGACCCCCTCGAGTCCGTTGTTGAACAGACGGAACGCGGCCAGACCGGGTCGTGGTTCGAAGGTGGCCAGCGTGCGGGCGTCGCCGAAGTAGAGCCAGGCGTCGAACTCGTTCAGCAGACCGGGTGGGAACGGTTCCACCTGGCGCCGCGGCTCGAGTCGGATGCCGCGCCGGCGCTGCAGATCGTCGAGTCGCTTGCGCTCGGCGCGATTGCTGAACTCGGGATTGCTCCCGGTCAGGTAGGCGATGCGACGCGCGTCGGGTCGCAGCCGCTTCGCGTAGAGCGGCTCCCGGCGAGGATGGATGTCCACCACCAGGTCGTAGCGTTTGCGCAGCAATCGACGGCGCGTCTCGCTGAAGTCGACCACGTCCACCGTGTATCCCATTTCGCCGAGCACACGCGCCAGCGTGCGCTGCTGCCCGGCGTTCTGGTGCGCCTCGGCGCGTCCCGACGGCAGGAACGCCTCGAGCGTGTAGAGGAGCAGAGCGCGGCGGCGCGACCCGCGACCGGCCACCCCGCGGACGATCCCCGGGCGCAGCCAGCGCCGGCGCATGCGCGCGAGCCAATCGCGGACACTCATCGCAGGAAGGGTACCAGCGCGCGGCACTGCATGCGGAACAGACCGCGGGTCGAGGGGTCCACGGCGTTGAAGAGGAGCTGCGCCACGGTCTGAGAAATCAGCATGGTGAGCGCGGCGCCGCGCGCCCCCATCGTCGGGACCAGCGCCAGGTTGAGCGCCACGCTCGCAGCGGCGGCCAGCGCGCTGCGCAGCAGCAGACCCCGCTGCCGGCCCTCGGCGATGAACCAGTTGGTCTGCGCCACCCCGAGGAACAACGGCGGGCACGACCAGGCCTGGATCGCCAGCACCGGGGCGGAGGCGCGGAACGCGGGGCCGAACAGGATCCGCACGATCAGCGGCGCCCCCAGCGACACCACCACCGCGATCAACAGTCCGCCCACGGCCAGCACCGAGAACACCCGCTGCAGCCGGCGCTTGTATTCCACGGCGTCACGCTGGTGCGAGCGCAGCAGTACCGGGTTCGCGGCCGCGATCACCGCCGCGGGCACGAAGTAGAGGATCTCGGCGAGCCGCTGGGCGGCGGCGTAGATGCCGTTCTCGCCGGTGCCGCGCATGGTGGTGAGGATCATCTGGTCGACACGCACCGAGATCACCAGGGCGACGCTGTTGAGCATGAGCGGCCACGCGTCGCGCAGCAGGCCGCGGGCGCGGGTGGCGGCCGCACGCCATCGCCGTGGCGTACCCCCCGAGCGGACGTACGCGACCACGAGCGCCGCCGACGACGCGAGCGCCTCGACGCTCAGGATGAGGGCGATCGTCTCCAGACGCGCGTGCGTCGCGATCGCGATGACCTTGGCGACCGCGCCGGCGAGAAACGCGCTCATCCGCGCCGCCACCACCGGCGCCACCCGGGTGCGACTCTGGAACCACGTCTCCACGATGTCGAAGGTCTGCGCCAGCGCGGTCAGCGAGCACACCAGGGTGAGCGTCATGGCGCGCGCGTCGCCGGGCCTAAGACACGCGGCGGTGGCCGCCGCGAGCCCCAGGGTCGCCAGCCAGCCGATCACGCGCATGCGCAGCGCGGTTCCGAGGATCTCGAGGTCGGACTCGGGCTGACGCACCAGGTCGCGCACCAGGATGGTCTCGAGTCCGAGCTGGCTCGCCACCGCGGTGATCACGACGATGCTCTGGGCGAAGCTCAGGAGACCGAGCTGCTCCGCGCCCAGGTAGCGCACGAGCCAGGCGTTGACCACCAGCCCGATCGACAGACGCGCCGCACGGTCGCCGAGCATCCAACCGGAGTTGCGCCCGACCAGGGCGGCGTCCCCACGGACACCGAACAGCGCGCCCAGGGCACGCTCGAGTCTCGCGACAACGCCTTCCGCCACCTGGCGGTCGGTCATCGATCCCCCGGCGCCGAGCGGAGCGCCGTTGGATCCACTTGGAACATGGCGATGGACCGACCGGTCTGGGCGTCCGTCGCGATCGTCCGCCGCTCACGGAGGCTGCGAGCCAGGACCCCGTCACCGTATCCGCCACGCTGGGCATACCGCCCGGTCAGCATGACGTCGAAGTCCACGATCGTCCCGATGCCGCGACGCGCGAGGTACGACGCCAGACTGTCGCCCACGACGTATGGATAGACCTCGTTGTTCACCAGACCATCCAGGTTCACGATCGTCCCGCCCTGCGCAAAGCCCATGACGCCGGCGTTCCACGCACCGACGCGCCCACGCACGGCCTCGGGGTGTCCGGCAAGGTATCGTCCTGCGGCAAGCATGAGTCGCTGATGCGGCATCGTATGTGCGGCATGCATCTGAACCGTCGCCACATTGTGGACCACGATCACCGCGATCGCCGACAAGAACACGGCCCGCGCCCGCGGCCCCATGGCGGCAATCCCCGCGGTGAGCAGACAGAGCACCGGCACGACGAGGTTGGCGGAGTACCAGACCTGGACCTCGCCATCCTGCGTGTAGACCAGAGCATACCCGATGATCGCGAGTGCGCTGCCCACGACCGTCGCCAGAGTTGCCGCCGGCACGCTTGGACCATGGACGCAACGGCGGAGGGCGTTCAGCGCCGCCCGGCCCAGCAGCAGGGCCCCGACGGCGAAGACCGCCATGTTGAACAGCCGCGTGGTCGAGGGCTCGAGGCCGGTCGTCAGCTCCAGGAGCTGCCGCGGGATCGCGTGAATCCGCTCCGCGGGTGTGAGGAACGTGCTCCAATGGAGCTTGATTCGTGCGCTGTACTGGAGGAACGCCGCCGACGCGATAGCGTGATGGACCAGGACGGCCACCACGCCAAACGCGGCGCCCAGTAGACCGGCGAGGGCGTCGCGCCGGTACGGCCGTGCGTCGTCCCGGGTCCCCATCCATCCGGCTGTGTACAGACAGGCGGGCAGGAGCCCGAAGTCGGAGCGCGCCAGCGATCCGATGAATCCAACGGCGAACATCATCCAGCGCGGCCGCCGGCGATCGTGAAGCAGCAGCACATACGTCGCGGCGGCGACGACCACCAGCGGCCACTCCATGGCGCTCACGGCATTGGCCATGAAGTTCGGGGACGACCCGATCAGGGCAGCCGCCCAGAGGACGCCATCACGATGCGTCGAGCGCTCGTGGAGGACGGCCAGCCCGATCGCGACCAGGGACAGGCCCGTGCACCACGCCACGGCCATGGCGGTGAACACCCGATTGCCGGGGGTGAAGAGAGCGTAGATCCCGGCGAGGAGGTAGGCATGCAGGAGGTGGAAGCCGCTCGTGAGCGTGAGACCCGCGTCGCTGGTCCAGCGCCCGACGCGAACGAAGTTCCTGGCCAGGACCAGGTAGTAGAACGCGTCGTCCGGGACGAATTCGACCATGCGGTCCAGCGGCGCGGTGGCGACCCGGATCGCGTACACCGCCACGCTCGCGGCGACCAGACCGAGCAGAACGGAGGCCGCGGACGGGGCGCCCCTGCCGCCGTTGCCGCGGTGTACCGTCACACTGATGCCCGCCTGGGCTTCGGGCGTGGCCGGACGACCGGATGCCACGGTGGCACGACCCCTAGCCAACTGC
>JBIOKD010000188.1:0-6336 GCA_044451485.1 Candidatus Eiseniibacteriota bacterium | reverse complement strand
TTCAAGGCGCGCAGCGTGTCCGCGTGCCGCTCGAGCATGCGCAGCGGATCGTGCTCGAGCCAGCGCTTCCAGACCTCCTCGCGGAAGCGCCCGGTCACCGGATCGGCGGGCAGCGCGATCCCCAGGGGCTCGGCGGGGTCGGGTGAGTAGGCGGCCGCCATCGCGAGCATGTTGAGCACCTCGAGATCCTCGTGCTTCTTCTGGATCTTGCCCTGGAAGGTCTGGAACCACTTCTCGACCCCGCCGGCGCGCATCACCTCGGCGACGAAGCGCGGGATGTCCGGCAGGTAGCAGTACTCGAAGTACATGTCGCCGCTGTGACACGCCGCCGCGCCGAACACGCCGGGGTGACGCATGGCCAGCGACAGCGCGCCGAAGCCGCCCGACGACTTGCCCATCACGCCACGGTGCTCGCGCGTGGCGAGGGTGCGGAAGCGGCGATCCACGTGGGTCACCAGCTCTTGGGCGATGTGCGTGCCGTAGCGGCCGGTGGCCGCCGAGTCCATGTACTGCGAGCCGCCGTAGCGGGTGAAGCCGTCCGGCATCACCACGATCATCTCGCCCATGCGACCGGCGCCGATCAGCCCGTCGAGGCGGTCGTCGAGCGATGGCGACCACGGGTTGTCGTTGAGCAGCATGCGGCCGCGGCTGGTGAACCCGGTGAGCACGTAGACGACCGGGTAGCGGCGGTCGGGCGCGTCCGCATAGGAGGGCGGCAGGTACACCGGGATGTCGCGCCGGTTGGGATCACCCGCCGGGTTGCCCTCGAGCACCGCGCTCTCGAAGCGCTCGATCACCACCTGTCCGCGTCGCATCACTCCTCCTCGTCGCCGCCGGTACCCCGCCGCCGCCAGTACTCCGCGGTCAGAAGCGGGCCACCTTCACGTGTTCGAGCGAGCGCTCGTCGAGCACACGCGCCACCTTGGCGAGTGTCGTGTCGCGGCGCCAACCCGGGTCGATCGCCGCGAGCCCCGCCCGAAGCACGCCCGCCTGCGCGTCGAGCCGCTGCACGGCGAAGCCGATCGCCAGCGCGCGCTGCGAGTCGCGGTCCCCGGGGCGCAGCCAGGTCGCGACCGAGAGCTCGAGCAGACCGTACTTGGGATTGGTGCGCATCATCAATTGCCCCAGCAGGGCGTGGGGCAGCGGCTGTCCGGGGCCCGCCATGATCGCGTCGGCCAGAGCGCGTCGGGCGGCCAGGGTGTCGCGCCGGTCCTCGAGGTCGAGCCGGACGAGCCGCATCGAGTTGAACCACGCGGTGCTGTCGTCGTGGAGACCGGCATCGAGCCAGGCGCGCTCGGCGTCGCCGCGACGACCCTGGAAGAGCTCCGCCCAGCCGAGCCAGTACAAGAGGTCGAAACGCGTCTCGCCGCCCGCGGCGAGACCGCGGTGGAACGCGTGCGCGGCGCCGGCCGGGCGGTCGAACAGCAGCAGATCGCCACCGACCTCGAACCACGGCTCGCTGGCGCGAGCGTACAGGGGTCCCAGCGTGCGACCGTCCCAGTAGAGGACGCGCACCGGTGCCCAGCCCGCGCTCGAGTCCGAGAACTGCGAGTAGAAGTACGAGCGCAGCGAGGTGTCGCGATAGGTGGCGCGGATCAGCGCTCCGTTGCCCATCTGGAAGCCGGCCCAGGGTGGCAGCGTGGCGAAGAAGAAGCGGGTGCCGGGAGCGGGGTGCGGCTCGCGGGCCACGAGCTGCCGTGCCAGCGTGTCGGTGAGTGCGGCGGCACGGCGGAAGTAGGCGGCGTTCAGGTGTGAGGTCCAGCCCCACGGGTTCTCGGCGACCGCGAAGGCGCGGGTCTCGACCGCGACCCCGTGACTCCATAGCGCGAGTGCCACCGCGATCGTCCAGCCGAGCGGGGTCAGGGCGCGCGCCGCGAGCGCCACCAGCAGCGCGGCCCCGACCGCGGCGAGCGTGTAGAAGTAGCCGCTCCAGGTGGACGCCACCGGTCCGGTGACGAGCGCGAACGACATCAGCCAGACGAGCGCGAACGGGACCACGATTCTTGCGCCGGGTCGGGTTCCGGCTCCGGTGGCGGATGGCATCTCGGCGGCCGGTGTCGGGTCGGCGCCCGCGCCGGCGGGTCTCCCGCCGACCGCGCCGCCAGGATCCGACGCCCCGACCGCCGCGCGGCGCGCCGGCCACGCGAGCCACGCGCCGCCCAGCGCCAGAGCCACCAGCGCCGCGGGCGCGTAGGGTAGATGCGCGAACGGATGAGCCCAGCCCTCGGGCGTGTCGAGCCCGACCAGGCTCTGAACACCGTGCACCATCGCCGCGAGAAAGTTCATCGGCGCGAACGACAACGTGGCCGCCACGTGCGGCGCGCGCGCGCGAATCACCAGGGTCGCGACCACCCACGCCGCGGTCACCGCCGTCATCGGGGTCACGCGTCGCAGCGCCCTCGGCCAGGGCTCACGGTCCACCAGACGCGCCCATGCGAGCGCCGCCACCGGGAACGGCAACGCCGCCTCCTTGCTGAACACGGCCAGCAGATGGAGCGCCACCGCCCAGCCGTCGCGGTGACGGCGGAAGCACGCCAGCGCCGCGAGCGTGAACAGGAGCGCCAGCAGATCCTGGCTGCACGACACCCACATGAGCAGGACGCGGGTGGAGGGAAGCAGCGCCAGGTAGACCACCCCGGCGAGCACCCCGATGGGCGGCGCGAACACCGCCAGCAGATCGGCGAGCAGCGCCAGCGCGCCGGCGAAGACCAGCGCGTCGGCGGCGTGGAACACCCGCGGGTTGCCACCCGCCATCGGGGTCAGCACGGCGAACCAGAGCTGCCGGGACACCGGGCGCACGTAATTGCCGAGCGGCCCGAGCGTCGTCAGCGACGCCCCGAGCGGACGGGTCCGGGCCTGCTCGAGGAACAGGTGGTCGTCGTTGAGGAAGCCGGTGCCGAGCGCGCCCGCATAGAGCAGCGCGAGCCCGGTCGCGAGCAGCAGGACGGCCGGCCAGATCGGACGCGGTGCGGGTTTCACGGCCGGGCAATGTAGCAGAGCGCCGCCGCTGGTCCCCAGGGATCGGCGACCGGGCCTCAACCCCCATGGGGTTCCCGCCGATAACTCCAGTGTCTCCCCGGGGGCATCGGCGCCCGGGGCTCATCTCGCATGGAGAGCGAAGCCGTGACCGACACCCCCACCCCCCGGATGGATCCGGTCGAACGTCGCGCCTGGTGGCTCTGGGGCCTGACCTTCGCCCTGCTGCTCGCCCTCACCGCCACCATTCCCGTCCTCTACCTGCCGTTGCTGCGTCTGCTCGGCGCCGAGGAGCGCGCCCAGCTGTGGATTCGCGACGGCTACGACGCGTTCATCGGGCTCGGCGGTCTGGTGGTCCTGTTCATGTTGTACACCGTGATCAAGCAGCGCGAGCTGAACCGCATGCGCTCCCGGTTGCACGAGGACCGTCACGAGCTGGAGGACTCCCGCACCCGTCTGTCCGAGGTCTCAGCGTTGTTCAGCGTCGCGACCACGCTCAACCTGCAGCTCCGCCTCGAGGTGGTGCTGGAGATCATCGTCCGCCGGGTGGTGAGCACGCTGCGCGCCCAGCAGGCCTCGGTCATGATCTACAACCCCGAGACCGGCGTGCTCGAGACGCGGGCCTCGTACGGTCTCGAGTCGGAGTTCGCGCGTCACGCGCGCACCAAGATGGGCGAGGGCATCGCCGGGTGGGTGGCCGAGACACAGCAATCGCTGCTCCTCGGACCGGACGAGCGCGACGACACCTTCCGGCGCCATTACAAGCACAACCGCAACATCACCTCGGCGCTGTCGCTGCCGCTTAGGGTCGGCGACCGCTGCGTGGGGGTGCTCAACGTCAACCGCATCAACCATCCGCAGTCGTTCCAGGAGCACCACCGCGAGACCCTGCGGCTGTTCGCCGAGCACGTCGGCAGTGTCATCGAGCGTGCCGAGATGGTGGAGCGGCTGGCGGCGCGCACCCAGGCGCTCGAGGCGACCAACCTGCACCTGAACGAGCTGCACCGGCTGAAGGACGTGTTCCTGAGCACGGCGAGTCACGAGCTCAAGACGCCGCTCACCGCGGTCATCGCCTATGCCGAGCTGCTCGAGGTGAACGAGGGCAAGCTGCCACCCGAGCGTCAGGCCGAGTTCCTGCGCCGGCTGCGCAACGAGGCCCGGCAGCTGCTCGGGCTGATCGACGACATCCTCGACCTGTCGCGTCTCGAGACCGGCAAGCTGGTGCTCGAGCGGGTGCCGTCGTCGGTCAACACCGTGGCGCAGGCGGCGCTCGACACCACCCAGTCGATGGCCGAGAAGTACGAGGTCACGGTCACCAGCACGCTCGAGTCGGGGCTGCCGCAGATGGAGCTGGACGAGGTCAAGATGCGGCAGGTGGTGGTGAACCTCATCGCCAACGCGGTGAAGTTCAGCCCGCCCGGTGGACGGGTGACGGTGGCGACCCGGCGCGACGGCGATTTCGTGGTGGTCGAGGTGACCGACCAGGGCCCCGGCATCCCGCCCGACGCGGCGACACACATCTTCTCGCTCTTCGGCCAGGGGGTACGGCTGGGCAAGCCGTCACGCACCGGCGGGCTCGGCATCGGGCTCCACCTGGTCAAGCGGCTGGCCGAGCTGCACGGCGGGCACGTCGGCGTGAACAGCCCCGAGTCGGGGGGCAGCACGTTCTGGGTGAGATTGCCGCTGACCGGCGTGCCGCTCGCCGAGCCGATACGCGCTGCCGCTTAGCGGAGCCTAGTGCGGGGTCCAGCGCGGCACGGCGCCGAACAGGCCCTCGAGCCAGCCGACCTGATAGATCAGCCAGACGCCGAACAGCAGCGACAGCAGACCGCTGCCCACCCGGGCGAGCTGTGGGAAGCCGTTCCATCGCCGCGAGACCAGACCGAGCGGTGCGGCCACGCCGGTGGTGATGAGCATCATCCCGATCAGCGTGCCGGCGCCGAACACCAGCAGGTATCCGCACGCCCAGAGCGGATCGTGCACCGTGGCGAGCACCAGCAGCGCCACCGCCGCGCTGCCGGCCAGACCGTGCACCAGACCGACCCCGAACGCGCGCCCGGCCGGAAGCCCGCGCGTGGAGTCGTCGAGCTGGTTCTGAGCGGGCTGGCCACGAAGGTTGAGAAGCCCGACCACGACCAGGGCGATCGCCACGGCGAACTCGAAGGTGAGCCCCAGCCGCGGTGGCACCACCAGGTTGAACAGGATGATGAGGCTGCCGACCGCGAACAACGTGAGCGTGTGGCCGAGACCCCAGACCACTCCGAGCCACGCCGCCGGACCGAGACGGCGGGTCCGCGCGGTGATGGCGGTGACCGCCACGACGTGATCGGGATCGGCGGCGTGGCGCAGCCCGAGCACGAGTCCCAGACCCAGCAACGCGAGCAGGTTCATGGCGGGAGGATACCTGCCGGGGTCGCGGCGCGCCACGGGCGGTGGCTCGACCTCTCGGCCCTCCGATCCTCCGTCCGGGGCAGGCCATGCCGGCACGCTCGGCTCCGCGTCCTGCTCCGCCTCGCTGCATCCAGTCGCGGCTCAGCCCTCCTGGCTACGCCGCTCCTCGGACGCACCGGCATGACCTCCCCGGACTTCCGGATCGGAGATGGCCAACCGGTGCTAGCGCAGGCGGGCGAGATCCGAGCGCGCGGCGGCGGCGACCCGGTCGCCGACGGGCAGGGCGTCGACGAGGCGCCGATCGACCTCGATCGCCCGGTCCCGCTCACCGGTGTGGGCGAGCGCGCGGGCGTACTGCAGCTCCAGCGCCGGCTCGATCTCGGCCGGGTCCCGCACCGCGAGGGTCCTCTCGATGGTCGCGCGGGCCGCCGGCCACCGATCGAGACGCGCCAGCGCGACGCTGGCGACCAGACAGCTCGGGACGTCGTCGGGGCTCATGAGCAGGTTCGCCTCGGCGAAGCGCGCCGCGGCATCGTAACGCCCGAGTGTCGCCAGCTCGTACGCCATGTCGCCGGCGAATCCCGCCACCCGAGCGCGATAGAACGGCGCCAGACTCCGCACCCACGGCGACGGCTCGCCGTCCGGCCCGCGCGGCCCGGGTGTCGGGCTGGAATCCGAATCCGCCATGGCGCCGATCTCCAGCTCCGGAATCGCGGTGAGCGCGCGCGGGGAGCTCGCGAGCGAGCCGATCGGGGCGCGTCGAGGCGACGGCCCCGGGGCGGTCAGCAGCGAGTCGCGCTGATGGCGCTCGACGTCGAGAAGCCGTGTGGCCACGCGGCGGTAGCCGCCGGGAATCGCGGTCGTCCACCACAGCGGGTCCAGGCCATCGTCCCCTCCGAGTGCCGCGCGGGTGGCGGTGTCGATGCGATAGATCACGATCTCCGGTCCGCCGGCCGGTCCGCGTGGACG
>JBIOKD010000187.1:0-6365 GCA_044451485.1 Candidatus Eiseniibacteriota bacterium | reverse complement strand
TCCAACGCATGGAGGCGAAGACGTGAACCGTGGCGACCGCTGGCTTCTGATCCTGCCCATGGTGCTGACCATCGTCGGGGTGGTGATGGTGTACTCGTCGAGCTCGATCCTCGGGCTCACCCGTCACGGCGATCCCAACTATTTCCTGTCCAAGCAGCTGTTCCGCGCCGGACTCGGGTTGGTTGCAATGCTGGTGTGCACCCGTCTCCGGCTGCGCTCGCTCGAACAGACGGCGCCGGTCCTGATGGGGATCGCGGTCGTGATGCTGGCCGGGGTGGTCGCGGTCGGTCACATGTCGAACGGTGCCACCCGCTGGCTCAAGCTCGGCTTCCTCACCCTTCAGCCCACCGATCTGGCACGTCTCGCGGCGGTCGCCTTCCTGGCCTGGTGGCTGCGACGTCACCCACCGGCCGAGCGCGGTCTCGTCCGCGGGGTGATCGTGCCGCTCGCGATCGCCGGGGCGCTCTCGGGGCTCATCCTCCTGCAACCCAACCTGAGCAGCGCAGCGCTGCTCGGCGCGACCGCGTTCGTGATGCTGTACCTGGCCGGCGCCGACCCGCGTCACCTCGCGATCCCGGTCGGCGCCGGTGCGCTGGCGGTCGCGGGCGCGCTGCTCACTCATCCCTATCAGATGCAGCGGGTGCGGACCTTCGCCGGATTCCTGGCGAGCGGTCAGCTCGACAAGCAGGGCGCGGGCTGGCAGCTCGACCAGTCGCTGATCGCGATCGGCTCCGGGGGCTGGCTCGGGCGGGGCTTGGGCGAGGGGCTGCAGAAGTACCTGTTCCTGCCCGAGGCGCACACCGACTTCATCTACTCCATCATCGCCGAGGAGCTGGGCTTCGTGGGATCGACCCTTCTGTTGGTCCTGATCGCGCTCTACCTGTGGCGGGGGCTGCGCGCCACCGCCGGGGCGCGGGATCCGTTCACCTTCCTGCTCGCCGGTGGGCTCACCCTGCAGGTCGGTCTGTACGCACTCGTGAACCTGTCGGTGGCGACCGGACTTGCGCCCACGACCGGTCTCCCGCTCCCATTCGTCTCCTACGGTGGATCGGCCCTGCTGGTGAACCTGGCCGCGGCGGGTATCCTGTACCGTGTGAGCGCCGACAACGGGGAGGAGGAGGCCCTGGCCCGTCAACGATGGGCCCGGGCGACCACATGAAGGTGATGATCGCGGGGGGTGGCACCGGGGGGCACGTGTTCCCCGGGATCGCGGTGGCCGAGGAGCTGGCACGCACCCACCCCGGCGCCGACATCGTCTTCGTGGGCGGCACCCACGGGCTCGAGGCGCAGGCGGTGCCCGAGGCGGGTTTCCGGATCCGCTACATGGCGGTGCGCGGGTTCTCGCGCCGCGCGTGGTGGACCTGGCCACTCACCGCGCTCGTCAACGTGTTCGGCCTGGTGCAGTCGCTGTGGGTGGTGATGAGCGAGCGACCCGACGTGGTGCTCGGCACCGGGGGCTACGTGAGCGGACCGGTGTCGCTGGCCGCGGTGCTGCTGGGCCGCCCGCTGGTGCTGCAGGAGCAGAACAGCATCCCCGGGCTCACCAACCGCTGGCTGGCGCGAATCGCCGAGGAGGTGCATCTCTCGTTCACCGAGTCGCGCGTCTACTTCAAGCGCAAGGACAATCTCAAGATCACCGGAAACCCGGTGCGGTCGTTCATCCTGAGCGGTGACCGGGCCCAGGGGTTGCGCCACTTCGGCCTCGCCGAGGGCCGCCCCACGGTGTTCGTGTTCGGTGGCAGCCGTGGCGCCACACGGATCAACGACGCGGCACTCGACGCGATGAAGCGTCTCCAGGGTCGTCTCGACGTGCAGTTCATCCTGCAGACCGGACGCGAGGACTTCGATCGGGTCCGTCAGGAGGTCCAGCAGCACGGTCTGCCGGCGAAGGTGATGCCGTTCCTACGCGAGATCCATCTCGCCTACGCCGCGGCCGACCTGCTGGTGTGTCGCTCCGGTGCCATGACCCTGGCCGAGATCGCGGCCTGTGGCACGCCCTCCATCCTGGTGCCGTACCCGTTCGCGGCCAACAACCACCAGGAGGTGAACGCCGAGAACCTGGTCGAGCGCGGCGCCGCCACCCTGATCCTCGATCGCGACCTGGACGGCGAGCGTCTGGCGCGCGAGATCGCCCATCTGATCTCCGACCACCAGACACTGCGCAAGATGTCGGCGCATGCCCGCACTTTCGCTCGTCTGGACGCCGCCGAGCGGCTGGTATCCAGTCTCGAGCGGCTCTCCTCGCGGCACGATGGCCACCCCGACGAGCAGCCGGCCGGCGCCGGCGGGGAACGCTAGATGTACGGACGGACCCACCGCATCCACTTCATCGGGATCGGCGGGTCGGGCATGTCGGGCATCGCCGAGGTCATGCTCACCATGGGCTACCAGGTGTCGGGCAGCGACCTCAAGAGCAGTGAGGTGACCGACCGGATCGTCGAGCTGGGCGGCCGGGTCTTCGTGGGCCACTCCGAGTCCAACGTCGAGGGGGCGCAGGTGGTGGTGTATTCGACCGCGGTGCGCCCCGAGAACCCGGAGCTGGTCCGCGCCCGCGCCATGGGCGTGCCGGTGATCGGACGCGCCGACATGCTCGCCGAGCTGATGCGCATGAAGTACGGGATCGCGGTCGCCGGCGCGCACGGCAAGACCACCACCACCTCGCTGATCGCGGAGGTGCTGGCCCGGGGGGGTCTGGATCCGACCATCGTGGTGGGTGGGCGTCTGCGCGCGCTCGGCACCAGCGCCCGGCTCGGCAATGGCCAGTTCCTGGTGGCGGAGGCCGACGAGAGCGACGGCTCGTTCCTGAGACTGGCACCGGCGGTGACGGTGATCACCAACATCGACCGCGAACATCTCGATCACTACCGCGACCTGGACGAGATCCGTCAGGCGTTCGTGTATTTCGCGAACCGGGTTCCGTTCTACGGCGTGTCGGTGTTGTGTGCCGACGACGCCGGGGTGCGCGCGATCCTGCCCGGGGTGGTGAAGCGGACGCTGCTCTACGGCACCGCGACCGACGCCGCGGTGCGCGCCGAGGACATCCGGCTCGAGGGTCACGGCTCGCGCTTCCGGGTACTCCACGAGGGCCGGCCGCTCGGCGAGGTCGAGCTGAAGGTCCCCGGCCGGCACAACGTCCTCAACGCGCTCGCCGCGGTGGCGGTGGGGGTCGAGCTCGAGATCGGCTTCGAGCACGTCGCCGGGGCGCTCGCCGACTTCCGTGGAGTGGCGCGGCGTTTCGAAATTCGTGGCGAGGCCGACGGCGTGCAGGTGGTGGACGACTACGGACACCACCCCACCGAGATCGCCGCCACGCTGGCGGCGGCGCGCGGTCTCGGCGGACGCCGTCTGGTGGTGTTCCAGCCGCACCGCTACACGCGCACCCAGGCGCTCGCCGAGGAGTTCGGCACCTGTTTCGGGGACGCCGACCGGGTGTGGGTGCTCGACGTCTACCCGGCCGGGGAGCGACCGATCCCCGGGGTGAGCGGGCGGACCGTGGTCGAGAAAGCGTTGCAGCACGGCAAGGCCGAAATCGGGTATGCTGCCGACCCGGCGACGGCGGTCGGGGAAGTGGCCGCCACGGCGCGCCCCGGCGACGTGGTGATCACCCTCGGGGCCGGTGACGTCTGGCGACTGGGAGACGAGATCCTCGCCCGTCTGCGGGCCCGTCATGAGACGGCGGCGGCATCGACGACGAGGACCGGCGGCGGCTAGACCGCCGCGCTGCAGGGACGCACGCGCCGCAGCGGATGCGGCGCGCGGAGGACAGGGATGCCTTCGTACCAGGGACGCGCGTTGTCGCACGAGTCCGCGCGCCGCCGGCCGGCGGGGCGGTTGCGGCGCATCCTCCAGGTGCTCGGGGTGCTGCTGGCGCTGCTCGCCCTCGCCCATGTGCCCTGGTCGGATCTGCGTCATCGCTACGCGGTGGTGACCGCCGTGCGCGTCCATGGCGCCCACTATCTCGATCCCACCCGCATCGCGGCGCTGGCCGGCATCCACTCCGGCGAGGATCTCATGCGTCTCGATCCCGACCGCGCCCGTCAGGCCCTGCTCATGGACTCGAGGATCGCCGGCGCCCGGGTGCGGCGCGGGTTCCTGCGCACGGTGGACATCACGGTGGAGGAGCGTGAGCCGGTGCTGCTGGTCGAGCACGGCGTGCCGTGGGAGATCGACTCCTCCGGCGTGCTGCTGGCGCCGCTCCAGCGTGGGGTGGTGGCCGACGTGCCGCTGCTGGTGGGCGCCGACTTCGCGCAGCTGCCGGCCGGCACCCACGTCCGCCCACCCGAGGTCGAGCGTGGGATCGAGTGGATCCGGGCGCTGTCGGACCCCGAGTTGCAGCTGGCGGGTCAGGTGTCCGAGATCGACGTCTCGAGCCCGCTGCGCACCTCGCTGACGCTGATGAGCGGGACACGGGTGCTGGCCCCGGCGTGGCCGCCCTCGCCGCGCCGGCTGACCGCGCTGCGGGTGGTGCTCGCCGATCTCGGTCAGAAGGGCATCCGCGCCGACGAAGTGGACGTGCGGTTCCGGAACCAGGTCATCGTGCGCCCGGCGGCGGAGCCGGGCGCGGACACGGCATCGCACCGCGGATAGGTCGAGGGAGGCCAGGCACCATGCCCCAGGCGACACGCACCTACGTCGGGCTCGACATCGGGACCACCAAGATCTCGTGCATCATCGCCGAGCAGAAGAGCGCCGGCGACGAGATCCACATCGTCGGGGTCGGCAACGCCCCCAGCGAGGGGCTGCGACGCGGGGTGGTGGTGGACCTCGAGAAGACGGTGGCGAGCATCGCCCGCGCCGTGGACGAGGCCGAGCGCATGGCCGGCGTGCCGGTCAAGGCGGTGTCGGCGGGGATCGCCGGCGATCACATCCGCAGCATCAACAGCCGTGGCGTGATCGCGGTCTCGCGCAAGGACAACGAGATCAGTCGGGCCGACGTCGATCGCGTCATCGAGGCCGCCAAGGCGATCGCGATCCCGATGGACCGCGAGATCATCCACGTCATCCCACAGGAGTTCACGGTCGACGATCAGACCGGGGTGAAGGATCCGGTCGGGATGAGTGGGGTGCGTCTCGAGGCCGAGGTGCACATCATCACCGGCGCGGTCACCTCGGCCAAGAACATCTGTCGCGCGATCCAGCGCGCCGGTCTCCGGGTCGGCGACCTGGTGCTCGAGCCGCTCGCCTCCAGCCACGCGGTGCTCGACGCCAACGAACGCGATCTCGGCGTGGTGCTGCTCGACATCGGCGGTGGCACCACCGACGTGGCGGTGTTCTACGAGGGCTCGATCCGGCACACCGCGATCGTGCCCGTGGGCGGAGCCAACGTCACCAACGACATCGCGATCGGATTGCGCACCCCGATCGACAAGGCGGAGCAGATCAAGATCGCCTCCGGTTGTGCGCTCGCCGCCCTGGTGCCGGCGAGCGAGACCCTGATGGTGTCCGGTGTGGGTGGACGCGCCGACCGCGAGATCTCGCGTCACGTGCTGGCCTCGATGATCGAGCCGCGCATGGAGGAGATCTTCGCGATGGCCAACCGGGAGGTGAAGAAGAACCACTTCGCCGAGCTGCTGGGGGGCGGTGTGGTGCTCACCGGGGGCACCTCGCTGATGTCCGGAGTGTCGGAGCTGGCCGAGCAGGTGTTCGAGATGCCGGTGCGTCTCGGGGCCCCCGAAGGATTCGCGGGTCTCGGGGCCAACGTCGCCGATCCACGCTTCTCCACCGGTGTCGGGCTGGTTCTGCACGCGGTGGAGGCCGCCGGAGAGGGCGCGCACGCCGAGCGGCACGCCGGCAAACGCCACGTCTTGAATCCGAGCAATGTCACGACCTGGTTCAAGGAACTGTTCTACCAGTAGCGGTCGGTCGACGCCGCGGGAGCGGCACAAGGAGGTGCCCAGGATGTTCGAATTGGAGATCGAGGGTCAGGCCACGGCGAAGCTGAAGGTGGTCGGCTGTGGCGGAGCGGGCGGCAACGCGGTGAACCGCATGATCGGGGCCGGGCTGCGTGGCGTGGAATTCATCTCGGTGAACACCGACGTGCAGGCGCTCAACCAGTCGCTCGCGCCGACGCGTCTCCAGATCGGCGTCAACACCACCCGCGGTCTCGGTTCGGGCGGCGATCCCACCGTCGGCCGGCGATCGGCGGAGGAGGACGAGCAGGCGGTGGCCGACTCGCTCAGCAGCAGCGACATGGTGTTCATCACCGCCGGCATGGGGGGTGGCACCGGCACCGGATCGGCGCCGGTGGTGGCGCGGCTCGCCAAGCAGAGCGGCGCGCTCACCGTGGCGGTGGTCACCAAGCCGTTCGGATTCGAGGGGCGGAGACGCATGCGTCAGGCCGAGGAGGGGCTCGCCGAGCTGCGCGC
>JBIOKD010000186.1:0-6378 GCA_044451485.1 Candidatus Eiseniibacteriota bacterium | reverse complement strand
TGAGCGCCTCCACGATCGCGCGCACGTCGTCCACCGAGAGCGTGGTCTGCGAGATGTAGGCCACCTTGCCGGGGTCGGGCAGCGCCAGCGCCTCGACCTCCTCGACGGTCTCGACCACGATCATGGCGTCGGGCGCCTCGCCGAGCGTGCCCACGACCTCGACGTGGCCACGGTGTCCGATGAGCACGATCGTATAGCCCTCACGCGCGTAGCGGAGCGCCTCGAGATGCACCTTGGTCACCAGCGGACAGGTCGCGTCGAGCGCGTGGAGCCCGCGCGCCGCCGCCTCGCGACGCACCGCAGGGGACACACCATGCGCCGAGAAGATCACCACCGAGCCCTTGGGCACCCCCTCCAGGTCGTCGACGAACACCGCGCCCTTCTGACGCAGCTCCTCGACGACGTGGCGGTTGTGCACGATCTCGTGGCGGACGTAGACCGGCGCGCCGTGGATCTCGAGCGCCATGTCCACGATGTCGATGGCGCGGTCCACGCCCGCGCAGAAGCCACGCGGGCCGGCGAGATACAGCGTGCGGGTGTCGTTCATGAGCGTCCCATCGAGAGGGATCACGCGCCGCCCGGGGAGGCGACGCGGACCGCGCGTGACGCGGCCGGCGGAATGTAACGGAGCGGACCGCGTGTCGCAACGCGGGGCCGGCGGCCCGCCTCAGCGAACCGAGACGGGCGCGAGCGGTGTCGCGCGAGGAGTGGGTGAGCGACGCGGTGGCAGTGCGGCGCGGCGGGGATGGCGGAGCGACGGGGCCCGCGACGAGCGGGACACCCGAGCGCCCCGGCGGCCCAGGGCTCGCTCAGCGGGGCGGCGTCGCCACGAACGAGACGAAGGTGCCGAGAAGGCGGTGCTCGAGCTCGCGCACCTTGAAGCCGGCGGCGCGCGCCATCTCGGGGGTGCGGCGGTTGAACGCGCAGCCCACGAGGCGCTCGGTGATCGGCACCGAGAGATCGGCGACCAGACCGAGACCGGGGAAGCGCGGGCGCACGTGCTCAATGGCCAGCAGACGGCCACCGGGTCGCAACACCCGGCGGATCTCGCCGAAGAGACATGGTGGATCGGGGATGCCACACAGCGCCAGCGAGCACACCACGGTGTCGAACGCGGAGTCGCGGAAGCTCAGGGTCTGGAAGTCGACCTCGACCAGATCGACCGGGAAGCGCAGCCCGACGGCGAGCGATCGGGCGCGATCGAGCATCGCGCGGCTCACGTCGAGACCGGTGAGCCGACGGACCGCGTGTGGATAGAACTGGAACGTGGCGCCGGCCCCGACCCCCAGCTCGAGCACGTCGCCGACGGCGTCGCGCAGCACCCGCCCGCGCATCGTGTCGACCACGTGCCCGATGCCGCTGCTGTCGTACTTGGCGGCCGCCCGCTCGTAGATGCGGCGCACCGTCTCGGCTCGGGCCATCGCTTTCCTCCGTCCGGCCCCGGGCTCCGTTGAACGGAACCGGCTAACGAATCCCCTCGGCCTTCGCCGGCGGGTGCTTGCGCGCCTCGGCCGCTGCGGCGCGACGCTTTGCGGTCTCGACGCTGTCCCGGGCGAACAGGGCGCGCAGCGAATCCGGGGCGTTGGCACGCAGGTGCCCCACCACGGCGTCGAGAGCCGGCAGACGCGTGGTATCCCCCTGGAACAGACGCTCCGCCTCCCGCAGGCTGGCGAGTGCGGCGCGCCACTGGTCCTGCGCCGCCAGCGTGGTGCCGAGGATCTCGTGTGTCTCGGGATCGTCGGGCAGCTCGCGCACCCCCTCGCGCGCGATCTCGAGAGCGACCTCGGGCTGGTCGAGATCGGTGTAGAGGCGGATCGCGCTCATGCGCGCGCCGTGGTCCTCCGGCAGCTCGGCGAGCCAGCGCCGGTAGGTCTCCCCGGCCTCGCGTTTTCGACCGGCCTCGACCAGCGTCTGGGTCTCCATCTGCCACGCCGGACGGAACAGCGAGTCCGCCCGCTGGGCGCGCCGGTAGTCGGCGATCGCGCTGTCGGCATTGCCGGCCTTGTGCTCGAGATTGCCGAGGTTGTACCAGGTCGACGGATCGATCGGCGTCATCGCCAGCGCGCGCTCGTACTCGACACGCGCCTCCTCGGTGCGGCCCATGTCGGCGAGCACCGTGCCGAGATCGCGGTGCGTCTCCGGATCGTCGGGCGGGAGCGCGAGCGAGCGGCGCAGCGCGCGCTCGGCGTCGTGCGGACGACGAGCGGCCTGGTACGCGTACCCGAGCGCGTGCCAGCTCTTGCGGTCGTTGGGGTCGGCGTCGACCAGCCGCGTGAGCTGCGCCACCGCCAGGTCGCCCTGACCGGCGCGCGCCAGGGTGAGCCCGAACTCGCGCCTGGCGTCGAGGTGATCGGGGTGGTGCTGGATCTCCTTGCCGAAGCACTCCAGGGCCGGCTGGATCTGGTCGGACTTGAGGAACAGCAGACCCATGCGGTAGTTCGCGTCGCGCATCGTCGGATCGATGCGCAATGCGGCGCGGTAGGCGACGATCGCGGTGCCGTCCAGACCCTCCTGCTCGTACGTCTGGCCGATCTGGAATTGCTCGTCGGCGCGCTGACGGTACACATGGTCGAGCGTGTCGGTGATGGACACCCGGCCGGGCACCGTGAGCGGCACCGGGTCGGACACCTCCACGCTGTCGGTCGTGCGGGGCAGGAACAGGGTGGGCCCGGCATGCGTCGTGGTGTCGCGCGTGCCCGGGTTCCCTGGCGGGGTCGCGGGAACGGCCCGGGACGCGGTGGTGATCGACGTCGCCGCGAGTCCCAGCACCCCCACGAGCGCCAGAGGCGCCCGGATGGCCCGGCCGGTTGTGAGAGGATGCATGAGCGGACGATATCAGACGCGCGTGGGCCGGTCGTGAATCCCACGTCAAGCCGGTGGCGAAACACGCCCGATTTCACCCGGCAGGGTGACCGTGGTGGTGGACGCCGGGCGATGTGCTTCCGGTGACCTGGAGCGAGGGCATGGACGAGCGCGAGCGGATCCTCGCGATCGAGGCGATCGAGCGGCGCGCGTGGGTCGACGGCGACGAGCACATGCCGCCCGACGTGCGCGCCGCGCTCGGGCGACGGGTGGCGCGTTGGGGCGAGGTGCTGGCGATCGCCACCGACTCCAACCAGTCGGTGATCTTCAACCGCACGATCGGGGTGGGACTCGACCGCCCGGTCGACGAGGCGCTCCTCGATGCCATCGCCGCGCACTACGCGGCCGGCCCCCACGACCACGCCGTCCAGCCGTGCCCGATCGCCGAGCCGCGGGATCTCGCGGAGCGACTCGCGCGGCGTGGCTATGGTCATTACTTCAGCTGGATCAAGTGGTGGCGTGACACGACGCCGGCGCCCGCTGTCGAGACCACGCTGCGCATCACCACCGCGCGGCCCGACGAAGCACCGCTGGTGCGCGCGGTCGCGACCGCGGGCTTCGGGCTGCCACCGGTCATGGAGCACGCGCAGGGCACCTCGGTCGGCAGACCGGGGTGGTGTCACCTGCTCGCGTGGGACGGCGACACATCGGTCGCCACCGCCGCGTTGTTCGTGGGCGGCGACACCGGATGGCTCGGGGGCGCGACCACGCTGCCGTCCCATCGCGGGCGTGGCGCGCAACGGGCGCTGATCGCGGCGCGCATCGACGCCGCGCGCGCCGCCGGCTGCCGGCTGCTGGCCGTGGAGACTGGGCCCGACCATCCCGAGCGTCCGAATCCCTCCTATCGCAACATGGCGCGGATGGGATTCCAGATCGCCTACCCGCGTCCGAGCTGGGTGTATCCGGATCCGGGTCGCCGCTGATCTCGCGGCACGCGCGCTCGGAACGCGCGACGCCCCGCGACCGGGAGGCCGCGGGGCGCCGGTGAAGTGAAGACGACGCGGCTCTAACGCCCCTGAAACCCGGGCTTGCGCTTCTCGATGTAGGCCGCGAGCCCCTCCTTGGCGTCCTCGCTCTGGAACAGGATCTGCTGCAGCTCGCGCTCCACCGCGAGTGCCGTCTCGAACGGGATCTCGGCACCGGTCTGCACCGAGCGCTTGATGCGGCCGACTGCCTTGGCCGCCTTGTTCGGCGGACAGAACTGCTCGGCGTAGGTCTGGATCTTCTCCATGAACTCGGTGTTGTTCGCGGTCTCCCAGATCTGGTTCACGATCCCCAGCTCCAGCGCCTGCTCGAAGCCGAACACGTCGCCGGTCACCATGAGCTCGATGGCCTTCGACTTGTTGACCAGACGCGCCAGCCGCTGCGTGCCACCGGTGCCGGGAAGCACGCCCAGCGTCACCTCGGGAAGCCCGACCTTTCCCGCGCCCTTGCGCGCGATGCGGATGTCGGCCGCCATCGCGATCTCGAGACCGCCGCCCACGGTGTGACCGTTGAGCGCCGCGATCACCAGCTTAGGGGTCTGCTCGAGACGGTTCAGCGTCTCGTTCGCGTGCAGACAGAAGTAGTACTTGAAGGTGGGATCGGCCTTCTTGAGCATGTTGATGTCGGCCCCGGCGCAGAAGAACTTCTCGCCCGCGCCACGGATCACCACCACGTGCACGTTGTTGTCGAAGCGGGCCTGCAGGATGGCCTCGTCGAGCGCCCGCATCATCTCGTGCGTGTAGCAGTTGCCCGGATCGAACGTGAGCTCGAGGGTCATCACGCCGTTCTTGACCGACGTGTTCACGAGCTTGGACTGGGTGGCTTCCATGGCGTGTCTCCCGGTGGCGGTGTGGCGGCGAAGGAGCCGCGGATCCGGGGCGCGTTACGCGCGTGCGCGGCGGGCCCGGACCATCGGCGGGTCGTGCGGTGGTGACGAGGGACGCAGTATAGGAGGGTGCCGCGAGCCGCGTCAATCGCGGCCCGGACGTGTGTCCGAGCGGCGCCGGTGGCGGCCCGTCGCGGGCTCAGGGCGCCTGCGTCCAGGCCGTCCACGCGGGCTTGTCCACCGCCAGCGTGTCACGCAGACCGAGGTTGCCGAGATAGGCGACGAAGCCCGGCGACGACCCGCCGTAGTACACGGTGAGCTGGTTGACCAGCGTGGACGAGAAGTCGGAGTACAGGAACCAGGTGGCGAACAGCAGATGATCCCGTGACTCGCGCGCCACCCGGCCGCGGAAGCGCGTCACGAAGTCGGCCTGCAAGGCCGGACTGCTGCCGTTGACCGGCGACGAGCTGTAACCCACCTCCTGCAACGCCCAGCGTTTGGCGCCGGCACGCATCGCCATGGTGTCGAAGTCGGGATCGAGCGTGGTGGTCGGCTTGTGCACGAAGTCCATGCCGTTCTGGAACGGGTAGTAGGTGTAGATGACCAGGTCGCCGAGCGCGTGCAGCGAGTCGCCGATCACCGCGTTGGGGCTGTTCATCGGCGAGATGGTGCTGACCCCCAGCGGCACGCCCGGCATCGCGGCGTGGATACGCGCGTACTCGTGCACCAGCAGCCGCTCGTACGCCGGCCGCTCACCGGGGTTCGCGGCCAGGTAGGCGTCCACCTCGTTGCCGAGCGCCAGCGCCACGAGCGATCGGCGCGGCGGTCGTGCCAGCACGGCGACGAGTGCGTCCACCGTGGAGTCGAGACGGCCCACGACACGCGCGTCGTCCCACGGCAGCCCGCGCACATCGGCCGGGCGGCGGTCGTTGTTGGTGTCGATGGTCGCGAGATTGATGTAGACGGCGAAACCAAACGCCGCCTCGAGCCCGTCGACCAGCGCGCGCAGACTGCTGGTGTCGACCACCCCGGAGCTGGGCGAGAAGCTGTCCCACTGGAGCGAGGCGTACTGGAGATCCACGCCGCTCCCGCGCACGGTGCCGAGCATGGTGATGTAGTCGCCCGGGGACTCGGTGGGCGCCAGGTTGGCGACCAGCCCGAGGTAGGGCGGGGTCACCCCCGGGGCCATCGGGGAGCTCTTGCCGCCGCAGCCCGGGACGAGCCCCAGGGCCAGGGCCAAGGCCAGCGCCAGGGCGGCGCCGGCGGCGGTTCGGAGACCCGCGAGGGGGCTTCGGGCTGGGTCTGCCATGGCGCGGCTCCCCGGCCCCGTGTGGCGCCGGGGACAGTCCTGGCCACCGGGCGCGGGTGGAACGAGGGGGCTCGGGGGGTGCCGCATGACCCCGACGGTGACGGCTCCCGGGGAACGCCGTCAAGACCCGATTGGGTCCTAGATGCAACTTGCGCCAACTTTGGGGATCGTTTATCGTAATTCTACGATGAACGATGAATGGAGGGCGGTCGCGCCGAACCCGATCCCCGGGACGAGCCCGCCCGGCCCGCCGCCGACAGGAGAAACATCATGAGCCGCATCCTCCCGATCGTCGCCGAACCCGCGCGACGGCCACGCCGGCCGGCGCCGATCGGCCCCGGCGACCGCGAGCTGGCGCGGCTCGCCAAGGCGGTCGCGCACCCGGTACGAGTGGCGA
>JBIOKD010000185.1:0-6418 GCA_044451485.1 Candidatus Eiseniibacteriota bacterium | reverse complement strand
ACCGGAGAGGATGTTGAGCGACGCACCACCCTCCTTGGAGGCGGCCACGATCTCGGCGACGTGACGCGAGTGCGAGCTGGTGAACACCTTCGTGAACTCGGGGATCACGGCCGCCGCCAGGGTGCCGCACGAAATGATGCTCGACAGCTTCCACCACAGCCCGCCCTGGAGGTCGCCGACCAGCCACTTGGACGCCGCGAACGTCACCACGATCGAGAGCAACGAGGTGAGCCAGACCAGACTGGTGAGCGGTGCCTCGAAGTTGATCTTGTCCTTGCCGGTATTGCGGGCGTGTGCGGTGGCGGCGTTGAACACGTAGGAGCCGATCGAGGTGAGGATCATCAGCACGCGCATCACGAAGATCCACACCAGCAGCTGGGCCTTGAACTGCGGCATCACCGCCAGTGCGATGAACGAGATGAGGGCCACGCCGGTGACACCGTAGGTCTCGAAGCCGTCGGCGGTGGGGCCCACCGAGTCGCCGGCGTTGTCCCCGGTGCAGTCGGCGATCACGCCGGGATTGCGCGGGTCGTCCTCCTTGATGCGGAACACGACCTTCATGAGGTCCGACCCGATGTCGGCGATCTTGGTGAAGATGCCGCCGGCGATACGCAGCGCCGAGGCGCCGAGCGATTCGCCGATCGCGAACCCGAGGAAGCACGCCCCGGCGTTCGAGGGCTGGACGAAGAGAAGAATCGCCAGCATCATGATGAGCTCGACGCAGATCAACAGCACCCCGATGCTCATCCCCGCCTGGAGCGGGATCTCGTAGACCGGGGTGGGTTTGCCCTTGAGCGCGGCGAAGGCAGTCCGGCTGTTGGCGTAGGTGTTCATGCGGATGCCGAACCACGCCACCGAGTAGGAGCCGAGGATGCCGACGATCGAGAACATGATGATCGTCATCACCCGTCCCGCCGCGAGGTGCTGGAGGAAGCCGAAGTAGTAGACGATGCACGCCGCGATGAACAGCTCGAGCACCATGAGCAGCAGGCCCTGCTGGAGCAGGTACGCCTTGCAGGTCTCGTAGATGATGCTGGAGACGTCGAGCATCGACTGGTGCGCCGGCATCCGCTTGACCTGGTTGAACATGACCAGACCGAACAGCATGCCCACGATGCACACGCCGATCCCGATGAACATCAGCTGGCGCTGGGCGGGGTCGAGAGTGGGGAGCTTGAGGTCCAGCTCGCTCGCGAACGCCAGCGCCGGCGTCAGCGTCATGGCCGCCGCCACGGCAAGCGTGCCCGGCAGCGTCGGTCTCCGCAGGGCACGCCCCACGGTGCGGAACAGGTTCATGCGGCGACTCCTCGGTGGTATGGGGACAACGGTGCGGGACACCGGAGGGCCCGACCGTCCTCGCTCCCGCCGATGGCGGCGTGGCGGGTGGGCGGCCCGGTCGGCGCTTGGCTCGATTTCAGCCCCGGAGGGGGGGACCCGGCTCCGAGGGCGCGGAACCATAACCCAGCCGCCGCGAAGTCCACAAGACGCAACGCCGTCCGGGCGGGCGGGTCTCAGAGCCGTCGTGCCACCACCAAGGTGATGTCGTCGGTGGCCCCGGCCGATCCCTCGTGGGCGCGCACCGCCGCCGCGACCGTGTCGGCGACGGTGGCGCAGGAGGCGGTGCGCATGGCGGTGACCGCCTCGAGCAGACGGTTCTCGCCCCACTGCTCGGCGTCGGCCCCGGCGCCCTCGGTGACCCCGTCGGTGTAGAGCACGAGCAGATCCCCGCGCTCGAGCCGTGTCGCACCGGGCTCGTAACGGCCGCCGGGAAGGATGCCGAGCAGCGTGCCACCGGCCTGCAGCCACTGCGGCGAGCCGTCGGCGCGCAGCAACAACGGCGGGTTGTGCCCCGCGTTGACGTACGCGACCGAGCCGTCGCGGCCGTCCACCACCGCCAGGAACGCGGTCACGAACTTGCCCGACTCGAGACTCCGAATCAGGAACTCGTTCAGCCGTGCCGCCAGCGGGGAGAGCTCGGCCCGGACGAGATCCTGACTCACCAGCGCGGCCCGGAACCCGGACATGATGAGCGCCGCCGGCACGCTCTTGCCGGACACGTCGGCGATCACCAGCAACACGCGGTGGGCGTCCAGCACGATGTGATCGTAGTAGTCGCCACCCACCTCGAGCGCCGGGTCGTAGTGCCCGGCCACCTCGAGCCCCTCGACACGCGGCGGCTCGGAGGGCAGCAGCCGCATCTGGATGCGGCGCGCGACCTCCATTTCGTCCTCGACGCGCTGGCGTTCCCGCTCGGCGGCCCGCGCGCGCTCCAGCTCGGCCGCGGCGTGGTTGAACGCACCGGCCACCTGCCACAGATCGTCGTCGCCACGTACCGTGATGCGATGGGTGAGGTCCCCGGCGCCCAGACGGATCGCGGCGCCCCGCAGGGCGCCCACCGCCTCGGCGATGCTGCGACCCATCCCGGTCACCATCGCCAGATCCCAGGCCAGCACCAGCAACGCGAGCAGCGTGAAGAAGCCGAGCATCATGAGCGGGATGATGCCGAGCACGTTGGAGCGGGTATCCTGCACCAGACCGGAGATCAGGCGCCATGGATCCTCGGACGCCGTGATCATGTAGCGCGCGCCCCGCCAGGCCGAGCCGTTCCAGTGGAGGCCGAGCGCGAGCGCGTGTCCTTCGAGGAGGAACGCCGCGCCGTTGGTCGGCGCTCCGAGGGTGTCACCTGCGGCGACGATCGAACCACGCAGTCGGTTGCGTGTCGCCCGTGTCGCCGCGGTGCCGCTGTCGGCCCGAACCGACCGCGATCCGCCCAGGGCGCGCACGAGGCGGGCACGACGCTCGGCGCCGCTCTCGTTCCCGGGCCGGCCGGTGATCGCGCGGGTGAGACTGTCGACCGCCGCCGAGTCCGCCCGCTCGTCCGCGCCCGTCACCCCGGTGCCACGCTGGATCAGCGCATGATTCCACACCCCGAGTCGGGCGCGCGCCACCGAATCGGCGAGCGCGCGCAGCACCGGCGCCAAGGGTGCCGCCAGGATCGCCCCCGCCGTGGAATCGGACGGGGTGCGGGCGGCGGCGGCCAGGAACAGCGAATCGCCGAGCTGCAGCACCCCCGAACGCGGCAACGTGGCGAGGGAATCGAGCCAGCCGTCGAGCCGTGTCTCGTCGGCGGTCGGGTCACCGGCAAGACGCTCGAGACGATGGCCGTGACGCCACCAGACCCGGGTTCCGATCCGGCTCGCGCCGGGAAGCGAGGCGGCGGCGACGAGTCGTCCCGGAGCGTCCGCGGGGGCATCGAGCGCGGCGGCCAGGACCCGCTCGAACCAGCGGCCCTGTTCGGCCACCACACGGGCGCCGACGATCGCACGCTCGTTGAGCGCTCCCAGCACGGTGGTGGACACCCAGAGACCGGCGAGCAGGAGCAGGGGCACCAGACCGACCAGGACGTGCGAGAGCGCCAGACGCCGGGTGACCGCGCGGATGCCGAGACTCGGGTCCCGCACCCAGGCCCGGAACAGCGCCAGCGATCCGAACAGGGCGTGGACGGCGCACATGAACGTGATCGCCCAGCCCGCGCGATGCAGTGCGCGCGCGCTGCCGGTGAGCGAGACCGGATCGACACGCGGGAGCGGGCGGATCCAGAACAGCACGACCGCCAGGACCAGGGCCGCCACCCCGAGCTGGAAGCGCCTGGCACTCGGAAGGGTCTCCTTCCAGCGCCACGCCAGCAGACCCGAGAACGCCACCAGCTGCACGGTCGAGGGCGCGCCGCCACGGCCGACCAGCCACAGCGCGAGACCGATCGGGATGGTCCGAGCGACCAGGTCGCGCCGACGCCACCCGACGGCCAACAGCGCCATCATCGCCCACCACGCCACCAGCGCCGGAACCAGCGACAGCGCGAGCAGCGGCACACGCAGCGCCGTCATGACCGGCATCTCGCCGACGAGCAGCAGCCCCCACGCCGCGAGCGATGCGGCCGCGAACCATCGCAGCAGGCCTCCCGCGGCCACGGGGCGACCCCCGCGGCCGGCGCGCCAGTGCGCGACCACGGCGAGCGCCGCCGCGATCCAGGCGACGAGCACGCTCATCGGGGCCAAGGGAGCGGTTGGGGGCGGCCGGGCGAGAGCATGACACGCGTAGTGTAACGCCTGGTCCAACCGCCTCCCAGCCGGTGCGTGGCCGCTCGGGTCCGGCGGCTCGGGTTGTCCTCGTGTGGGCGGCGGGGATAACCTCAGGTCGACACCGCCGGGGAAGGACGATCCGGCGCCGCGCCGCCACCACGACCTCAGGAAGGGTGTCGTCATGAGCGAGACCACGCCGAAAGCTCCGCATGTGTCCGAGATGGAAGCCCGCGCGGTCGCGGAGGCGTCCCGCGAGACCGAGTGGACGGCACCGTCATTCGTGCGCGAGCTGTTCCTCGGCCGGGTCGACCTCGGTCTCATCCATCCGTTCCCCGAGCCCGATCCCGATGAGCAGCGGCGGGCCGCGGAGTTCATGGCCAGGCTCGACCCGATCCTCGAGCACGAGGTGGACAACGAGGAGATCGAGCGCGAGAACCGCATTCCGCCCCGGCTGATCGAGCGGCTCAAGACGATCGGGGCGTTCGGCATGAAGATCCCGCCCGAATACGGCGGGCTCGGTCTCTCGCAGTACTCGTATGGCCGCGCGGTGGCCAAGATCGGGACCAAGAACGGCGCGCTGGTGTCGGTGCTGTCGGCGCACCAGTCGATCGGCGTGCCCCAGCCGCTCAAGATCTTCGGCACCGAGGTCCAGAAGAAACGCTGGCTGCCACGACTCGCCGCGGGGGCCATCTCGGCGTTCGCGCTCACCGAGATCGACGTCGGCTCGGACCCGGCGCGGATGAGCACCACCGCGACGCCGACCGCCGACGGCAGCGCGTATCTCATCAACGGCGAGAAGCTGTGGTGCACGAACGGCACCATCGCCGAGTTGCTGGTGGTGATGGCGCGCACCCCCGGCAAGGCCGGCAAGCCGGGTCCCATCTCGGCCTTCATCGTCGACACCGCCATGCCCGGTGTCGAGGTGGTGCAACGCTGCGAGTTCATGGGCATCCGCGGCATCGAGAACGCGCTGCTGCGCTTCACCGACGTGCGGTTGCCGAAGGACCACATGCTGTCGGCGGAGGGACGGGGTCTCAAGCTGGCGCTGGTGACCCTCAACACCGGACGTCTGACCCTTCCCGCCACCTGCGCGGCGGCCGGGAAGTGGTGTCTGCAGGCGGCGCGGCGCTTCGCCGCCGAGCGCGTGCAGTGGGGCCGGCCGGTCGGCCAGCACGAGGCGGTGGGGCAGATGCTCGCCGACATGGCGGCACGCACCTACGCGATGGAGGCGGTGGCGGATCTCGGAGCGCTGCTCGCCGATGCCGGCCGCAGCGACATCCGGCTCGAAGCAGCGGTCGCCAAGCTGTGGAACAGCGATGTCGCCTGGGAGCTGGCCGACGAGGCGGTGCAGGTGAAGGGCGGGCGCGCCTACGAGAAGGCGCACTCGCTCGCCGCCCGTGGCGAGGCTCCGGTGCCGCTCGAGCAGATGCTGCGCGACCTGAGGATCAACCGCATCTTCGAGGGCACCAACCAGGTGATGCGGCTGTTCATCGCGCGCGAGGCCCTGGACCAGCATCTCAAGGTGGCCGGGGATGTGGTGATGCCGGGAGTGCCGTTGGGTCGGCGGCTCTCGGGTCTGGTGCGCGCGGGGCTCTTCTACGCGTGGTGGTATCCGAGCCGGTGGCTCAACTGGTCGCGCTGGCCGCGTGACCGGGAGTTCGGATCGCTGGCCCCACACCTGCGCTGGGTGCGTCGCACCAGCGCCCGGCTGGCGCGGCAGCAGTTCCATCTGATGGTGATGCTCGGTCCGGCGCTGGAGAGGAAGCAGGCTCAGCTCTTCCGCTGCGTGGACATCGGCGCCGAGCTGTTCGCGATGGCGGCGGTGTGCGCGCGCGCTCACCGCGACGTCCGCCGGAATCCCGCCGAGCGCGGACCGGAACGGCTCGCCGACCTGTTCTGCCGCCAGTCGCGGATGAAGATCGAGAACCTGTTCGAGGCGATCCGGAACAACGCCGACCCCGAGGCCTACCGGGTGGCGCGCGAGGTGCTGGATTCGAAGCATGCCTGGCTCGAGCAGGGGATCGTCGAGGTCCCGGGCGTGCCGCCGGCCGCGCAGGGCCGCCAGCACGCGGCCGCGGGGAACTGACCCCGCCGGCGAATCGGCGCCAGCCCATGCCACGACCCCGCCGGACCGCCGGTCCGGGCGGTTCCGAAGGCGTTGCGGCTGCGGCGGCGGTCGGGCACAATGTCCGCCCGAACCCCGCCATGGAGGCGGAGGGCGCGGAGGCGCTTTCCCGGCCCCCAAGCCTCGGTTGCCCGGCCGCCCGCCCCGGCCGGCCGACCCGTCCACCACTACCAGGGATGGAGCGAACGGAACCGAGTGCCCGCCACCATTT
>JBIOKD010000184.1:0-6461 GCA_044451485.1 Candidatus Eiseniibacteriota bacterium | reverse complement strand
TGTGGACGTGCATGCCGAGAACGTGTCGTCGCGCGAGGTGAGCGGCGACTTCTACGACGTCGTGTCGGCGGGGGACGGCACCCTCCTGCTGACCATCGCCGATGTGTCCGGCAAGGGCGTGCCCGCGGCGCTGCTGTCGTCGATGCTGCAGGCGTCCCTGCGCACCCAGGCCGTGTCGGCCGTCTCCCCGGCTGCCATGATGACGATCGTCAATCGGATGGCATGTGACCGGGGGACGACCGGTCAATTCGCGACCCTGTTCCTGGCCGCCGTGGACGAGCGCGCCATGACCCTCCGATACACCAATGCCGGCCACAACTTCCCGGTGCTGTTGCGAGGCGACGGCCGTCGGATGCTGCTCGAGGACGGCGGTCTGCTGGTCGGCATGCTGCCGGCCGCCGAGTACGCCGAGGGCCGCGTTATGCTGAAGCCCGGTGACCGGCTCGTGCTCTACACCGACGGCGTCACCGAGGCGGTGGATGCGAACGGCGTCATGTTCGGCGAGGAGCGTCTCTACGCGATGCTCGAGTCTCTTCCGCTCGACCTCACCGCGCGCGGGATCGTGGAGCGGGTGTTGTCCGCCGTACGCGGCTTCCTCGACGAGATCGAGCCCGGCGACGACATCACGGTGATGGCGATGCGGGTGATGGAGGACGGCCCTGGGCGCCCGGACGTCCGACCGGACCCACGCGTCGACCCGATCCTCCGCTAGGGAGGCCCGACGGCGAGCGGACGCACTGGCGCGATCAACCCCGGCGCGTCGAAGCGACCCCAGCTCCAGGCAATGCCGAGGGACCCGGTCAGCCGGCGATCGTAGAACTCGGTGGGCTGCCTCCGGTGGAATTGCGTCTGGTTCAGTCCCAGGGACAGCCGCCAGTGATCCTCGAGCTGGTATTGGGCGCCGGTGTCGACCGAGACGTACCAGACGTCGTTCGGTGTGCCCTCCTGGGTCAAGTACCGCTGATCCGTGGCACGGACCCATGCGAGCCACCGCTCGGCGAAGCGGTACTGCGCCGAAGCGGCGGCCGCCGCCAACTGAGTCCGGTCGACGCCCTTCACGTCGGCTGAGGCGCTGGCGGATAGATCGAGCTGCCAGCCGATTCCAACCGGGTGGTGATACTCGGCGCTGAACCCGGCCAGCACCTGGTCGTTCCAACTGTCCATGTGGTAGGACGCGCCGTTCTGGGAAAGGTCGTTCACCGTGTGCTGGTGGGTGCCCTGCACAAACGGTCCGGCAAACCATCCGATCCGACGCACATCGTAGGTGGCGCCACCCACCATCGCATCGAGCGCGTGCATGAGGCCGTATGCGGCCATGCCGCTGTCGGGCAGCGCACCGTCCTCGTGGAGCAGCTTTTCCACCTCGGACCAGAACGCCTTGTCGGGGAACTGATGCGCGTACCCATAGCCCGCCTCGACCGAGAACAGGTCGGCGAGCCGGGCTCTTGCCTCGGACGACAGCGGCCGGGTGAGCGTGCCGTCGCGCACCAGCCTCCGTTCGAACAGCCAGGCCCGGTACACGTTGCCCGCGTCTCGCACGCGTCCAAGCCCGGCGCCGCCCGAGCCAGCAACCGCGTAGTCGTAGCTGCGGGTCGACATGTCGGAGTCGAACGTCGGCACGCCATTCGTCAGGGTCTCGAAGTACTGCCAGTCCTGCCCGTAGTTCCCGCTCACCTGCGCCGATGCGGTGAGTCCGACCGGAGGCTGCCAGGGGTAGCTCCGCAGCGATCCGGCCAGTCTCCACATCTCGACCATGTCCTGTTGGCCACTCCGTTGCCCCAGCGTATCGGTCGTCGAGCGACCGTAGGCGACGGAGCCATGGACCCCGAGATCGGCCCTCCAGTCATAGTAGAGCGGGTCCGAATCGTGTCCGGACTCGAACCCGGTGGTGAGCGCTCCTTGCGAGGATCGAATCCGGCTGTTCGAGAAGACGTCGGTGTGATCCTGCGAATAGCCCGACCCCGCCCCGTTCACGAACCAGCTGCGCCAGTTCTGGGACGGGATCCGATATCCCGAGAACTCGAAACCGGGGTCGGTCTTGGTGTCGGTTTGAGCGGCGGCGGTTTGAGCCCACGCCACGACGACCGCACTCAACACGAAGGCTGCAACGCTTCCGCCCTTGCGCATGGGAAGCCACCCTAAGCCGGGCGCACAGGCTTGTCGAGGAAGCGTTGAACCGGAAGAGGACGATGCGGGGTCGGCTCGCCGCCATCCACCGCGTCAGCCCGAGAGCCGCTCCGCCCCCACGTACACGTTCATCCGGCTACCTCGCAGGAATCCGATCAGCGTGATCCCCGCGGCTTCCGCCAGCGTCACAGCCAGCGAGCTCGGAGCCCCGACCGCCGCCATCACCGGGATCCTCGCGCGCGCCGCCTTGAGCACCAGCTCGGCGCCGGCACGCCCGCTCACCCACAGCAATCCCACACCCGACCCGTACCCGCCGTGCTCGAGCAGCCACCCGCACACCTTGTCCACCGCGTTGTGGCGCCCGACGTCCTCGCGCAGCACGAGTGGCTCGAGTGCCGCGTCGCAGAGCGCCGCCGCGTGCAGACCACCGGTCGCCTCGAACGCGTGCTGCATGGCACGGACGCGTTCGGCCAGGGTGAAGAGCCGCGCCACCTCCAAGGCCGCTCCGAGCGGCATCGGCACCAGCCCGGCGCGGAGCGCATCCAGGTGCGCGCGACCACACAGCCCGCACGCCGCGGTGGCCGCGAAGTGACGCTCGAAGCGCGACCAGTCGAAGCGCACGCCGGGCGCGAGTGCCAGCTCGATCCGGTCCGGCTCGTCGGCGCATGCGGCCGGCGTCGTCACGATCGACGCCACGTCGGCGCGCCGGGCGAGCAACCCTTCGCCGGCCAGGAATCCCAGCGCCAGCTCGTCGTCGTGGCCCGGCGTGCGCAGCGTCACCGCCACGTCGTGGCCGTCGACGCGGATCGCCAGCGGCCGCTCCTCGGCGAGCGCGTCCTCACGCGTGAGACGTGTAGCGCCGGTCACCTCGAGGACCGACCGCCGCACGATGCCGCTCATCTCACCGCCCGGCGCCGCGACCGGCGCTCACACCTTGGGATGCTCGGTATGGGTGGCGTGAGTCCCGTCGGCGAGCTCGACCAGCGTGTAGTCCGAGAACATCCCCGGCGACTCGACCTGGAGGATGCGCAGCATCGCGACCGCCACCTTGCGGATCTCGACGTCGGCGTGCTCGCTGCCACGCAGCTCGATGAAGTGGCGCAGCGCGCGCACGTTGCCGGTCACGAAGATCTTGGTCTCGGTGGCGTTGGGCAGCACCGAGCGCGCCGCCTGACGCGCCAGCTTGCGCCGGAGCGTCGCGTCGGGGATGTCGGTGAAGCGGGTCTGCAGACCCGTGACCAGCACGTCGTAGGCGCGCCGGGCGGCGTCCACCGCCTCGCACCAGGTCTCGTGGAGCTTCGGATCGGCGGCGATCGCGTCGGGCTCGATGAAGTGGGAGTCCGACTCGTTCACGTAGCGCTGCGAGAGCTGCGAATACGAGAAGTGACGGTGCCGGATCAGCTCGTGGGTGAAGGAGCGCGACACCCCGGTGATGAGGAAGCTCCACACCGCGTGCTCGAGCACCGAGCCGTGGCCGACGTCGACGATGTGGCTCAGGAACTCGGCGTTGGTCTTGCGGCCCTTGCCGTACGACATGTAGCACACGCGACCGGCCATCTCGGCGAGCGCCTCGCCGGCGACTTCGGTGTCGGTCTCCCAGCTCAGACCGTGATCGTCGAGAAAGCCCCGCACGCCTTCCGGCGCGAGCGTCTGACGCCCGACCAGATAGACGTGTGGCTCGTGGACGATCTTGAGCGGTTTGGCGGCGCTGACGGCGGCGTCCATGCGGGGCTCCTGCGATGGCCGCGCGGATCGCGCGGCGGGCGTGATGTGCGGGCGCCCGTGGAAATCGGGCACGTTCCGTTCACACGCACTCTAGCAGAGCCGGCCGCCGACGGTCAGCAGTTGGGAGAACGGAAGCCCGGTCTTGCCGGAGTCGGCCGACCGCAAGGTGCGGGAGCGGCAGGCGACGCGCGCCGGCGGTCAGCCGCAAGAAGGGCGTGAAGCCGCGAGCGAGATTGTATCCTCATGGATACGTCGCAGCGAGCGGCGAACGACCGACGCAGCGGATGATCGCCGCCGCGCGTCGCTAGGCCGCCTTGCGCCAGGCGCCCGCTCCCGGCGCCTCCGCCACCCCATACCGCTCGATCGCGTCGTTCACCGCGTCGAACAGCGCCAGCGTGGATGGGTCGCCGAGGTCCCGGTGCATCAGCTCCATACGCGCGGCGCGCAGCTCGTCGAGCTTCAGCTTGTCGATCGGGACCCGTTCGCCACTGCTGCGGGTCCAACTCAGCTCATCTCGGCTCATGCCTCGTCCCCCCATGCGGCCAACGCGGCCCCGGTACGCATCGGCCATCGCCTGTTCGACCCGCAAGACTCCTGCCGGGGATCCGGGAAGTCTCGGGCCGGTCAGCCACCACACGAGCCCCGGCCCCCAACTCGCTGCAAATCGGTCCGTTGCTCGTGTGGCCGGGCCCGTCCTTGGAGGCTGATTCAGGCCGCAAACGGCGGGCCGGGTGTCCACGAGCCGGTCAGATCCTTGCCGGAGTGGGCGCTCCGTATCATCCCTGCGAGGTCGACCTGCCCGACCGTCCACTCGTCGCCCCGGCGAGCGATCATGCGGTCGGTCGCCCGCGGGCCGATCACGCCTCGGTGCGGCGCACCTCGTCGCGGACCCGGCGCATGACCTCGTCCACCTCGTCGTCACGGGTGTAGAAGTGGGGCGCGAGCCTGAGACCCACCCCCGGCCGGTGATCGAGCAGCACATCACCGGCGAGCAGCGCCGCGCACACCCGGTCGGCCGACGGCACGTCGAGCACCACCGTGCCGCCGCGCTCGTGCTCGGCCCGCGGCGAGCCCAGCGCGAAGCCGAACTCGTCCGCCCACGCGATCATGCGAGCGGTCTGACGCAGCGACTTCTCGCGGATCGCCGGGACGCCGACACGGGCCACGATGTCGTGACCCGGACGCGCGGCGAGGATCGCCGGGACTGCGGGCGTGCCGGTCCAGAAGCGACGCGGACCGTCGTCCCAGCGCATCGGCTCCGAGTCGAAGTCGAACGGGCGCTGGTGGGCCATCCACCCCGTCAACGCCGGGCGCAGCATCGTGGCCAGCGCGGGACGCACGTAGAGATAGCCCGCGCCCGGGCCACCGCACAGCCATTTGACCGAGCCGCCGGTGAGCATGTCGATGCCCAGTGCACCGACGTCGACGGGCACGGTGCCCACCGACTGGTAGGCGTCGATCAGCGTCAACGCGCCCACCGCCCGGGCACGGGCGGTGATGGGTGCCAGGTCGAGGACCTGCGCGGTGCGGAACATGACGTGTGACAGCGCGACCACCGCGGTGCGCTCGTCGATCGCCGTCACCACGTCCTCGACCCGCATCCGGCGCTTCTCGTGCGCCGGCAGACGCACCAGCTGCGCGCCCCGATGACGCGCCAGCCCCTCGTACAGATAGAGCATCGAGGGGAAGTCCTCGGCGCCGCACACCAGCCGGTCACGCCCCGGTGCGAACTCGACCGCGGACAGCGCCACGGCCTGGGCCTCGGTCACGTTGGCGTGCATGGAGATCGTGCCGGGCTCGGCGCCGATCACCCCCGCCAGGACGTTGCCGGCGCGGGTCGGCAGCTCGAACCATTCCTCCTCCCAGGCGCGAATCCCACGCTCGCGCCAGACCTTGGCGTAATGCGCGAGTGCCGTCTCGACGCCGCGCGGCATCGCGCCGAGCGAGTGGGAGATGAAGTGCAGGGTGTGTGCGAGGGTCGGGAACTCGTCGCGCCACGCGAGCAGCGGGTCGACGGCGGTTCGTGCGACGGGTCCTGTCGATGCCATCTCGTGTCCTCCCGGCTCAGTGAACCGCCGCCCAACCGGCGAGAGCCAGACGCGTCGCCTCGGACGGGGTGTCGGCCACCGCGAGATGATCGAACAGGTGGGGCACCACCAGCTCCGGATGCCGATGGGCTTCGAGCCAGCCGCGCCACGGGCCACCGAGCAGCACGAGTGGCGCGCGCGCCCGCCCACCCGCGCTCATCAGGGTCCAGGTGAGCAGGATCTCGTTGAGCGTCCCGATGCTCCCCGGGACCGCCACGAAGCCATCGGCGGTCTGCACGATGTAGCGCAGACGTTCGTACAGGTCGGAGGTATGGACCCGCTCGATCACCCACGGGTTGACCGGACCGCGCTTCTCGAACAGCTCGACCGTGACGCCGATCACATGACCACCCGCCTCGTTGGCGCCACGCGAGCAGGCCGCCATGATGCCGCCGTAGCCACCGGTGATCACGGTGGCGCCGGCACGGGCCAGCTCGGCGCCGAGATCGTGGGCCAGACGCCACGCCGGCGTGCCCTCGGCCACGGTGCTGCTGCCGTAGACTGCGATGCGTGGGCGGGTGG
>JBIOKD010000183.1:0-6468 GCA_044451485.1 Candidatus Eiseniibacteriota bacterium | reverse complement strand
GTGCGACAGGCCGGATCGCTGGTGGCCCCCGATCGGCTCCGCTTCGACTACACCCACTTCGAGCACACCGCACCCGAGCAGATCGCGGGGATCGAGCGCATGGTGGTGGACTGGGTGCTGGCGAACCGCGAGGTGAGCTGGCAGGTGCTGCCGATCGACGAGGCCAAGGCGCAGGGTGCCATGGCGCTGTTCGGCGAGAAGTACGGCGCCGAGGTGCGCATGGTGACGGTCCCGGGGGTGGAGTCGCTCGGGATCCCGGTGAGTCGCGAGCTGTGCGGTGGCACGCATGTGTCGCGTACCGGCGACATCGGCACGTTCGTGGTGGTCTCGGACGGCGCGATCGCGAGCGGGGTGCGGCGCATCGAGGCGCTGTGCGGCGTCGAGGCGCATGCGTGGCTGCGTGAGCAGACCGCCACGCTCCACCGCGCCGCGGGCGCGTTGCAGACCAGCGCCGCCGCGCTGCCCGAGCAGATCGAGAAGCTCAAGAGCGAGAACGTGGCGCTCCGCCGGGCGCAGAGCGAACTCCAGAAGGGCGGTCTCGACACCGAGATGACGCGGCTCGCGGACACCGCGATCGCGGCTCCCGGCGGGCGCTGGATCGTGGCCGAGATCGCCGCCGACGCCGCCCCGGACGCGGTGCGCGACGCCGCCGACCGGCTGCGCGGACGTCTCGGACGGGGTGGCGCGGTGCTGGCGCTGCAACGCGAGGGCAAGCTCACGTTCCTCGCCGCGGTCACCGACGACCTCGTGGCCGAGAAGAAGCTCAACGCCTCGGAGCTGGTGAAGAAGGTGGCGCAGACCACCGGTGGCTCGGGTGGCGGCAAGCCGCACCTGGCGCTGGCCGGCGGGAAGGACGTCACGAAGCTCCCCGAAGCGCTCGCCGAGGCGCGCCGGCTGCTGGCCGCGGCGCTGGGCGGTTGAGCCGCGGCGATCGCGTATGAAAGCCCTGATCCTGGCCGGTGGCCGCGGCACCCGTCTGCGTCCGATCACCCACACCAGCGCCAAGCAGCTGGTGCCGGTGGCCAACAAGCCGGTGCTGTTCTACGGCCTCGAATCCATTCGCGACGCCGGCATCACCCAAGTCGGGATCGTGGTGAGCGATCCGCGTGAGATGCTACGCCCCGACCACCGCACCGGTGAAATGGTCACGGTGATGGTGAACTCACAGGCCGAGATCCGGGCCGCGGTGGGCGACGGATCGCGTTTCGGGGTGAAGGTGACGTACATCGAGCAGGAGTCCCCGCTCGGTCTGGCGCACGCGGTCCGGATCAGCCGCGACTTCATGCGTGACGAGCCGTTCGTGATGTACCTCGGCGACAACCTGATCCGCGACGGCATCACGCCGTTCGTGCGCGAGTTCGAGCGCGAGCGGCCCGATGCCCAGATCCTGCTGGCCCACGTGAAGAACCCACAGGATTTCGGGGTCGCCGAGCTGGCCGGGGATCGCGTGGTGCGGCTCGTGGAAAAGCCGAGCCGGCCGAAGAGCGATCTGGCGCTGGTGGGCGTGTACCTCTTCGGCCCGTGCGTGTTCGAGGCGGTGGACGCGATCAAGCCGAGCCCCCGCGGCGAACTCGAGATCACCGACGCGATCCAGCACTTGATCAGCAGCGGCCGCCGGGTGCGCTCGCACGTGATCACCGGATGGTGGAAGGACACCGGCAAGGTGGAGGACATGCTCGAGGCGAACCGCATCATCCTCGACGACCTCGAGCCGGGGAACGACGGGACGGTGGACGCGGCCACCACGCTCGAGGGCGCGGTGCGCATCGGCGCGGGCACCGTGGTCGAGCGCTCGCGTATCCGCGGGCCGGTGGTGATCGGCGCGGGCGCGGTGGTGCGTGACGCCTATGTCGGACCCTTCACTTCGATCGGCGATGGGGTGGTGATCGACCACGCCGAGATCGAGCACTCGATCGTGCTCGAGCGCAGCCGGCTCGAGCGGATCACCTCGCGGATCGAGTCGAGCCTGATCGGACGCGACGCGGTGGTGACGAGCAGCGGCCCGCGTCCACACGCGAGCCGGCTCGTGCTCGGGGACTCGAGTCGCGTGGAGCTGGCATGAGTGGCGGGGGGCGGTCGTGAGGGTCGTGGTCACGGGGGCCGGCGGGATGCTCGCCACCGCGCTCATCCCCGCGCTGGAAGCCGCGAGTCACGACGTGCTGCCACTCACCCGCGCCGACGCCGACATCACCGACCTCACGGCGCTGCGTCATCCGCTGCGGACCTTCCAGCCGGAGTGGGTGGTGAACCTCGCCGCCGACACGCGGGTGGACGACGCGGAGGGCCGCCCCGACCAGGCCTACCTGGTGAACGCCATGGGGGCGCGCAACGTGGCGCAGGCCGCGGCGGAGAGCGGCGCCGCGGTGATGCACCTGTCCACCGACTACGTGTTCGACGGCACCCGTCCCGGCCCGCACCGGGAGTACGACGCGACCGCGCCGCGCTCGGTGTACGGGATCTCGAAGCGCGCCGGGGAGCGCGCGCTGGCCGAGGTGCATGCGCGGCACGTGATCGTGCGCACCGCGTGGCTCTATGGCCGCGGGGGCCCCAACTTCGTCGACACCATCCTGCGCAAGGCGCGCGCCGGTGAGGCCGTGGCGGTGGTGGACGACCAACACGGCTCCCCGACCTGGACCCGGGATCTGGCCGAGCAACTCGTCCATCTCCTCGCCGCCGGTCAGTTCGGCACCTACCACGTCACCAACACCGGGGTGTGCACCTGGTTCGAGTTCGCCACCCACTTCCTGGCGCTGGCGGGTCTGCCCGCGCCGGCGCGCACCACGACCGCGGCGCTGGCGCGTCCGGCGCCGCGACCCGCGCACTCGGCGCTCAGCAACCTGCTGGCCGAACGGGTGACCGGACGGGTCATGCCGTCGTGGCAGGACGCGGTGACCCGCTACCTCGAGGAGCACCGCTCGTCGTAAGGTCGGACGGCCGCCCGACCCGGGCGGCGCGAAAGGAGACCGGATGGCACGCAGCACCCGAACACGCGCGCGCCGGACGCCACGCGCACCGCTGGTGCAGGAGGTGCGTGTCTGGCTCCGTGACGCCACCCGCACGCTGCGTCGCACCGAGGGCGCCTGCGCCCCGGCGGTGGCCGCCGCGGCCGAGGTCATCATCGGCAGTCTCGAGACCGGTGGCACGGTGTACTTCTGTGGCAACGGCGGCAGTGCCGCCGACGCCCAGCACCTGGCGGCCGAGTTCTCCGGACGGTTCATGCGCGAGCGCACCCCGCTCGCGGCGGTGGCACTCACCACGAATTCGTCGGCGGTCACCGCGATCGGCAACGACTACGGCTACGACGAGGTGTTCGCGCGCCAGCTCGAGGGGCTCGGCACGCCGGGCGACGTGCTGATCGCGATCAGCACCTCGGGTGGGGCGGGGAGCGTGCGACGCGCGGTCCACACCGCGCACCGGTTGGGGATGATCGTGATCGGGATGACCGGCAGTCGTGGCGCCGCGTTCGCCGCCGAGTGCGACCTGGCCCTGGTGACACCCCACGCGGTCACCTCACACGTGCAGGAGGGCCACATCGCGATGGGGCACGCGTTGTGCCTCGTGGTGGAGCGGGCTCTCTTCCCGGTGGCGACGGCGACCCGCCGCGCTGATCGAGGCCCTGCGGCCCAGGCAGTGGACCAAGAACCTGCTGCTGTTCGCGGGGGTGATCTTCTCGCAGCACCTGCGCGACCCGCGGCTGCTCGGTCGCGCCGCGGTGGGATTCGTCGCGTTCTCGCTGTTGGCGGGCATCGTGTACGTGGTGAACGACCTTCGTGACGTGGAGCAGGATCGTCAGCATCCACGCAAGCGCCTGCGTCCGATCCCCTCCGGTCGGCTGTCGATGACGGCGGCGCGGATCGCGCTGGTCCCGATCGCCGCGGTGGTGATCGCGCTGTCGTGGTGGCTCGGTCCGGGCTTCGCCGTCACCGCGCTGGTCTACATGGCGCTCAACCTGGCGTATTCGTTCGGGCTGAAGCACCAGGTGCTGCTCGACGTGTTCGTGGTCGCGCTCGGATTCGTGCTGCGCGCGATCGCCGGGGTCCAGCTGCTGGTGCCGGTCGCACCCGGCACCGAGCTGTCGCCGTGGCTGCTGGTGTGCACGTTCTTCGGCGCCCTGTTCCTGGCGCTCGGCAAGCGGCGTCGCGAGCTGACCAACGCCGGTGACACGGCCGCGGTGCGACGCGCGGTGCTCGATCACTACACCCCCGAGCTCGTGGACCAGCTGCTGGTGATCGCCGCCGCCGCGAGCCTGATGAGCTACGCGCTCTACACGATCTGGCCCGGGACGGTCGCCAAGTTCCACACCGAGGCGTTGCTGTTCACGGTCCCGTTTGTCGCCTACGGGCTGTTCCGATACCTGTGGCTGATCGAGACCACCGAGCACAGCGAGGATCCGTCACAGATCCTGCTCACCGACCGGCCACTCGCGGTGAACCTGCTGCTCTACCTGGGTGTGGTCCTCGTGATCCTGTACCGCGTGTGATCCGGCGGCTCCGCGGCGTGCGGGTCGAGGCGCGCGCCAAGCTCAACCTCGCACTGGCGGTGGGGCCGCGGCGACCGGACGGTTTCCACGAGCTGGCCACGGTGTTCCAGTCGGTCAGTCTTGCCGACACCCTGCTGGTGCGACCGCGGCGTCGCGGGTTCACCCTGCGGGTGGTGCAGGAGGATGTCACCCTGCCCCATCCGGGGGAGCGGCGTGGACCGGTCGCGCGGCCACCGGCCGGCGGCGGCAACCTGGTGCTGCGCGCGGCGCGTCTGCTTGCCGCCCGTCATCGGCTCCCCGGCGGAGCGGCCTTCCGGCTGGTCAAGCGCATCCCGGTCGAGGCCGGTCTCGGTGGTGGCAGCGCCGACGCCGCGGCGGCCCTGGTCGGGCTCGCTCGTCTCCACGGCCTGCGCCTCGCCCCCCCCGAGCGCGCGGCGCTGGCGCTGGCGCTGGGGAGCGACGTGCCGTTCGCCCTGACCGGCGGCGCCGCGGTGGGGTTCGGCCGCGGCGAGCGCCTCCATCCCCTGCGCCGCGCCCCCTCGTTCCGGGTCCTGATCGCCAAGCCGGCATGGAGCGTTTCGACCGCGGATGCGTTCGCGCGGATCGATATGCACAAATATGGCTTGACAGGGTGGAGGACCAATCTAAGATTCGCGCAAATGCTTGTGCGCGAGGGACTAAACCCCCATCGTCCATTGCGCATGGGAAACACCTTCGAGCGGGTGTTGGGTAACCGGACGCGTGAGTTCGAGTCGTTGTGTGGGCGACTCCGTGCTTGCGGCCTGGTGGAACCCCGGATGACCGGAAGTGGATCGGCGGTCTACGCGATCCTGCCCAGCGGTCGTTCCGTGGCCGGTGCTGCAGCCCGTTTCGAAGGGCGTGAACGGCTGTTCGCCGCGCGTACCTCCCGCCGGGGGCTGCGCGTCACTCCAATCCGCTAGCTTGGGCCGGAGGCAGGGATGCACGACGCTCAAGACATCGCGCTCCGACGACAGCGGGTCCACACCACGCCCTCGCGTGGTCCCCGAGGTGGATTCTCATGATCGAGATCACTGAGGTTCGCGTGTCGCTGCGCAACGACGACAAGTTGAAGGCGTTCGTCAGCATCACCCTCAACGATTCGTTCGTCATCCGTGGCCTCAAGATCATCAAGGGGAACTCGGGGCTGTTCGTGGCGATGCCGAGTCGCAAGCGACCCGACGGCCAGCACCAGGACCTCGCTCATCCGATCAACGATCAGACACGCAAGTACCTCACCGACATCGTGATGAAGGAGTACCGGCGCGAGCTCGAGAATCCGAACCGGCCTCCCGGCGCCGAAGCGGTGGACGACAGCCACGTCTATTGAGCGACTTCCGTCCGGCACAGCCGGCCACGGGGCCGCCGCCGGAGCGTGGGCGACGTCTCAACCGGTTGCGCGGCAGGTGATTGGCGGTGGCTGGGGCCACCCACGCGAGGACTGGTCCACTCGATGTCCGAGGGCCGAGACCGGCCACTCCCGGGTGGGCCCGGTCGGCCCCGAAGCCGCGCCGACCCCCGTCGTGATTGACGCCAACCGCCACAGCCGCTACATTGCCCCGGCTTTTCCTTCGGCTGTCCTCTTCCGGCCAAGAGCCATCACCCCGGGGCGACCCGGTCCGTGACGGAAATCCCGTTCTGTTGGTGGGGCGTGGCCAAGTGGTAAGGCACGAGACTTTGGATCTCGCATCCGGAGGTTCGAATCCTCCCGCCCCAGCCAACCCGGGGCCGGGGGAGGAAGACCCGGACGCGTGACGCGTCCGTGGCCGCCTCGCGGCCCGGACCGGAGCATGAGCGCGTGGCGGCGGCCCGATGGCGCCGGCGACGCGTTCTCGGACCCATACGGGAGGTTCGTGCGTGGAGCCCTGTCGCATCTTCGCGGGGAACGCGAGCCGTGGGCTCGCCCAGGCCATCTGCGACAAGCTCAAGGTGCCGCTCGGTGACGCCGAAGTCGGGCGCTTCGAGGACGG
>JBIOKD010000182.1:0-6486 GCA_044451485.1 Candidatus Eiseniibacteriota bacterium | reverse complement strand
GGCACGCGCTCCCCGACCACCATCGCCCCGGCCCGACTCGACTCGGTCACGGTGACCGGTCTCGGCGCGCCGGTCGAGATCGTCACCGACCGCTTCGGAGTCCCGCACGTCCACGCGCGCACCCGCGCGGATCTCTACTTCGCCTGGGGCTTCGTGAGCGCGCGCGACCGGCTGTGGCAGCTCGAGAATCTCCGCGCCCAGGTGGAGGGACGCCGCTGGCGCTGGTTCGGAAACCGGGTCCTCAGCGAAGACGGTGGCGCGCAGCTGTTCGAGCTCTCCGAGCGTGCCGAGCGCATCTGGGAGCGCGACCGCGCCGACCCGGCGGTCGCCGAGGCACTCGGACGCTACGCCGGCGGCATCAACGCCTATCTCGCGCTGTGCCGGAGCGGGGCGCGTCCGTGGCCACGCGAGCTCGATCTGGTGCACGACCACCCGGCCGACTGGCGGCCGAGCGACGCCTACCGGATCCTCTTCGGCGAGTCGTTCCTGCTCGATTTCGAGGTCCCGGAGCTCGCCGAGGCGGACAGCCTCGCGCGTCACGACGCCGCCTGGCTCGACACTCGTCACCGCTTCGAGAACGAGCGTCACTGGACCACGATTCCGGACTCGGCCGCGGCGCGGATGTACGCGAGCTGGCCACGCGCGGTGGCGACGACCGCTGCTGTGCCCGACGTCCCCGCGGGGACCACGGCCGCCGCGACCCATGCCGACGCCACACCGGGAACCCCCGGACATCCCGCCAACCCGTGGCTCGCCGAGATGGCGGCACGCGACCCCGAGCAGCGCGCCAGCAACGTGTACGCGGTCGGACCGGCGCGGAGCGCGAGCCACCGGCCGCTGCTCGCCAACGATCCCCACCTGCCACTCACCAGCCCGGGCACGCTGCACGTGATCCACGTGCGCTGTGACGAGGACTCGGTCGACGCGTTGGGCGCCTATTGCCCCGGTCTGCCGGCGATCGTGAGCGGACGCAACCGGCGCGTGGCATGGGGGCTCACCGTGCTCTCGGCCGACAACATCGACGTCTACGCCGACACACTCTCCCCCGATCGCCACTCGGTCCGCTATCTCGGCCGTTGGGTGCCGGTGCGCGAGGGCGGATACACCATGCGCTATCGCGCCCTCGGCGTCCTCGACCTGCCCCCGTTCGGCCAGGTCCGTCGCTACACGCCGCACGGCCCGGTCATCCGCTGGGACACGAAGCGCGGGATCGCGCTCAGCGTGTGCTGGGCCGGGCGCGACGAGGACGTGACGCTGTCCCGTCTGCTCGGTCTCGAGCACTCGCGCGACGCGCTCGAGGTGACGGCCCGCTGGCGCACGCTGGTGCGTCCGACGTTCAACATCGTGGCCGCCGACGTAGACGGACACGTGCGCTATCAGACGGTGGGTGCCGAGCCGCGGCGTGGCTTCGCGCCGATACGTGGGATCCTGCCGGGCGACGGACGACACGAGTGGCTCGGCACGATCGCGCCCGATTCGATGCCGGCCTGGGACGTCCCGGCGAGCGGCTTCGTGGTCAACGGCAACAACCTCCCGGTCGGCGGCGCCTATCCCGAGCCGTGGCCGCGCTTCGACTGGCGACAGGATCGCGCCCGCCGTCTGGCGCAGCGGCTCGCCGGGGACACGCGGCTGACCCTCGAGGACATGGCGAGTGTGCAGAGCGACGTGATCTCGCTGGCGGCGGCCGAGCTGGTGCCGGCACTGGTGGCGCACGCCGACTCGCTACGCGGCATGCGCGCGGCGCGCTCGCGCGTAGCGCTCGACACGCTGCGGGCGTGGCGTTTCGACGCGCGTCGCGGGCGGGTCGCACCCACGCTCTATCGCTCGTGGTGGAGCACGCTGCTCGCGCAGCAGGGCTGGACCGATGTGCCGGGGCTGGCCGCCGCGGCGCTCGAGGGCCAGGCGGAAGGCGCCTTCCACGATCCCGAGACCGGCGCGCCGGTGCGCCCGGCGATCGCGGTGGCGGCCGCACTCGACACCGCGCTCGCGCGACTCGACGTCATGCTCGGACCCGATCTCTCGACATGGACCTGGGGCCGTGCCCACGTGGCCCGTTTCGCCCACGAGCTCACCCGGCTCGATCCGGATCTCGAGCCGCCGCTCACCCCCGAGGACGGCGACAACCACACACCGAGTGTCGGCGCCTCGAGCCTGCCGCGGAGCCGCGTGGTGACTCACGGCCCGGTGTGGCGTCAGGTGGTGGATCTCGCGCGCCCGGACGTCACCTGGGGGATCGTCCCGCCGGGCAATAGTGGCGAGGGCCGGCACGCGCGTGACCTGCTCGCGGCGTGGGCCAATCACCAGCTCGTGCCGCTCTACCTCGATCCGGCGAAGATCCGCGCGGTGTCCGAGAGCGAGACCCGGCTCATGCCCAGGGACGCGTCACCGGGCCGCTGACCGCTCGGGCAATGCGGTGGCGGAAGACGCGGGGTTGGCGGTTCCGGGCACCGCGGCCGCCTCCCACGGGTACTCGATCGATCGGGCGGTCTCCACCGCCGCAGCATGGCCGCAGTGACGCTCGACGACGTGCAAGGCGAGATCGATCCCCGCGGACACACCGGCCGAGGTGAGGACGCCGTCGTCCACCACGCGCGTATCGCGCTCCACCACGATCCCGTCGCCGAGCGCGGCGAGCCGGTCGAAGGCTCCGTGATGCGTGGTGGCGCGGCGCCCGTCGAGGAGCCCGGCGCGGGCGAGCAGCAGCGCGCCGGTGCACACCGAGGTCACGAGCTTCGCGGACACGGCCACGCCACGGATCCATTCGATCGTGGCGGCCTCGTCGAGGAGTGCCCCGACACCGGGACCACCCGGCACCACCAGCACGTCGATCTCCGGGTGGTCGTGGAAGGCGTAGTGCGGCGTGACCACCAGGCCACCAAAGGTGGCCAGCGTCTTGCGGGTGCGGGCCACGGTGAACACCTGGAACGGCGGCTCGGCGTTCGCGGACCCTGTCCCGGCGTCCGACCCGGAACGCGCCCGCGAGAACACCTCGTACGGTCCCGAGAAGTCGAGCAACTCCACGTCCGGGAACAGGACGATCCCGACGTTCCAGCGCTCCATGGCGTTCAGTACGCGGCCAGCTCGCGGATCGCGCGCACCATGTCGTCCTTCTGCGGCAGGATCCGCTCCTCCGAGGTCGGCGCGTAGGCACAGTAGGTGTCCAGCGCCGCGACCCGCTTGATCGGCGCGTCGAGATCCGAGAAGCAGGTGTCGGCCACCCGCGCCGCGATCTCGGCGCCGAAGCCACAGGTGAGGGTGTCCTCGTGGGCCACGATCACACGCCCGGTCTTCTTCACCGAGCGCGCGATCGCTTCCATGTCGAACGGCATCACCGTGCGCAGGTCGAGGATCTCGGTCTCGATGCCCTCGTCGGCCAGCTCCTGCGCCGCGAGATAGCTGCGCTGCACCAGCGCGCCGAATGTCACCACGGTGAGATCGCGTCCTTCGCGCACCACCCGCGCCCGGCCGAACGGCACGGTGTAATCGGGACCCGGATAGGGCGACTTGGCGTAGGGCTGGCGATACAGGTGCTTGTGCTCGAGGAACAGCACCGGGTCCTCGCCGCGGAGCGCGGTGCGGAGCAGGCCATTGGCGTCCATCGCAGTGCTGGGGATCACGATCCTGAGCCCCGGACAGTGGGCGAAGATGCTCTCGCCACACTGGCTGTGATACGGCGCGCCGCCCTGCAGATAGCCGCCGTACGCCGAACGCACGATCACCGGCGCCGAGAAGGCGTTGTTCGACCGCCAGCGCAGGTTGGCGAGCTCGTTCCGCAACTGCATCATCGCCGGCCAGATGTAGTCGAAGAACTGGATCTCGACCACCGGCCGGAAGCCCAGCGTCGCGAGCCCGATCGCCCGGCCGACGATGTTGGCCTCGGCGAGCGGCGAATTGTAGACCCGTATGCCGCCGAACTCCTTCTGCAGCCCCCAGGTCACGCCGAACACCCCGCCCTTGCCCTTGACCTCGGCCAGGTACTCCTCGCGTGACGCGTCGGCGACATCCTCGCCGAACACGACGATGCGCGGGTCGCGTCGCATCTCGTCACGGAGACAGTAGTTCACGAGCTGGAGCAGGGTCTCGGGTTGCGCCGATGGATCGATCTTCGGCTCGACCACGAAGCGGTCGGAGGTCGGATCGACGTCGGGCGAGTACACGTACTGGGTGACCGCCTCGGGCGCCGGCTGCCGGCTCTTGCGCGCCTCGTCGCTCGCACGCCGCACCTCGGCCGCCACCTCGGCGTCGATCGCCCCGATCTCGGCTTCGGTCGCGAGCCCCTCGCCGACCAGGTACTTGGCGAAGGTCGGGATGCCGTCACGCTGCGCCTCGGCCTCGCGCTCGGTCCGGCTCTTGTACTTGCTCTCGTCGTCCGACATCGAGTGCGAATAGGGACGCGTGACCAGCGCCCGCACCAGCGCCGGACCCTTGCGCTCGCGGCAGTGCGCGATCGCGTCGCGGAGCACGCCATAGCACTCGACCGGGTCGCTGCCGTCGACCTCGCCCACCCAGTGGAGGTTGGGGAAGTTGCGGACGAGCTGCGCGACGTTGCCCCCCGCGGTCTGCACGTCGACCGGGACCGAGATGGCGTAGCCGTTGTCTTCGACCAGAAACACCACCGGGAGCTTCAACGTGCTTGCCGAGTTGAGCGCCTCCCAGAACTCGCCCTCGCTGGTGGCGCCGTCACCGGTAGTGACCAGCACGACCTCGTCGCCCTGGACGCGACCCCGCAGCGTGGCGTGTTCCGTCTCGAGATCCTTGAACTTCACCAGCGCCTCGGCGGCCCCCACCGCCTGTAGGAACTGGGTGCCGGTGGGACTCGACTGGGACACGATGTTGAGCTTGCGATGTCCCCAGTGGCTCGGCATCTGGCGACCACCGGAATTGGGGTCGTCGGCGGCCCCGAACGCGGACAGGAACATCTCGTGCGGGGTCATGCCGAGCTGGAGACACAGGGCCCGGTCGCGGTAATAGGGATAGAACCAGTCGTGGCCCGGCCTGAGCAGCTTGCCGGCCGCCACCAGCACCGCCTCGTGACCGGCACCCGAGATCTGGAAGAACGTGAGATTCAGCTTCTTGAGCCGGATCTCCTCGTCGTCCACGCGGCGCGACGTGACCATGGTGCGGTAAAGGCCGACCAGGTCGGCGCGGGTGAGACCGTGGTAACGGGCGGTCGAGGCCGAGGAGGTACGCGTGGCCGCCATGCGGGGGGTCTCCATACGGGTCAGGATGGGGACAGATTGAGCAAGGTTACCCGACGCCAACGGCTCCGGCAACCGTCATACGCGCCGCGTGTGACGCGTCGCGGCGGGCCCGTGTGCGACGGGTCCCGTCCGAGAACTCCGCGCGTGACGCGCGGCGGCCGACCCGTGTGTGCTAGCGTGCGTCTGCTCCGGGCGAACCACCGCCCGCTCGATCTCGACACCCATACTTCCCCCCGACTCGTGGAGTTCCACCATGCGCACCCCTCCCATGCTGGTTGCAACGACCGCGCTGATTGCAATCGCCACGTCCGCCACCCACGCCGATCTGGTGCTGCCCCGTGTGAGCCAGGGCGCCAGCGCCAGCCAGACGATCGGCGTCACCCAGCTGAGCGTCGCCTACAGCCGCCCCGGCGTGAAGGGACGGGTCATCTGGGGCGGATTGGTGCCGTACGGCAAGCCGTGGCGCACCGGCGCCAACGAGGCCACGACTTTCACCACCACCGACGAGATCACCGTCGCCGGACAGAAGCTCCCGGCGGGCACCTACAGCTTCTTCACCGTTCCCACCAAGGGAGCATGGACGGCGATCTTCAGCCGGCAGAAGGACCTGTGGGGCGCCTTCTCGTACGACTCGACCCAGGACCAGCTCCGGGTGACCGCGATGCCCGACACCATGCAGCCCAGCCAGGAGTGGATGACGCTCGGATTCGACGGCCTGACGCCCACGTCGTGTGATCTGGTGCTGCGATGGGAGAGGTTGCGACTGGCGCTGCCGATCGGCGTGAGCGTGAACGATCGCGTGCTGGCCGATTGCCGTGCCGCGGTGACCGCCGCCAAGGCGGACGACTGGCGCACGCTGTACCGCGCCGCGAGCTGGACCTTCGACAGCGGTGTCTCCCCCGAGGACGGGCACGCGTGGCTCGAACGCTCGATCGGGATCCAGGCCAACGTCCAGAACATGCGGCTCAAGGCCCTCTGGCTCGCCAAGGACGGCAAGATGCCGGAGGCCATCGCGGCCGGTGACCAGGCGGTGGCACTCGGCAAGGCGGCCAAGGAGAAGGATCTCACGCCCACGATCGAGAAGCAGGTGGCCGAGTGGAAGGCCACGGCGCCGCCGCCCGCCGCGAAGGCGAAGAAGAAGTAGCGGCCACGACACGCGGGTCGTGTCACCCGGCGCGACGCTCCGACGAGCGCGCGCCGGCCGCGCCGTCTAGCGATTGACCGCGCTCATGTCGGCGTAGCGGTCACCGGCCGCGGTGCCACGTGGCAACGCGGCGTCCAGACG
>JBIOKD010000181.1:0-6487 GCA_044451485.1 Candidatus Eiseniibacteriota bacterium | reverse complement strand
TGGCGTGCGGGCGGTGCGGGAGGAGATCGCGGCCCGGGGCGCCTCGCGGCCGGTGGTGACGCTGAGCCTCGAGCGCGACGAGCTCGACTACCGGCCCGGCCAGTTTCTCGAGCTCGGCGTGTTCGGCGTCGGGGAGGTTCCGATCTCGATCTCCTCCCCGCCCAGTCTGGCGAACGAGCTCGCCACCACGATCCGCGCCGCCGGTCTGACCTCGACGCTGCTCACGCGCATGCAGCCGGGCGACGTGGTCGGGCTGCGCGGGCCGTGCGGCAACGGGTTCCCACTCGAGCACTGCGCGGGCCGCGACCTCCTGTTCGTGGCCGGCGGCATCGGTCTCGCGCCGTTGCGCGGACTGCTCTGGGAGCTGCTGCTCGATCGTACTCGGTACGGACGGATCGTGCTCCTCCACGGGGCCCGCACCCCGCACGACCTGCTCTATCCGTGGCAGTGGCCGGAATGGAAGCGGTTGGGCGTCGAGATCATGCTCTCGGTCGACGTCGGCGACCGCGAATGGCAGAAGGAGGACGACCCGCCACGCATGGTCGGCTTCCTCCCCGGTCTGTTCCCGCGTCTCGACCTGGATCCCGCCGGGACGCTGGTCTTCCTGTGCGGGCCGCCGGTGATGATCCACATCGCCTGTGGCGAGCTGGTGGGCAAGCACGGCTACAAGCCCCATCACCTGATCGCCACCCTCGAGCGTCATATGAAGTGCGGGATCGGGAAGTGCGGCCACTGCGTGGTGGTGGACCGCTATGTCTGCATGGACGGCCCGGTGTTCCGGTACGACGAGCTGCGGGCCATGAACGCCATCGAGCCGCCTTGGTAAGGGGTCCCCATGACCATGCTCACGGAACGCATCCAGGACCAGCTGCACGGACGCAGCGTGGTGGTGGTCGGGGTCGGGAACCGGTTGCGCGGTGACGACGGCGCCGGTCCGGCCGTCGTCGAGCGTCTCGCCGGAGCCGGACGCGACCGGGTCATCGACGCCGGCACCACTCCCGAGAACTTCCTCGGACCGCTGCTCGAGCGCGCCCCCGGCGTGGTGCTGTTCGTGGACGCCGCCGACCTGGGCGAGCCACCGGGGGCCACCGTGCTGGCCCCGGTCGCGGAGCTGGCGGGCCGCATCGACTCCACGCACGCGCCATCGTTGCGGCTGGTCGCCGACATCCTCGCCTCGTACGGCATCGAATCCTGGCTGCTCGGCATCCAGCCCGCCCGCACGACGCCCGGGGTCCGGCTGCATCCCGAGGTGGCCGCGGCCGTGGACACGGCCGCCGAATCGATCGCCTGGATCCTGTGCCGGGAGGTGTGTCGTGGCTGAGCATCCGGCATGGTGGTTCGCGGCGCTGCTCGGCATCCCGTTCGCCGGCGCCCTGTGCGCCGGCTTGCTGCGGGGGCGCGCCAGCGACACCGCAGCGGTGATCGCCGCGTCACTGGCCGCCACGACGGGCATCGTGACCATCGCACGGTACGGCATCCGCGGGATCTCGGTCGCGTTCGGCGGCTGGCCCGCGCTCGATCGCGCCGCGGGGCATCCGGTGGTGCTGTTCGGTTTCACGCTCGATCCGCTGGCCAGCGTCCTGCTGCTCGGCGCGGTGCTGCTCGGGCTGCTCTGCGTCCTCTATTCGCTCGACTACGTCGGCCCCGGCAATCGCGAGACACCGGCCGCGGCGGACCGGCGTCTGTATTGGTTCTGGCTGCTGCTCTTCGTGATGGCGATGACCGGTCTGGTCGTCTCCTCCACGATGCTGCAGATGTTCGCGTTCTGGGAGATGACCACGGTGTGCTCGTGGGCCCTGATCGGGTTCTACGATCGCGAGCCCGGCGCCCTGGCGGCCGCCCAGAAGGCCTTCCTCATGACCGCCGCGGGCGGGTTGGCGCTGTTCGCGACGGTGCTCACGCTGCTGGCCATGACGCACTCGGCGGGGTTCGACGCGCTGGCCCGTCTGCCCGTCGGCACGCGTGGCGTCGCGATGCTGCTCGCGGTGCTGCTGCTGCTGGGCGCGTGGGCCAAGTCGGGCCAGGTGCCGGTCCACACCTGGCTGCCCTCGGCGATGGTGGCCCCGAGCCCGGTGAGCGCGTACCTGCACGCCGCCTCGATGGTGAATGCCGGGGTGTACCTGGTGCTGCGTGTGACCCTGGCCGGGATGCCCGCGACGTCGGCGGGACCGGTGGCGCTCCCGGTCGCGACCACGGCGCCGATCCCCCACGCGCTGGGATCGTTCCCGCCCGGAAGCGTGGCGCTGGTCGCGGTGATGGCGGTGATCACGCTGGTGGTCACGGTCGTCCAGTTCTTCTTCCAGGACGATCTCAAGCGGCTGCTCGCGCTGTCGACGGCGAGTCATCTCGCGCTGGTGCTGCTCGGGGCTTCGCTCGCCATGGCCGGCTCGCTTCGCGCCGCGCAGGGCGCGACGCTCCACATCCTCGCGCATGGCGTCGGCAAGGGGCTGTTGTTCCTGTCGGTGGGGGTTCTCTCCTGCTCCGCCGGCACGCGTCACATCCGGGATCTCGGCGGCGTGCTGGCGCGCGCGCCCATCGCCTCGGCGGGCTTCCTGGTGGGGGCTCTGACCGTGACCGGTGTGCCGCCGTTCGCCGGCTTCTGGAGCAAGCTGCTGATGGTGACCGGCGCGGTATCGCTCGGCGGGGTCGGCGTCGTGGCCGCCGCGATCATCGTGATCGAGAGCCTGGTCGCGTTCGGCTGGTTCCTGTGGGTCGGACAGCGGGTGTTCCTCGGCCCACCCTCCGCTGCGGTGCGGGCGATGACCACGCCGTCGCGCACCACCGACCTGGTGCTGGTCGCGCTCATGGTGCTGTGCGTCGGGATCACCGTGATCGGCATGCCGCTGGTCGCGGCGATCCGGCCGGCCGGGGCGGGGGGATGACGCCATGACGCCGTCGTGGTCGAGCGTGCTGCCGATTGGATGGGTCTGGGCGCCGGCGTGGCATCTGGACGGGCCGGCGACACTGTTCCTGGTCCCGGTGCTGGTGGTGTCGGCGCTGGCCGCCCTCTACGCCCCCGCCTACCTGCGGCAGGAGCGCTACCGGAACGAGAGCGCGGCGCGCTACTGGCTAGCCTACATCGCCTTCGTCGCCGGGATGACCGGCACCGTGCTGGCGGCCGACCTGCTGATGTTCCTGGTGTGCTGGGAGGCGATGACGCTCGCCTCCTATGTGCTGGTCGCCCACGAGACCCGCGAGCCCGCCGTGACGCGCGCGGCGTTCAAGTACTTCTTCATGACCCACGTCGGGACCGGCTGCCTGCTCTTCGCCACGGTGCTGCTCGGGGTATGGGGCGGATCGTTCGCGTTCGACCAGGTCCCCGTCACCCTGCGCGCGCTGGCGTCCACGCACCCGGCGGCGTTGCACGCGGTGCTGGCGTTGCTGTTCGTCGGGTTCGCCACCAAGGCCGGTCTCTATCCGTTCGGCGACTGGCTGCCCGACGCGCACCCCGCCGCCCCGGCCCCGGTATCGGCGGTGCTGTCGGGCGTGATGGTGAAGCTCGGGCTCTACGGTCTGATGCGCGTGTTCGTGCAGGCCCTGGCGTCGGTGGCACCGGACGTGGCGGTGACGTGGGGATGGGTGATCGCGGGCTTCGGTCTCGTCTCCGGCTTCGTGGGCGGCGCCGCGGCGTGCGTGGCGTCCGACGCCAAGGTGCTGCTGGCGTACTCGTCCATCGCCCAGAGCGGTCTCATCGCGCTCGGTCTCGGGGCCTCCATGGTGCTCGCGCCGTCACACCCGGCGCTGGCCGCTCTGGCGTTGCTGGGAGCGGCGTTCCAGGTGCTTGGTGACGCCGTGGTCAAGACCCTGCTGTTCCTCTCCGCGGGAGCGCTGCAGTGGCGCACCGGCAGTCGCCGGTTCGAGGACTTGGGCGGTCTGTTCGAGGCCATGCCGGTGACGGGTGGGTGCGCCCTGGTGGGCTCGCTGGCGATCGCGGGGTTCCCGATGTTCACCGCGTTCACCGGAAAATGGCTGATGCTGCAGGCCACCGTGCTGTCCGGCTGGCCGGTCCTGAGCGTCGCCGGTCTGGGGCTGTTGCTGGCGAGCCTGCTCTCGGTGCTGTACGCGGTGAAATTCTTCGCCGCCGGCTTCGCCAACCGGCCGATGCGACCGGGGCGTCTCGAGGTCCCCGCCGGCATGGGTGTGGCGCAGATGGTGCTCGCGGCGATCGCGATCGGGATGGGGATCGCACCGGGCTGGGTGCTGAGTGCGGAGACCGGTCTGCTCCATGCGCTGCCGCCGATGACCGGCGCCGACGTCCCGCAATGGGCCGGCGCACTGTGGCCGGCGAGCGGCGCGTTCGCGCCGCTCATGTTGCTGCTCATCGCCGGATGGGCATTGATGCTGGCGCGCGCGGCCATGGGTCCCGCGCCGGCGCCGGCCGCACGTGAGGCGTGGATGGGCGGCGTGCCGGCCGACCGCGGCGCGCCGCGCATCCACCCACACGGTTTCTACTCGCCGATCCGCGAAGCGCTCGGACGCGTCTATCGCGCGCCCCGTCCACCCCGCTGGTCCGGGCACGGGTGGGTGGTCCCGGCGGTGGACATGGACCGGTGGTTCTACGACCCCGCCATCCGCGCCGGCCGACCGCTGATCGCGGGCCTCCGCCGCATCCACACCGGCGTGCCGAACGTGTACATCGCCTGGCAGCTGGCGGGTGGCGCGCTCCTCGCGCTGTCGCTGCTGCTCCTGCTGCGTCGTGGAGGCGCCCCATGAGCACCCCGACCACCATCGAGCCCGGGACCGGTGAGATGCTCGCCTCGGCGCGCACCACGCTCGGTGACGCGCTGCGCGCCGTCGAGACACCACGGCCCGGACGACTCGAGCTGTACGTCGAGAGGGCGGCCATCCCGGCGGCGGTCCGCTTCCTGTACGAACAGCGTCACGCCCGCTACGTCATCAGCGTGGGGGCGGACCGCCGGGCCACCGGCGACGGCTTCGAGGTGCTCCACCACTTCGCGTTCGATCGCGAGCACCTGCGCTGCTGCGTGCGCTCGACGCTCGACTCGCTGCACCCGGTGGCGCCCTCGATCACCCCCATCATTCCCGGCGCCTCGTGGGCCGAGCTCGAGATGCGCGACCTGCTCGGGATCGGCTGCGAGGGGCATCCCGATCCACGTCCGCTGGTGCTTCCCGACGACTTCCCGGCCGGGGTCCATCCGCTGCGCAAGGACGTCCCGTACGACTTCAAGGTGCCCGCGGGGGCCGTCGACGGCGAACCGGCCGCCGCGAACCCGTTCCCCTACCGGGAGCCCCCACCGGGCACCACGGTGATCCAGCTCGGACCGTTCTTCCCGGTGCTCGAGGAACCGTCGCAGTGGCGGCTGTTCGTGGACGGCGAGAATGTGGTGGGGGTCGATTATCGGGGATTCTACTGCCACCGCGCGATCGAGAAGCTCGCGGACTCACAGCTCAACTACAACCAGGTGGTCTCGCTCGCCGAGCGCATCTGCGGCATCTGCGGGTGCGTGCACTCGACGACGTACTGCCAGGCGGTCGAGGAGGCCGCCGGAATCGTGGTGCCGGCGCGGGGGCGGGTGATCCGCACGGTCACGCTCGAGCTGGAACGATTGCAGAGCCACCTGCTGTGGCTCGGTCTCGCCTGTCACATCGTCGGCTTCGACTTCGTGTTCATGCACGCCTGGCGGCTGCGCGAGCCCGTGCTCGGGCTCGCCGAGCGGCTCACCGGCAGCCGCAAGCACTTCGGCGTCAATCTCGTCGGCGGCACCCGCTTCGACGTGCCGCGCGCCCGGTGCGGCGAGATCCTGGCCGCGGCCGCCGAGGTCGAGCGCGAGGCCATGACGCTGGTGCGCGCGATCCAGGACGACGACGCGCTCCTCTCGCGTCTGAAGGGGGTCGGGGTGCTGACGCCCGAGGAGGTGCGCTCGACCGGCGCGGTGGGTCCGACCGCGCGGGCGAGCGGGGTCGCACTCGACGTCCGGCGCGACCACCCCTACGCGGACTATGCGGAGATCCCGTTCGAGGTCGTCACGCACGACGGCTGCGACGTGCTGGCGCGCACGCTGGTGCGGGCGGGCGAGATCTTCGAGTCGATCCGCATCCTGCGCGGCTGCGTCCGCCGGCTCGAGGAGCTGCCCGAGGGCGGTGTCATGGCGCCGGTGCCACCCACGCTCGGCGAGGGACTCGAGGGCGTGAGCGCGGTCGAGGCCCCGCGGGGCGAGGTCTTCCACTACGTGCGCACCGGTGCGCGCAACGGGCCGGATCGCTGGCGGGTGCGCGCTCCGAGCTATCAGAATCTGCAGGCAGTGCCCCTGATGTTCAAGCCCGGGACCCAGATCGCGGACGTTCCCATCACGCTGGGCAGCGTGGATCCATGCTTCTCCTGCACCGAGCGCATGGAGGTCGTGGAACGTCGCGACGGTTCCGCGCGCGTGCTGCGTCAACACGAGCTGGAGGAAGTGGCGCGGCACGACATGCGGCGGCGTCGGCGCGAGTGGGTGGAGGCCCACAAGGCCGCTCCCGGCGCCGC
>JBIOKD010000180.1:0-6667 GCA_044451485.1 Candidatus Eiseniibacteriota bacterium | reverse complement strand
TCTCATGGGTTCCTTGCCGCGCGGGGGCGCGGTTCTCCGCGGTTGCGGACTGGGCGCGCGGCGGTGTGCCGGCGTCGGTTGACTGGATTGCTTCCCTCGGCGCGCGCTGCCTGCGAGCGCGCGGGCGGCCACGTTCGCGTTGCACCGGGGATCGATCGCTTGCCGGTCTGCTCTATGGACTCGTCCATCGTGTTGCCGAGTCGTCGGCGATCTCCAGTCGCCGAGAGCCAGGCCGTCACCCGTTCCGTCGGGAAGTCGGCTCTTCACCCGTCCTGCCGGTCATTGCGGAAGACTCACGCATCACCGGTCGACGACGGGGAGGCCCCCTCGGGGAGCGGCGGGACCCGGCTTGTGGCCGTGTCGCGCGAGAGCTCACCCTCGGTCGGGGTCGAAGGGGATTATCGGCGGGACCCGGCCGATTGTCCAGTGGGTCTTTTCGGCCGCCTGCGGCGCGGCCTCCGACCGGTCACGCGCGCGGGCGCGAGCGCCATGGTGTCTCGGCCACGCCGGAGCGGTGGTTGGCGGTGCGGGCCATGACGAACAGCAGGTCGGCCAGGCGATTGAGGTACCGGAGGACGCGCTCGTCCGTCGGGTGCTGGCCGGCGAGTGCCACGACGCGGCGCTCCGCGCGACGACACACGGTCCGTGCCCGATGCAGCTCGGCGGCGAGCGGGGTGCCTCCCGGCAGGATGAACTGCGTGAGCGGCGCGAGCTCGGCCTCGAGCGTGTCGATCGCCTCCTCGAGCCCGGCGATGTCGGCGTCGTCCAGCTGCTCGACCTGGGCGCGTGTCTCCCCGGTCGTGGAGGCGAGCGTGGCGCCGATCACGAACAGACGCGCCTGCACGACGCCGAGCACACCCGCGAACCACCCGCCGGTGTCGAGGGCGCCCACGGCTCCCAGCGCGGCGTTGAGCTCGTCCACGCTGCCGTAGGCCTCGACGCGCGCATCGGACTTGCGGACTCGGCCGGGCCCGATGAGCCCGGTGGTCCCGTCGTCGCCGGTGCGGGTGTAGATCTTCACGCGCGCCAGCATAGGCGCCGCCCGCGGCCGTCGTCCACCGGAGGGTGTGCCCTCTCCGTTGCGCCGGGTCTCGCGAGATCGGTTCGTGGGGGCGCTCGCATGTCGCCATTCCGGGTCCGCCGGAGCCCGCGATTCCGGGTCGCTTGCTCAAACGCCGCGGATGCCCCAATATGGCTCCCCTTTCGCGAGCCCGACCCACCGCGCGAGCGCGCGGCCGCGTCGGGCCGTCGCATCCGGCGGTCCTCCGACACATGCCCGTACGAGACACCCTTCCGGCGATCCTGCGTGGTGACGAGCTCGGCGACCTTTCGCCTTCGTCACGTGACCGCCTGGAGAGCATCGCGCACGAAGCCCAGGCCGAGGGACGTCTCGCCTGGGTGCGTGAGGAATGTGGCGGTCGTCTGCGCCAGCCGAAGCCCAGCCACGCGGTCGAGTACCTGCTCGCGGCGGTGTGCGCGCTCAACGGCGACATCGAGCGCGCCAACCAGACTCTCCTGGCGCTGGGCGAGAAGCTCGCGGCCGAGAAGGCGTGGGAGCCCCTGGCCTCGGTGGCCGAGAGGTCGTTGCAGCTCGCCGAGACCGGAGCCGGCGCGCGTCTGCTGGTGAAGGCGCACGAGGGTCTCGGCAAGGATCCGGAGCGGGTGGACGCGCTCGGACGCGCGTTCGCGCTGATTCCCGAGGATCTCGAGTTGGGGCTGTTGCTCGCGGTCCGACTCGCCGACGTGGGGCGGGCCGCCGATCGCCGCGCGCTGCTCGCCGAGCTCACCCCCGCCTTCGCGGCCGAGAAGCGCTATCCCGGTCTCGAGGAGGCGGCACTCGAGTTCGCCGAGCACGAGGATCTCGACGGGCTGGTGAAGCTCGGTGAGGTGCTGCCCACGGTCGCGCAGCAGGGAGCGCTCAAGGAGGTCCGGCTGCTCGCCGACATCACGCTGCCACCCCTCGTCGCCGCGCATCGCGCCGGCGAGCTCGAGGCTTCGTTGCGCCGCGCGGTGGCGGAGGCGGTGGCTGAGGGTGGCGAAGCCGGCGCCCAGCCGCTACGCGCTTCGCTCATCGAGGCGCTGCGACAGGGGCCGGGCCGCGATCTGCCCGATGCCGCGCGTGTGATCGCCGACAGCGGTCTCGCGGATCCCGAGCAGCCCGTGCTCGGCGCGCTGGAGCGCTTCGACCAGCTCGCCGCCCTGCCCCCCGGCCGGGTGGTGTTCCACGGCTCCTTTGGTGGTGGCCGCGTCCTCTCGAACGACGGCGAGACCGTGGTGCTCGACTTCGCCAGGTCGCGCGGTCACAAGATGCCCTACGCCGCGGCGCGGCGGACCCTGGCCGCGGTGGCGGACGACGACCTCCGTCTCCTGCACCTGGGAGATCCGGCCGAGCTCAAACGTCTGCGCGACGAGCAACCGGCCGCGGTGCTGGCACGCGCCCTGCGCGCGATGGGAGGGAGCGCCGACGCGCAGAAGCTCAAGACCTTCCTGGTCGGCTATCAGCTGATCCCGGCCGGCGAGTGGACCTCGTTCCTGCGCCGCATGCGCTCCGCCGCCGAGAAGGACCCGCGCATCGACCACTCCCGCGCCTTCGAGCAGGTGTGGGCGCTGGCGCCGGAGGGCACGGTGAACGGTGCCGGAGCGGTCGACACACCACTGCCGCTGCACGAGCCGCGCAAGCCCGCCCGACACAACCTGGCCAACCTCCGGAAGTTCCTGGTCCAGCACCCGCAGGCCGAGCGCACCCTGCTGCAGCGCTTCGGCCGCTTCATCGAGCGCACCATGCTGGACGAGGAGGGCGAGCGGGTGGACCGGGCGCGCGCCGGTCTGTACTTCGCGCGCTGGTACCCGCATCGCGCCTCCGATTGGCTCGAGGTCCTGAAGCAGCTGTGGGAGCAGGGACTCTCGATCACCGACCTGAGCGGTGAGGACGAGCAGGCCGCCCTGCTGGATGCCGCCCACGCCCCGGGTGTCGAGGCGGACGCCATCCTCTCGGCGCTCGACTCGCGCTTCTCGTCGGTGCGCGACAAGGCGCAGGTCTACCACGATCATCTCGACGACGCCGGGCGCGCCGCACTCCGGGTCACACTGCTCGAGCACGCTCCGCGTTACCCGGCGGCCGCCCTGCGGTTGATCGAGCAGGAGCTGGGTCGGAAGGAGCGCCCCACCGACGGCTGGCGGGTGTTGTGGGGCGCCCTGTCGCTGATCGAGGAGAAGCCCAAACCCTCGACGGCGGAGAAGGTGCTGTCCTGGCTCGAGCCCGGTGGCGCCTTCGATCGGCTGCTCGCCGGCATGCCGTGCCCCGAGGACCGCGTGCTCAAGACCACCGTGCTGTTGCGCCAATGGCGCTCGAGCGACCGCTACCTCTTCCCGGCACTCGACGCCGCCGGCCGGTACGGTTTGAGCGACGCGGTGGAGGCGGTCAAGCTCACGCGCCAGAAGAACAGCCAGCGCATGTTCGCCCAGGTGGGTCAGCAGGTGGCCGAGGAGCTACCGGTGATGACCCGCGCCACCTGGAACCGGCTCAAGAAGGAGCTGGACCGGCTCGAGCGCGAGCTGAGGACGACCATTCCCCAGACCATCCAGAGAGCGCGGGAGCTGGGCGACCTGCGCGAGAACGCCGAGTACCACTCGGCCAAGCTCAAGCAGAAGACGGTGAGCGCCCAGGTGGCGATGCTCCAGCAGCGGCTGGTGCGGGCGCGCTTCGTCGACGACGCCATGCTGAAGGACGGCGTGGTGGGGCTCGGCACCGAGGTCGTGGTGGAGAACGACCGCGAGATGACCACCTACTGGATCCTCGGGGAGGACGAGCACCACCACGGGGATCACGTCATCTCCTTCCAGTCGGCGGTGGGCCGCGCCCTCATGGGCAAGGGCATCGGCGACGAGGTGGATCTGCCCGCCGAGGAGCAGGTGGTCCGCTATCGCGTGGTGTCGGTGGAGCGGAAGCTGCCGCCGCACGAAGCCGGGACCGCTCCGGTGAGCTGACGTCTGCGCCCGAGGCGCCGCGCCGCACGGCGGCGCGCGACACGCGCAAGTCATTTCGCACGCGTCACTCGCGAGCAGCACCTCCCGTTCTCTGCGAGGCGGCGATCCATGTCCGACGACGACGCGGTGCGGCGAGCATTCAACGCTCATGCATTTTCGACACTCGCCGCGTTCATCACCGCGCACGCGGCGCTCGCGTCTCCGAACACGCGCGCTTGTCGGCGAACCTTCTCGCGGCATGTCCTCTGCTAGCGTCTCTCGCGCCGCGGAATTTTCTTATTTCCCCCTTGCGTTCGCGGCGCGTGCCGTTATGGTTCGCGGGACGTAGTTCCGCTCGCCGTGCATCGTCATCGAGACGACGCGTGCGGGTGCTCTCGAAGCAACTTGCGGGCGCTGGCCCGCGTGGCCGCAGCGTAGAGCGGTGGGCGGCGATGACAAGATGTTGGCCGCTTGGTTCGGCGACCTCGCGTCGCTCGATCGTCGTGGTCGGAAAGGGATTTCCCGCCGCCCACTCTTCGATCCACCGCAGTCGTGTCGAGATCAGCAGGAATTCGAGACAGCGGGTCGGCCGGGACGGCCGCGCCCCGCTGCCCGTCGCTTCGGATCGTAGGACCCGCATGACGCTGCCCGCGCCGCCCGAGCGTCTCGCCGTCGAGCTCGAGGATTCGCTGCGCGGCGTGGTCGCGCTGGGGCTCCTCGAGGCACACGGTCTCCGTCACGCGCCACTCGGGGCGGCCTTCGACGCCGAGCGCAGCCGGGTGGTCGCGCGTTGCACGGCGCAGTGGTCCGATCGCCAGCCCGGCGACATTCCCGGGGTCGCCGAGGTCCGCTCACTCTTCCACCGCCTCGGCGTCGACCCCACCAAGACCCGGCCGAGCAGCGAGGCGCTGTTGCGCCGGGTGCTGCAGGGCAAGGGGCTGCCGGTCATCGACCCGATCGTGGACGTGTGCAACCTGTGCTCGCTCGAGCACCAGTTGCCGCTCGGGCTCTACGATCGGGAGCGGGTGCGGGGGGTGGTGCGAGTGCGGGCGGGGCTGCCGGGCGAGGGCTACGAGGGCATCCGCAAGGGCCGGGTCAACGTCGTGGGGCGGCTGATGCTCGCCGACGACACCGGCGCGTTCGGGGCGCCCACCAACGATTCGCTCCGCACCTCGGTGACGGCGGAGACCGGGGCGGTGCTGGTGGTGGCGTTCTGCCCCCTGCCCCGGGCCCGGGACGAGCTGGGCGCGGCCCTGGAGTCGCTCTCCGGGCGTCTGGCGCGCTTCTGCGAGGGCGAGGTCGTGGCGGTCCGGACCGTCTCCTGACCCGACTCGGTCCGTGGCGCCGGCCGGAACGGCGCCTGCGGAATCTTCCCACCGCCACGCGACCGGTGTGACTTCCGCCCGGACCGGTCCTCCCTGCCGATGAGGGACACCGCGCTCATCCGCCTCTTGACTCACCGGCCAGCAGACCGCAGTCCTCCCGGCCACGGCGCCCCCGAACCGAAAGCCCATCGCTCATCTGGAGGTGCCCATGCGAAGGATTCCCATCCTCATTGCGCTCATCCTCGCGCTCGTCACGACCGCCGCCACCGCCGGCACGATCCAGCTCGGTGCCGGCGTGTACGGCGGGGTGAGCGTCCCGGTGCTCAACGACCTCTCGAAGCAGGGCACCCAGTTCGGAGTGCGGGTGCCGGTCGCGTTGAGCGGGCTCGTCACCCTCGAGCCCTACTACACCCAGGCCAGTCTCGGCGACGCGACCCAGACCGTGGCCGGGATCGACTACACGCGTGACGGCGGCGATCTGAAGAACTTCGGCGTCAACGCCTTGTTCACCTTCGGAACTTCGTTCTCGTTCTACCCCTGGATCGGGATCGGCTCGTACCAGATCACCCGCTCCGGGGCCGACGACATCAACAAGATGGGCTATCAGGGCGGACTCGGCTTCGGTATCCGGCTCGTCCCGAAGCTCGTGCTGCACATCCGGGGCGGGCTCGACGTGGTCTCGACCAACGGCACCTCACAGAAGTTCGCCGAGGCGAACGCGGGCGTCAGCTACGCGTTCACCTCGTTCTGACCGGAGGCCCCGCCATGACCCGTGCTCCGCGTCTCCTGCTCGCCGGTCTCGCCACCCTCGTGCTGGCCGCCACCGGCTGCATCATCACCTCGGCCCAGATCTTCACGCACTACGACCTTCCCGATCCGTTCACCATCGATTCATCCACCGATCCGTTCGAGCGCGTGCTGGTCGATCTCAACACGGTCTCCGAGTACAACGACCACAAGGAGGACATCAAGGGTCTCACCGACGTGGCCTTCGGCGGTCGCTTCGAGAACCTGGCCGGCCCGGCCGGCACGGTCGAGATCTGGATGACCCGCGACAACACCAACTACGGCTCGATCTCGCAGGTCAAGGCCAACGGGATCATGTTGTGGGGACCGGTGTCGATCGGGGCCGCGGGCACCACCGACGCGGTGCACCAGCTCACCTGGGACGAGTCGTCCAAGCTGTTCGACGCCGCCGGACGTCAGGCACTGATCGGCGAGTCTCGAGACGCTGCCTAGCCGCGCCAGTGGTCGGTGATCGGCATCCGCCAATCCTTGCCGAACGCACGCGGGCTGACCTTGACGCCGGGCGGCATCTGGCGGCGCTTCCACTCCGAGACCGCGACCATGCCCACCACCTTGCGTACCAGTGCTTC
>JBIOKD010000179.1:0-6709 GCA_044451485.1 Candidatus Eiseniibacteriota bacterium | reverse complement strand
GCCGCCGCCCCATCCGCCGCCGAGCATGGGTCCCATCCACCACATGCCGCCACGGCGGCCGCCACCACCACGCCGGATCGAGCTGAGCGCGATCCACACCATCACGAAGATCAACAGCGGCACCCAGGGAGGGATGCGTCTGCGACCACCGGTGGGCTGATCGTAACGAAGCTCACGACCATCCCATTCGAGTGTCACGTGCTTGTCGGCCGCGATCCGCCCCGCGCATTCGAGGACACCGGCGGTGATGCCACCCGCCACGTCGCCCTGGAGGAAGAGCGGCCTCATCCGTTCGCGATAGATCCGCGACTGGAGTCCGTCGGGCAGCACGCCCTCGAGACCGTATCCGGTCTCGAAGCGGACCTCGTGTTCGTCCATCACCACCAGCATGATCAGACCGTTGTCGAGACCCTTCTTGCCCACCTTCCACTTCTCGAAGACCTTGACCTTGTATTCGCTCGCGGTCAGCGGCGCGGTGCTGGCCATCGTGAGAACGGCGAACTCGACACCGGTCTTCTTCTGGAGCTGGTCGAGGAAGGCCTCGAGCTTGGCGCGCGACGTATCGTCCATCACCCCGGCGCGGTCGTTCACGTATCCGACGTAGTCCGGGATGGCCGCGATCGTCGAGTCCGCCGGGTTGTCGGCGCGGGCCACGGGCGGAGCCGACATGGGCCACGGCGGGCGCGCCGGGAAGATCGCCAGGGCCACCAGCAGGATCGTCGCTAGCAGCGACGGGACCGGGCGGAGGGTGGTGCGGCGCGCGGGCGCGCGCCCGTGGCTCATGGGACGCGGAGGGTGTCGATCGCGGCCACCAGCCGGTCGACTTCACCCAGGAACCGTCGATACAGCGCGAGCGTGTCGGTGGGCGAGAGTTTGCGCTCGCCCTGTCGCGCCAGGTATGCGCCGATCAACGCCTGAGCGTCGAGCTGGTAGAGGTCCGCGACCCGCTCGACCACACGCGGCGTCTCGGCCGGTGGCTCTTCGCCACGCAGACGCAACAACGCGCGGAACAACGCCGCGAACCCGCTCGCCACCGCCTTGAGCTCGGGCTCGAGCCGTTGCGGGTGCCGCGCGTGTGCCAGGTACTGGTGCCGCAGACGCAGCGCCTTCACCCGCAGCTCGTGCTCGCACTGCAGCCGCAGGTTGTCGCGCGGCACGGTGAGCGTCCCGACCACGTCCTGGCCCTCGAGCAGCAGATGCGCCTCCTGGATCTCGATCCATTCGATCGGGAACGCGTCCAGCGACTGCCGCACCTGACCCTCGCTCATGAACAGAGGCTCGTAGTGCGGTGGCTGCCGTCCGTCCTCGGGCAGACCACGGGCGGCGCGATCGAGCACGTCGAGACCGAGCGAGCGGGTCACGATCAGCAGGTTCACCCGGGACTTCCTGACGTCGAAGCCGTGACGCAGCACGCTCCCGGTGAGGTAACACGCGAGGAACTCGGAACCGAGCGCCGCGCGCACCGGTTCGAGCCAGCGGCGCGAGGCGTCGAGGATCGCAGGCGCGGGTTCGATCCGCGATGCCACTCGAGTGACCATGGCCAGACGCTATGACGCCCCCGCACGGGGGTCAAGGTGGGGTGCCGGCCGGTGGCCCGGCACGGCGGCGCGGCGCTTGACCCCCCTTTCGCGCACGCCCTATCGTTGCGGTTCTCGAAGGGCCCCGGAGGCGCGCCGTGGGACGCCTTCCGGAAGACGCCCGCACCCGCGTCGTGATCGCGGACCGCCTCGGCCGCCCGGGATCCCGCCAGGAGAACGTTCGGTGACACCCGTCGTCAACGATTTCAGCATCCACGTCGCCACGGTGAACGGCTCGGGCAGCCAGACCGCCAACACCGTCCTGTTGCGCGCGATGTTCCAGATGGGCATTCCGGTGAGCGGCAAGAACCTGTTCCCGTCGAACATCGCCGGTCTGCCGACCTGGTTCACCATCCGCGCCAGCAAACACGGATACGTCGCGCGTCGCCGGGACAACGACATCCTGGTGGTGATGAACCCCGAAACCGCGGCCGAGGACGTCCAGGCGATGGGACCGGGAAGCGTCATCATCGCCAACGAGTCGATCCGCTTCGCCGATCCGCCCGCCGACCGTCAGGTGGTGCGCGTGCCGATGGCGAAGCTGCTGGAGCCCATCACCACCGACGTGAAGCTGCGGCGCCTGGTGGTCAACATGATCTACGTCGGCGTGCTCGCCGAGATGATCGGCATCGCGGAACCGGAGATCGAGCGCGCGCTCGACGCCCAGCTCGGACGCAAGCCCAAGGCGCTCGCGCTCAACCACCAGGCGGTGCGCGCGGGCTGGGAGTGGGCGGCCGCAAACCTGCCCGGCGAGCGCCGCTTCCGGCTCGAGCCCATGGACAAGACCCGCGGTCTGGTCCTGGTCGAAGGCAACACCGCCTCGGCACTCGGCGCGATGTTCGGCGGCGTCACGGTGGTGACGTGGTACCCGATCACGCCGTCGTCGAGCCTGGTCGAGGCGTTGATCGGGTTCCTCGAGCAGCACCGGCGCGATCCCGAGACCGGCAAGAAGACGTTCGCCGTCGTGCAGGCCGAGGACGAGATCGCCGCCATCGGCATGGTGATCGGCGCCAACTGGGCGGGCGCGCGCGCGATGACCGCCACCTCGGGGCCCGGCATCTCGCTCATGGCCGAGTTCGCCGGCTTTGGCTACTACGCCGAGATCCCGGCGGTGGTGTGGGACATCCAACGGGTCGGCCCGAGCACGGGGCTTCCCACGCGCACCGCACAGGGCGACCTCACACTGGTGTGGTCGTTGTCACACGGCGACACCCGTCACGTGATGCTGTTCCCGAGCTCGGTCAAGGAGTGCTTCGAATTCGGATATCGCGCGTTCGACCTGGCCGAGCGATTGCAGACACCGGTGTTCGTGATGAGCGATCTCGATCTGGGCATGAACAACTGGATGAGCGAGCCGTTCGAGTATCCGGACCGGCCATGGGATCGTGGCAAGGTGCTGACCGAGGAGCAGCTCGCGACGCTGCCCCGTTTCGAGCGCTATCGCGACGTGGACGGCGACGGCATCCCGTACCGCACGCTGCCCGGGAACCGCGACGCCAAGGGCACCTACTTCACCCGCGGCTCCGGACACGACGAGGCCGCGCGTTACACCGAGAACGCCGAGGCCTACGCGCGCGGGCTCGACCGTCTCGTCCGCAAGCTCGACACCGCGCGTACCCTGGTGCCGGCGCCCGAGATCTTCGCCACGGGGGCCGAGATCGGGATCATCGCGTTCGGCTCCAGTCACTGGGCGGTGGTCGAGGCGCGTGACCAGCTCGCCGACTCCGGGGTGAAGACCGACTACCTTCTCCTCAAGGCCCTGCCGGGCTCGCCGGCGCTGGCGGAGTTCATCCGCGCGCACCCGAAGGTCTACGTGGTCGAGCAGAACCGCGACGGCCAGCTCGCCGGGATCCTGCGTGGCGAGTACCCGGACACGGCGCCGCGCATCCGGAGCGTGCGGCACTACGATGGTCTGCCGATCGACGCCCGCAGCGTGACCGACGAGATCCTGCGCCAGGAGGGCATGCACGTCCCGGCCGTCGAGGGAGCCACGGTATGAGCGCCACCACCGAGACCCCGGCCGGACCGGGCGGATCCAGGAACCGCATCGGGCTCGTCAAGGGTGACTACGACGGGTCGAAGACCACGCTGTGCCCGGGCTGCGGACACAATGCGATCACCGGCGCGATCATCCAGGCCGCGTTCGAGTCCAATCTCGAGCCCTATCAGGTCGCCAAGCTGTCGGGGATCGGCTGCTCGAGCAAGACACCGGCCTACTTCCTGGGCCGCTCGCACGGGTTCAACGCCGTGCATGGGCGGATGCCCAGCGTCGCCACCGGCGTCCACGTCGCCAACCGGAGCCTGCTGCTGATCGGGGTGTCGGGCGACGGGGACACCGCCAGCATCGGGCTCGGCCAGTTCATGCACCTGGTGCGACGCAACGTCCCAGTGGTGTACATCATCGAGAACAACGGCGTGTACGGGCTCACCAAGGGCCAGTTCTCGGCGACGGCGGACATCGGCAGCACGCAGAAGAGCGGCAAGGTCAACGAGCTGATGCCGATCGACCTGTGCGCGATGGCGATCGAGCTCGGTTGCGGCTTCGTGGCCCGTTCGTTCTCGGGTGACGTCAAGCAGCTGCGACCGCTGATCAAGGCCGCGTTCAGCCACCACGGGACCGCGGTGCTCGACGTGATCAGCCCATGCGTGACGTTTGCCGACCACCCGGGCTCGTCGAAGAGCTACGCGGCGGTGAAGGAGCACGACGCGCCGCTGCACGACATCGAATACGTGCCGTTCTACGAGGACATCACGGTCGACTACGATCCCGGCACCACCCGCGAGGTGGACATGCCCGACGGCTCGGTGATCTATCTCAAGAAGCTGCGCGAGGACTACGACCCGACCAGTCGCGAGGGCGCGCTCGACGTCATCCACGCCGCGCAGCGCGAGCGGCGGCTGATCACCGGGTTGCTCTACGTGGACCCCGCCGACACCACCTTTGGCGAGGATCTCGACCTCCACGACGAGCCGCTCGCCAAGCTTCCGCTCGAGCGGGTGCGGCCTCCCCGGAGCGTGCTCGACGGCATCAACGAGCAGTTGCGCACCGGGAAGGGTCTGACCGCGGCGGCCGGTGGCGGCTGAGCGCGGCCGCGCCACGCGCCGCAGCCTGGTGATCGCCCTGGCGGCGCTGACGCTGGCGCCCGGTGTCGGCCCGCGCGCCGCGCGTGCCGGGATTCCGGCGGGCGCGCCGATTGCCCGTCTCAAGACCACCGATCGCGCGATCGCGCTCAGCTTCGACGATGGCCCGCGTGACGAGGCCACGCTCGACACGCTGCTCGCGATCCTCGCGCCGCGTCATGCGCATGCCACTTTCTTCGTGGTGGGCGGGGAACTGGTGACGCGGCCCGACATCGGCCGCCGGCTGCTCGCCGCCGGTGACGAGATGGGCAACCACACCTGGACACACCCGCGGCTCGATTCCATCCCTTCCGACTCGATGCGTGTGGAGCTCGCGCGCACCGACAGCCTGATCCACGCGCTCGGACAACGTGGCCGGATCCTGGTGCGTCCGCCCTACGGCATGCTGGACGACCGCGTGAGCGAGGAGTTGCGCCGGTGGCATCGCCTGGTCGCGCTGTTCGACGTGGATCCGCACTACGACCTGCCCGATGGCACGCCGCCCGACACCACCATCGAATACACGCTCCGGTTGCTCGGACCCGGCTCGATCGTGGTGTTCCACCCGTGGTACGAGGACCGCGACAAGGCGTTCGCGATCCTGCCGCCCATCCTCGATCGTCTGATCGCCATGGGCTATCGGCTGGTCACGGTCTCGGAGCTGTTCAAGATCCGGCACGCGACCCCACAGCTCGTGGAGGGACACTCGCAACCGCGGTAGACGAGTCACGGCCCGGCCTGTCCAGGGCGGCGGGCCCCCGGCGCGGCCGACACCGACACGGGTCGCGTACCAACGGCGCGCACACGCGCCGGGCGGACGCGGCGATGTCGAGAGCGGACGCCGGGCGTTCATCGGTGGCCGCGTGTGCCGCGGTGGCTACATTCCGGCGGCGGTCGTCGGGAGCGACCGCACGCATGCCGTCATCATGATGAATCGCGACGCGCGTGGCGATTTCGCTTGACAGGTGTTCGCGCGTCGCGCGTCCGCGATTCGTGAGTCGCACGCGCATCGCGCGTCCAAGCGCCGCAAGTCACCGCACGCGGTTGATCGGCCGGCTCCGGCGCCCGAGGCCCATCCGGTGGCTCGATCCGCACCCAGCGCGCATCCACGAGCGTCGAGAATGCGCGTGATAGACATGACCATGCCCCCGGGACACGCCCCCGCGGAGTCCCGCCATGAAGTCTTATTCACTGTCGCATCTCGCCGACCACGTGCTGCTGCATGACCTGGCGACGCTGGTCGCCCAGGACCATCACACCACCGCCTCGATGCTGGCCCACTTGGCCGAGGTGGATGCCCGCAAGCTCTACCTGCCTGCCGCCTACCCCTCGATGTACGCCTACTGCGTGGGGGAGTTGCACCTGTCCGAGGACGCCGCCACGAGGCGCATTCGGGCGGCACGCGCGGCCCGCCAGTTCCCGGAGATCTTCGCTGCCGCCGCCGATGGCCGGCTGCACCTGAGCGCGGTGGTCCTCTTGGTGCCATACCTGGCCCCAGAGAACGCTCAGGAATTGATCGCGGCCGCCACGCATAAGACCCGGGCAGAGATCGAGCTCCTGCTCGCACAGCGCTTCCCCAAGCCGGATCTCATGACCTGCGTCCAGGCCATTACGTCGGCTCCGTCGTGTGACTCACCGCTGCCGACGCCACTTTGTGAAAGCGAGATACAATACGCGCCAGCGCGGATAGGACTTCAGCCAACCCGCGCGAGGCTCACCCCGCTGTCGCCGCAGCGATTCGCGGTGCAGGTGACGATCGGGCAGGAGACCCACGACAAGCTGCTCTACGCCCAGTCCCTGCTCGGTCATGCGGTGCCTTCGGGAGACCTGGCGGCGGTGCTCGACCGGGCGCTGGATGCGCTGATCGCGAAGCTCGAGCAGCGTCGCTTCGCCGCAACCGCCCGCACACGTCCGGGCCGCCGCTCGAAGCGAGCCCGCTGCATTCCGGCCGACGTGCGCCGAAGGGTGTGGCAGCGCGACCAAGGCCAGTGCACGTTCGTGGCGGAGAACGG